>NZ_JBIGLU010000049.1:0-30888 GCF_043658375.1 Pseudomonas sp. PsB | reverse complement strand
GGTTTGGCAGCAGCAGTGGCCTTGGCGGCTGGCTTGGCCGCAGGTTTGGCAGCAGCAGTGGCCTTGGCGGCTGGCTTGGCCGCAGGTTTGGCAGCAGCAGTGGCCTTGGCGGCTGGCTTGGCCGCAGGTTTGGCAGCAGCAGTGGCCTTGGCGGCTGGCTTAGCCGCAGGTTTGGCAGCAGCAGTGGCCTTGGCGGCCGGCTTGGCTGCAGGTTTGGCCGCAGCAGCCTTGGTGACGGGTTTGGCGGCTGCCGGTTTGGAGGTCTTGGCAGCACGCTGGTCAAGCGCCTTGGCTGCAGCTTCGCGAACCTTGCCTACACCTTGGGCCAGCTTGAGGCTGTCCTGGGCATCGCGCTTGAGTTGCTGAATATAAGAACGGGTCTGGGTTTGACGCTCCTTGAGGGAGTCGAGCAGTTCTTCAAGTTCTCCAATGGCTTTTTGCGCCTTGGTCTGCGCCTTGGCTTTACCTGCCTTGGCCGCGTCTTGCAGTTTCAGGCGACCGTTGTGCAGTTTTTCCTGGGCCTTGCCACGCTGCTTTTCCAACTTGGCCAGCAGTTTTTCCGCATCAGCCAGCGCTTGCGAGCAGGCATCTTCCAAGTGTTCGAGCAAGCTGCCCGAAAGTTGCTGGAGCAGGTGTAACGGCGTGCTTACTGGCTTCTTTTTAGCCGACATGGTTTACCTCCTGGCTGACGAGATTGCGGCTCATACTATGCTTCTGCTGCTACCGCCGCTAGGGCATGTTGACAGTATTATTTACGCCGCGTTGCATGCCTGGGCAAAGTTGTTATCTTGCAGCTCCGAGCAAGTGTAGTTGCTGAATAAATCATTGCTGATATTTGGCAATTATCTGTACTGCACAGCCCCCTGTAGGAGCGGCCTTGTGTCGCGATGGGGCGCGGAGCGGCCCCCGGTTTCAGCGCCAGGGCAAATATCGCCGGGGCTGCTCCGCTGTCCTTTCGCGACACAAGGCCGCTCCTACAGCGGGCGTAAAAAGGCAAATACAAATAACGAACACTGGCATACTTCCCCGCTCATTGGCGCAGGAACTCACCATGCCTCGATATCTTGTTTTAGGTTTATGCCTGCTGGCACCCATCGCCTTGGCTGACAGCGAAGAACATGACCTCGCCTACAGCATCGGCGCCAGCCTGGGTGAGCGGCTGCGCCAGGATATGCCGGGCCTGCAACTGGATGCGCTGGTAGAAGGCCTGCGCCAGTCCTACCAGGGGCAACCGCTGAAACTCGACAAGGCACGCATGCAGGCCTTGCTCCAGCAGCAGGAAGCCCAGGAAGGCGATGCCGCCATGCAGAAACTTCAAGCTGCCGAAACACGTTTCATGGCCAACGAGCGTGGTCGTTATGGCGTGCACGAACTACCGGAGGGCGTGCTCTACAGCGAACTGCAAGCAGGTACGGGTGCGCAGCCCAAAGCCGGTGGCAAAGTGCAAGTGCGCTACGTGGGCAGGCTGCCAGACGGCTCGGTGTTCGACCAGAACCAGACGCCCCAGTGGTTCAGCCTGGACTCGGTAATCGAAGGGTGGCAGGTGGCCTTGCCAAAGATGCACACCGGCGCCAAATGGCGCCTGGTGATTCCCTCAGCGCAAGCTTATGGCGCCGAGGGCGCGGGCGACCTGATCGAACCCTATACACCCCTGGTGTTCGAGATCGAACTGCTGGCGGTTGGCGACTGACGCCAACTCTCAGGCCTGGACCGCGCCTTCTTCCTTGTGCGCGTTGTGCAACACTTCGATCAGGCAGTCTTCCAGTTCGAAGCGCTCGTGCAGCAGGCCACCCAGCTTGCCCAGCTTTTCGGCAAAGCGTTCGGTGTCCTTGCATTCACCCTTGGCGCAATGGTCATTGAAGGCCAGTGCGATCTGAGTAATGTCGTTGATCCGTGGGTTGATCTCTTCGGCCAGCATCAGCGCCTTCTCGTCGCCGAAGGCCTTGGCCTCACTGACCAGCTGCTCGCAGACCTCGAAATGCCACGCCGAAACGTAGTCGACAAGGAGCGCGCAAAAGTCCCCGTTCGTGTCCTTGTCGGCGAAGGCCGGCTTGGCATCGCGCAGCGCGCGGAAAGCCTGCACCAGTTCCTGGCGCTCCTCCAGCCAGCGGTCGATCAGTTTGTGAACCCCACCCCAGCGTTCCTGAGCGTTCTGACAACTATCGAGCATGGCGATCTCTTCCCTTCTGGGTAGATGCCGCTGCACCTCGCACCACGACCGTGCAGCACAAAGGTGACATCAGCAGGCGGCATCGAGCAGTTGTGTTTTCGGTATGCGTGCTGGGAGATTATTCCCGCGCGTGCTGCCCTTCAAGGTACGCAGCGGACAAAGTTCATACAAGTGTTTAATACCCTGTTACATGGCCATTGGTCGTGCCAATGGCGCAACCTTGCGCCAGGTCATGTTCTCGCCAGGGTGCGGAAACGATACGCCAGCAGGCAACTCAAGGGCAGCACCGCCAGCAGCAGGAAGGCCAGCAGGCTCCACTCGGGCAGGGTCAGGTCGAGAAAGCTCCAGGCCAGCGAGTTGCAATCCGGGCCGCCGAACAACAATTGCCGGGCCGCCTCGCCCCAGGATTGCTCGAACAGCCGCCCGAGCGGCACCGGGCAGACCGGGATGGCCCCGTCATCCCCTTGCAACCAGACATGTCGCGCTGCCAGCAACGCCCCGGCCAGCGAACAGCCCAGCGTCGCCCGCGCGTAACAGCGAATGCCCGCCGTACTTGGTGCCTGCAGCACCGCCGCCAGGCACAGCAGCGCGTACAGGCCAAGCAGCAGCCGCTGGCTGAAACACAATGGGCAGGGCACCAGCCCGAGGACGCTTTCCAGGTGGAAGGACGCGGCCAGTACCGCCAGTGCAGCAAGGCAGGCAGGTAGGAAAAAGGTGCGCAAACGGGCCGGCAACATGGGCGGTGAAGGTCCCGGGATAATGAAGTGGCCTGAAACGGTAGAGGAAAGACGCGCTTTGTTTCAAGGCGCGACAGCAACGACAAGTCGCTGAATCGCGAAGGAAATTTCCAACTATGCAGTAGGAAACGTCTGAAGAAATGGATTGCAGATCTAACTTACATCGAGAGAAAGGTTACCCGCCCCCAAGGCCCGCGCCTTTGCGCGGGCCCTGGGGTAGGTCAGGCGCGTACGCCTTCGGGCAAAGGCAGGGCTAGCAGGCGCTCGTCCAGCAGGCCGAGGCCCTCCTGGAACAGCTGGTTGCTGCGCTCGGTCTCGCCAAGGCCGGCGAGCAGGCGCGCCAGCTCGGCACAGGCCTCGGGGTTGCGCTCCATGCGCAGGCTGCTTTCCAGGTAGTCGCGCGCCTTGCCCCACAGGCGGTTCTGCAGGCTCAGACGGCCCAGGGTAAGCAGCAGGCTGGCATCTTGCGGGTGGGCCTTGAGCCAACCTTCGGCTGTTTGCAGCTGGCGCGCCGGGTCATCGCCGCGCACCAGGCCGTACAGGCGGGCCAGGTGGCTTTCGTATTCACGCTTGAGGGCGGTACGCAGCACTTGTTCGGCTTCGCTCTGGGCACCCACCTGGCGCAATTGCTCGGCATAGGCCAGCACCAGCTGTGGCTCCTGGCGCTGGGCCGCGGTCAGTTGCTGCCAGGCGCGCTCCAAGGCCTGACGGGCACTTTGCGCGTCCTCGCCACGGGTGGTGGCCAGGCTCAGGTTCTGGCCCCAGGCACGTTGTTCCAGGGCTGCCAGCTCGGCGGCTGGCAGCACCTTGCCCTTGCGCAGGTCAGGCAGCAGGCGGATCAGTGCCGACCAGTCGCCGCGCTCCAGGTGCAGGCGCTGCAGCAGGCGCAGCACCTGGCCGTTGTGCGGGTGGCGCTCCTGCATGGCCAGCAGGGTTTCCAAGGCGCCGTCGCTTTCGCCACGGTCCATCTGCAACTGTGCATGGGTCAGGGCGATAGCCAGTTCCGCTTGCGGCTGGCGCTCCAGAGCACGTTCCAACAGGTTGTCGCTGTCTTCGGTTCGGCCTTGCTCGTTGGCGGCACGCGCGGCACCGAGGTAGTACAGCAACGGCTGGCGCTCGGCCTCGGCGGCACGGTGCAGATGGCGCTGGGCACTGGCCCAACGGCCCTCGGCGAGGTCCAGCTGGCCCTGCTCGATGGCCAGACGAACGCGCCGGCTGCGATTACGCCGCGACCACGGGTTGACCACGCCGCTGGAAGTCAGCACCAGGCCGACCAGGTAGCGCACCAGCCACAGCAGCAGCACTACAGCCAGCAAGCCGGCCAGGGCCGCCCACAGCCCCGACTGGTAGCGGAAGCTGCCATAGGAGATCAGCACGTAGCCGCTGTGCTTGGCGACCGCAATACCCAGCGCCGCGGCGACCACGATCGCCAGCACGGCCAGCAGGTAGACACGCTTCATGGCTTGCCCCCTTCAGCCTCGGCCGGCAGGTGCCGGCGCTGTATATAGGCCTGCACTGCGGCCAGGCTTTCGCTGAGGTCGGGGGTAACCACCGATACCGGCTGTTCGGCCAGGGCGTTGAGGCTGTCAAGCATGGCCTTGCTTTGCGGGTTGTCGGCGTTGAAGTTGGCCAGCAGCACGCTGCGGGCGTCGTCCAGCGCCTGGGTGTACACCTTGCTGTCGCCATTGAGCGCTGCCCACTGGGCCTGCTCGATGGTCAGGCTCAGGGCCAGGCGCAGCTGGTTCAGTTGCTGCCCGGCCAGCAGCGGACGCACGTTGTCATCGGCGTTGAAGTCGATCTGGAAGTACTTGGAGATCTCGGCCCACCACTGGGACAGGCGACTGGCGCCGTCACCATCGGCGGTGAGCGCGCCCAAGGCATCGGCATTGGTGTCGAACTCCGGCGACTGGGCGCTGAGTTGCTGCACCAGCTCACGCTGAGCGGCCAGTTTCAGGAACAGGCCGGTACGGTCCGGTTGCTGGGTGCTGTTGAGCGTGGCCAGGCTGCGCGCCAGTTGCTCACGGGCGGCGAAGGCACCCGGATCGCTCTGCTCGCGCAGGATCTCGTCCGCCCCCTCGACCAAAGCCTTGGCGCTGGTGATGTCCTGCAGCGCAGACAGGCGCAGGGTGGCCAGGCGCAGCAGGTGCTCGGCCTCGGCCAGGCGCCATTCCTTGCGGCTTTCGCCCAGTACGGTTTCCAGGCGCTGGCTGAGGCGTTGCTGGTCGCCTTGCAACTGCGCCACCAGGCGGCGGCGGTCTTCCAGCTCGCTGGCCGCCGGCAGGCTGGCCAGCTGCGCGCTGATCTGCTGTTCACGCTGCTGCAGGGCTTCGGCGCGCTGGTTCAGCGCCTCGATGTGCTGGCCCTGGTTGAATTCGCTGCCTTGCAGTTGACGCACCTGCCAGACACCCCAGCCACCTACCGCCACCCCGGCCGCGCCCAACAGCAGGGCCAACGTTGCCAGGCCACTGCCGGAGCGCTTGGCAGGTGGGGCGGTGACGGGTTCCGCCGGCGCCTGTGCCGACGGCTGATCGTTATTGGACAAGACAGTCTCGCTCACGTATCCATCCTTTGCATGGGGGCGCATCGCGTTCAGCTTAGCGCCTTAAGAGGCAGGTGCAGCGCTGCGCTGCACGGCTGCCAGCAAGGCCGTGGCACTGGCGCCACGGCAATCCACAACCTGTTGGGCCCCGGCGGCCCTGGCCTGCTCGGCAACCCGAGGGCTGGGCACGAACAGCGGCAGACGCGCCAGCTGCGGCCAATCGGCGCCGGCCATCTGCTGCAAGTGTTCAAAACCCTGCCCACTGCTGACCACCAGGCCATTGAGGCGTTCCGCTTCGATGCGGCGCATCAGGGTGCCCGCCGGGTAAGCCGGCAGGCAGCGACGATACAGTTCCAGATAATCGACACTAGCACCTTGCTCTGCAAGACGCTCTGCCAGCAGTTCGCGACCTCCGACGCCACGAACGATCAAGATCCGCGGTGCCGGCACGGCAACTGCCTGGCGCAGGGCTGGCAGCGCCAGCAACGCTTCGCTGTCATCGCCACGTGGGGGGAAGCTCACCGCCAGGCCCGCACCCTGCAGCACGGCGGCGGTTGCCTCGCCCACAGTGAACCAGCCTTGCACGGGTGGCTGCAGGCCGGCCTTGGCCAGTTGCTCAAGCAACAAGCGGGCAGCCGGCTTGCTGACCACGATGATCGCCTGGAAGCCCTGCAGGCCTTCCAGCAACAGGCGTTGCTGGTTATCCACAACGACGGGCTCGATTGCCAGCAGCGGCAGGCAGCTGCTGGCTACCCCCGCCGCTGCCAGGCTTTGCGCCAGCGCCGCACAGTCCTCGGCAGGCCGGGTCAGCAACAGGCGCCACGAACTCACGGGTGGCCGGCCTCGCCGTAGACTTCCTTGAGGATGGCCTCGGCGCCCTGCCCCAGCAGGTCCTCGGCCACCTGCACGCCCAGGGTTTCGGCGGCAGTACGTGGGGCGCGGGCATCGGCCACCAGCAGGGTACCGCCGCTGGGCTGGCCGACCAGGCCACGCAGCCACAGCTGGTCACCTTCCAGCACCGCATAGCAGGCAATCGGTACCTGGCAGCCACCATTCAGGCGTTTGTTCAGGGCGCGTTCGGCCACCACTCGGTCGGCGGTATCGGCATGGTGCAGCGGCGCCAGCAGCGCGTGGATTTGCTGGTCGGCGCTGCGGCATTCGATGCCCACCGCGCCCTGGCCGCCAGCCGGCAGGCTGTCATCGACGCTGATGGTGGAGGTGATGCGGTTTTCGAAGCCCAGGCGGATCAAGCCGGCGGCGGCGAGGATGATGGCGTCGTACTCACCGGCATCCAGCTTGGCCAGGCGGGTGTTGACGTTGCCGCGCAGGAAGCGGATTTGCAGGTCCGGGCGACGCGCCAGCAACTGGGCCTGGCGACGCAGGCTGGAGGTACCGACGATGCTGCCGGCAGGCAGCTCATCGAGGCTGTCAAAGGTATTGGAAACGAAGGCATCGCGCGGGTCTTCCCGCTCGCAGATGCAATACAGGCCCAGGCCTTCGGGGAAGTCCATGGGCACGTCCTTCATCGAATGCACGGCGATGTCGGCTTCGTTGTCCAGCAGGGCGGTTTCCAGTTCCTTGACGAACAGGCCCTTGCCACCGATCTTTGCCAGCGGCGCGTCGAGCAGCTTGTCGCCACGGCTGACCATGGGCACCAGGGTCACCAGCAGACCGGGGTGGGCCTGCTCGAGGCGGGCTTTGACGTATTCGGCCTGCCACAGGGCCAAGGCACTTTTACGGGTGGCAATGCGGATTTCGCGAGTGGACATGGAACGCCCCGATCCAGAGAAATGCTGTCGATGATAACAGCATCGCCGGTATCGCTAGCAGATACGGATCAACAGGCCGTGCGTGGTCTGCTGTGGGAGCGGCCTTGTGTCGCGAAAGGGCCGCACAGCGGCCCCAGGATTTCGGCAGTGATGCATAATTTGCTGGGGCCGCTTTGCGGCCCTTTCGCGACACAAGGCCGCTCCCACAAAGCCCGAGCAGATCCACAGACTTGCGCAAAGGGCTCAGAGGGTTTGCATCATCTTGCGCACACCGGCCACATGGCGCCGGCTGACGGTCAGGGCGTCACCGTCCAGGCCTTTCAGGTATAGCTGGAAATGCCCCAGCGGCGTGCGCTGCAGGCGTTCGATACGCTCACGGGCGACCAGCGCATTGCGGTGGATACGCACGAAGCGTTCGCCAAACTCGTCTTCCAGGGCCTTGAGCGGCTCGTCGAGCAGTACTTCCCCGGCCTCGTGGCGCAAGGTCACGTACTTGTGATCGGCAATGAAATAGATCACCTGGGGCAAAGGGATCAGCTCGATGCCTTTGCGCGTGCGGGCACTGATGTGGCTACGCGGGCCACCGCCTTCATTGGCCGGCCTGGTGAGCGCCGCCAATTGGGCGCGGTTGGGCTTTTCAGCCTTGCGCAAGGCATCGCGCAAGGCCTGGGCCTGGAAAGGTTTGGTCACATGGCTGAGGGTACTGTCCTTGAAAGCCTCGGCACCGTATTCATCGTCCCCGGTGCAAAACACCACCGCCGGCGGCGCCTCGCGCTCGCACAGGCGAGCAGCAACCTGCAGGCCGTCCAGGCCCGGCATGCCGATGTCCAGCAGGACCACATCGGGCTTGAGGCTTTCGATCAGCGCCAAGGCCTCCTCGCCGTTGGTGGCGCTAGGCTCCAGCACGGTGTAACCCTCCAGTTCGCCGAGCAGCCGGCTAAGGCGCTCACGGCCTTGGGGTTCGTCATCAACGATCAGGACATTCATAATTGCGCTGGATTCCTGAATGAGTCTCGCACAGGTATAGCGTAGACAGGTATGGTTCGAGCGACACTAAGGTCACGCTCTAGACCGGTGCGAAGGCCAAAGATTCACTCGGCCGGCAGATTCACTGCCAGTCCTCTGTCCAACTGTAGACGGTCCGTGGAACACTGCCGTTCATTCCTGCAAATCCTTCTCTATCGTTTTCCGCGCATTTCTCTCGACCAGCGCCCTGCGGCGGCCAGCCCAACCCTGCTATCATCGGCGCCACTTTTTCGTTCACGCCTGCAATGAGTGAATCCATGAGCACCGACAAGACCAATCAGTCCTGGGGCGGCCGCTTCAGTGAGCCCGTCGACGCCTTCGTCGCCCGTTTCACCGCCTCGGTCGATTTCGACAAGCGCCTGTACCGCCACGACATCATGGGTTCGATCGCCCATGCCACCATGCTGGCGCAGGTCGGCGTGCTCAGCGATGCCGAGCGCGACACCATCATCGATGGCCTGAAGACCATCCAGGGCGAGATCGAGGCTGGCACCTTCGACTGGCGTGTCGACCTCGAAGACGTGCACATGAACATCGAGGCACGCCTGACCGACCGTATCGGCATCACTGGCAAGAAGCTGCACACCGGCCGTAGCCGCAACGACCAGGTGGCCACCGACATTCGCCTTTGGCTGCGCGACGAAATCGACCTGATCCTGGCCGAAATCACCCGCCTGCAGCAGGGTCTGCTGGAGCAGGCCGAGCGTGAAGCCGAGACCATCATGCCCGGCTTCACTCACCTGCAGACGGCCCAACCGGTCACCTTCGGCCACCACCTGCTGGCCTGGTTCGAAATGCTCAGCCGCGACTACGAGCGCCTGGTCGACTGCCGCAAGCGTGCCAACCGCATGCCCCTGGGCAGCGCCGCGCTGGCAGGCACCACCTACCCGATCGACCGTGAACTCACCTGCAAGCTGCTGGGCTTCGAAGCCGTGGCCGGCAACTCGCTGGACGGCGTGTCGGACCGCGACTTCGCCATCGAATTCTGCGCCGCCGCCAGCGTGGCGATGATGCACCTGTCGCGCTTCTCCGAAGAGCTGGTGCTGTGGACCAGCGCGCAGTTCCAGTTCATCGACCTGCCAGACCGCTTCTGCACCGGCAGCTCCATCATGCCGCAGAAAAAGAACCCGGACGTGCCGGAACTGGTACGTGGCAAGAGCGGCCGTGTGTTCGGCGCCCTGACCGGCCTGCTGACCCTGATGAAAGGCCAGCCGCTGGCCTACAACAAGGACAACCAGGAAGACAAGGAACCGCTGTTCGACGCCGCCGACACCCTGCGCGACTCGCTGCGTGCCTTTGCCGACATGATCCCGGCAATCAAGCCCAAGCACGCCATCATGCGTGAAGCGGCCCTGCGCGGTTTCTCCACCGCTACCGACCTGGCCGACTACCTGGTACGCCGTGGCCTGCCGTTCCGTGACTGCCACGAGATCGTGGGTCACGCGGTGAAGTATGGCGTGGACACCGGCAAGGACCTGGCCGAAATGAGCCTGGACGAACTGCGCCAGTTCAGCGACCAGATCGAGCAGGACGTGTTTGCCGTGCTGACCCTGGAAGGCTCGGTGAATGCCCGTAACCACATTGGTGGTACCGCACCGGCGCAGGTGCGTGCGGCCGTCGCCCGCGGCAAGGCGCTGCTGGCTTCGCGTTAAGGCCCATTGCGAGGGCTTCGCCCTCGTTCGCGGGCACGCCAGCTCCCACAGGTACATCGTTTCCCTGTGGGAGCGGGCATGCCCGCGAAGGGTCCAACACCAGACTCAGCGCTTGCCGCTGCGAATCATCTCCATGAAGGCCGGCATCGCCGCCTCCTTTTCCGCCACAATCCGCGCCATGTGCGGGTTGTCGCCCATCAGCTGCAGCAACGCCTTGGCCTGCGGGAAGTCCGCCAGGAAGTCGATGTTCAGCACCTTCTTGCCCACCGCGCAGGCCAGGTCGACCGAGAAGCAGAACATCAGGTCTGCCAGAGTCAGTTGCTCACCCGCCACATAGGGTGCGAAGCGGCCGTTGCGCTTGAGCGTGGCAAAACCGGCCAGCAGGTCGGCACGGGCTTTTTCCTTTATCAGCGGCTCGACCTGCATACCAAAGAAAGATTCGGCATAGCAGGTACGCGCCGGCAGTTCGATGTACAGCTCGATTTCCTTGAGCAGCTCACGCACCTTGGCTTGCCCGAACGGGTCGGCCGGCAGCAGCGCCTTGCCGCCCTGGGTCTGCTCGATATAGTCGAGGATCACACTGGTTTCGCTGAGGAAGCCGTGTTCGGTCTGCAGCACCGGCACCTTGCCTCGCGGGCTCACTTCCAGCGCCTGTGGCGCCTGGCCGCCATAGAAGGTGACTTCCTCGAAGGGCAGGCCTTTTTCCAGCAGGGCCAGCTTGACCATGTTGTAGTAGTTGCTGACCGAGAATCCATGAAGCTTGAGCATGAGGTAACAGCCTCCAGGCCGTAAGGGGTTGGCCCGGCTTTTATAGACCTTACGCCCGCTCCTGACCAGCGTCATGCGCCCCGTCAATGCCCGGGCATTGCCGCCACAGGCGTGGCACACTGTGCATCCCATCACAGGAGTACCGCCATGAGCGAGCCCACCGACATCGACAATGACGACGACGAAGCCTTCGCCGAGGCAACGCTGACCCAGGCCATCGAGAACCAGATCGAAAGCGGCGACCCGGCGGCGGCGAAAGCCACGTTCAACAAACTGACCCTGGTCGGTTACGAGCGCGAAGACATTCTCAACCTGATGGCCCATGTACTGGCCTTCGAAATTGACAACATGCTGGTGGAAGACCGCGAGTTCGACCGCGAGTGGTACGAGAATGCCCTGCGCGCGCTGCCGGAACTGCCGCCTGAGATGGATCAAGGCGAGGACGAATAACCCGGCTACACTCGAAGGTCAGGCATCGTAGAACGGTGCCGTCATCCTTGTCTGGAAGTCAGGAGTCGCCATGCCTTTTACCCCCGATCTGATCGCTGAACTGGAAGTCCTTTCGCTGTTCAAGCACGACAGCAGCCAGGAAGGCATCAAGATTCACAAGAACGCTTCCCCCGACCTGGTAGCCGCCGCACAACGCCTGCATGAAAAGGGGCTGACCGATCAACCTGATGGCGGCTACCTGACCAGCCTGGGTCATGACGCTGTCGAAAGTGTCCAGTTGCTGCAGAACATTCTCAAGGCGCCACAGCCGGCCTGAGTTCCCTTCGCGGTCTGTGTGTAGGAGCGGCCTTGTGTCGCGACAGGGCCGCACAGCGGCCCCAGCAATTAGTGCAGCGTTACTGAAATCCTGGGGCCGCTTTGCGGCCCTGTCGCGACACAAGGCCGCTCCTACAAGGGATCGCGTGAGGCTTTCAGTTAGCAGTGACCCTGCGCTTCTCCGCCAGGCGCGAGCGCCCGTACAGGAACACGATCGCCAGCAAGGCCAGCGCCTGCGCCGAAAGCGAGTAGGCGTCAGCGTGAATCCCCAGCCAGTCGAATTCGAAGAACGCCACTGGGCGCGTGCCCAGTACCCCGGCCTCTTGCAACGCCTTCACGCCATGCCCGGCGAACACCACCGACAAGGCACATAGCAGTGCGGCGTTGATGCTGAAGAACAGTGACAGCGGCAGCTTGGCCGAGCCACGCAGGATCACCCAGGCCAACCCCACCAGCAGCACCAGCGCCGTGGCACCACCCGCCAGCACCGCCTGGTGCCCGGCTGGGCCGGCCTGCAGCCACAGGGTTTCGTAGAACAGGATCACTTCGAATAGTTCGCGGTAAACCGAGAAGAACGCCAGCACGGCAAAACCGAAACGTCCACCACCACTGACCAGGCTGCTCTTGATGTAGTCCTGCCAGGCGGCGGCATGGCGGCGGTCGTGCATCCACACGCCAAGCCACAGCACCATCACCGCGGCGAAAAGCGCCGTGCAGCCTTCCAGCAGTTCGCGCTGGGCGCCACCGACGTCGATCACGTAGGCTGCAAGCGCCCAGGTTGCGAAACCAGCCACCAACGCCAGGCCCCAGCCGATGTTGACGCTGCGCACCGCCGACTGCTGGCCGGTATTGCGCAGGAAGGCCAGGATCGCCGCCAGCACCAGAATCGCCTCCAGGCCTTCGCGCAGCAGGATCAGCAAGCCGGATACAAAGCTCAGCGACCAGCTCAGGCCATCGCTGCCCAGCAGCTTGGAAGCCTGCTCCAGCTTGGCCCTGGCTTCGCTCAGGCGTTGCTCGGCCTGGGCCACGGGCAAGCCGTCCTGCAGCGACTGACGGTAGGCCATCAGCGATTTTTCGGTGTCCTTGCGCGCCTGGGTGTCGATGTTGTCCAGCGAGCTTTCCACCAGCTCGAAGCCTTCCAGGTAGGCCGCCACTGACAGGTCATAGGCCTGGTCGTGATCACCTGCGCGGTAGGCCGCCAGGCTCTTGTCCAAGGTGCTCGCGGTGTATTCGAGCAATTGCGCAGGGCCACGCTTGACCTGCGGCGGCTGGGCGCGCTGGGCGCGGAACGCCTCCACGGCCGTGGCACCTTCGCTGGTGGCGACTTCGGCCGGGGTCTGGCGGGCCAGGTCGGCGATGTTCCAGGCCTTGTCGCCTTTGCCGGCTTCTGGCTTTGCGGTGAAGCTGGCGATATAGGCAGCCACATCCCAACGCTGGCGGTCATCCAGCTGGTCGGCAAAGGACGGCATCTCGGTGCCATCGATGCCCAGGGCCAGGGTGTTGTAGAGGTCGAACAGGCTCAACTGGTCGAGGCGCGAAACATCGCGCAGGTTGGCGGGTGCAGGCTCCAGGCCCACGCCGGCCGGGCCGTCGCCGACGCCAGTGTCGCCGTGGCAGATCGAGCAGTTTTGCGCATACAGCGAAGCGCCGCGGGCCGGGTCCGGAGTAATTACCGGAGCCTGGCTGACCTCGTAGGCCACCGCCAGACGCGCGCCCAGTTGGCGGGCCTGTTTGGCGACTGCCGGGCCGTCCTGGCGGTGGTCGATGGCTTGGCGCAACGCCTGGATGCCCTGCTCCAGAGCAGCTTGCTCGGCGTTTGCAGGCAAGCTCTTGACCAGCTCGGCCAATACCGCGCTGAACTCTTGCTGCTCGCGGTATTCACCATCGTCGATCACCTTGCCGTCTTGCACGGTCGGCGGGTAGTCGGCGCCAATGTAGTCCAGCAGGTGCAGGGCCTTGGTAGCCTCGGCGGGGGCTTCGGCCAGCACCAGGGTGCTGCACAGCACCAGCACCGGGCCGAGCAATATAGCCGGTAGCCAGGCAAGCAGACGGGAACGGGTATTCATGGCCAGTCTCGAAGTAAATGCGAAAGAGAACATTGTTCACTTCCACTTTTCTTCCTTCAAGGGCGCCAGGCGGATTTCATGAAAAATCTTGGTACAAATTTAGAGGAAGCGGGATGACAACCGGGCCTGAGCATGGCGCAGCACCTGTGAGAGTTGACTTGCCGACGATGGGCCGCACAGCGGCCTCAGGTTCTCAGAGGCTATTTGCAAAACCTTGCTTTCAGACAGGGACTAAGGCCAGCGGCTTCTAGCTCTGGAACCACAAGGTTAAGCACTTCCCACCCATGGCGCACTCAGAACGGCGCTTCCGATGCTCTTGGTAGCATTTGCCGCTGATTTGGCTGCCCTCGTCGTATCACCACTTGTTCATACATTGGTCCATACAATAACAATTCCATTTCTTCGAGTTTCCTGGGCACTAACCCACCCTCGCCCATCGTGCCGAAACGGTAGTCTTTACCGGGTACCTTCGCGTTGAAATTGTAAGCGAACACCGAGTAAACCTCTGGCTGCACGTTTTCTCTAGGTCCGGCTTGGCGTGCATAGTCCGCAGCCATGTCAGCAAAATCTTTCGCTGTAGAATCAGTGAGCGCAACATAGAAACCCTTGCCGGAACTAAGACCTCCGGCGGAGTTTTGATATTTAGCATTTAACCCTTGCAGCAAGCCCGTAGCGTTGATATTAGTTGAGCCGTGACGCCCTATATAGTTCAACGCGCCGCCGAGAGAGCCGACCGGAGACATGCTATCGGCTTGATCCAGTTGAACCGATCCTCTTGGCGTCCGCGTTCCGCTTGACCTACCCACTTTCAACGACCTGAAAAGAAAGCTGACACCGGCCCACGTATGTCCGCTGGGATCCTTCCGATTGACGGGGTCACAACCACAATAGGCATAAGCATGCAAACCACCCAATCCAAATGGGCTCCAACTATCCGGACAGGTGAACCGCATCAACACCGAGCTGTATGGCCGGTAACCGTTTCCAAGCAGATAGAGCCCAGAAAGAACATCCGGATGTTCTCCAGTAAAACCAAACAGAATAGGTGGGTCTAGCCTTGGCGAGCTGTAACCATACGCAAGGTAAGCAAATGTGTTTGGACGAGCGGACATAGTTGCCATACTCCTCAACATTCATGGGAAATGCCATTAATTACTTTAATATAATTACAAGACCACTATCCTTACCCAACGAGCTGTCTACCTCAGCGTATAGAATAATGCCCGACTGAACTACTGTCACTTTTGATAGGATCATCGACTACCGGCACTATTGCTGAGCGCTCCGTATGCAAAGTCATCGTTTTGGTCGCGCAATAGCGAAAGTTTCTCCAGAGTCTCGGAATCCGGGCCTAGCCGTGGTCTTCCAGCCACCACCTAACGCCAGGAATACCCCAATCTGCCCCAACGCCACCTCGCTATTGGCTGCCGCCAACTGCGCGCGCATGTCGGTATAGGTCCGCGTCGCCTGCAAATCCGCCAGGAACGACTCACGCCCAGCCTGGTAATACCGGTGCGTCTGGTCCGCCGCTTCCTTGGCCGACTTCTCCGCCTCGGCCAGCGCGTCACGCCGGTCCAGCAGGGCGCTGTACTGCGCCAGGCGGGTCTGGGTCTCGCGAATGGCGTTCAGCACTACCCCATCAAAATTCGCCAGGGCGGCCTGGGTCGAGGCTTCGGCCATGCGAATGCGGGCGCGGGTGCCGTTGGTAGGGATGGTCCAGCTGATCTGCGGGCCGAAGCCCCAGCGGTTGGTCGCCGGCTCGCCAAGGTTCTCGAGGATACCAATGGTGCCAACCTGGGCGCCGATGCTGATGTCCGGGTACAGGGCGCCGGTGGCCACGCCGATGTAGGCAGTGGCAGCGGCCAGCTGCCGTTCGGCCTGGCGCACGTCGGGACGGCGCTTGAGCAGCGCCGCGCCATCGCCCACCGGGACCAGTTGGTTCAGGTGCGGCAGCTCGGCACAATCGGCAGTGCCGGCAGGCAGCTGATCGACCGGTTTGGCCAACAAAGCGGCCAGTGTGTACATGCCAGTCTCGCGCTCCGCCTTGAAGCGTGGCAGCTCGGCGCGCAAGGATTTGAACTGGGTTTGCGAGCGGGTGACCTGGGTTTCGTCGCCACGCCCGGCATCACGCAGGCGCTGGTTAAGCTTCACGCTCTGCTCCTGCAGGTCGAGCGACTCGCGGGCAATGTGGTATTCCTCGTTGGCCGAGCACACCTGGGTGTAGGCCTTGACCACATCCGCCACCAGGGTGATGCGGGCGGTATCGGCGGCGGCCTGCACTGCGTCGGCATTGGCCTTGGCCGCCTCGGTGCCACGCTTGAAAGTACCCCACAGGTCGAACTGGTACGAGGCACTGATGATGGCTTCGCCGATGTTGGCCACCGGCACTTTCTCTGGCAGCAGGAAGGCCTCGCCCGATTCCTGCAGGCGCTGGGCGCCAAGTTTGACGCCGCCGTTGAAGCCACCTTGCGACTCAGCCACTTCCACCTGGGCACGCGCCTTGGCAATGTTGGCGGCAGCCACGCGCAGGTCGGTGTTGGCACTCAGGGCCTGGCGCACCAGCTCGTTCAGCCGTTGATCCTGATACAGCTGCCACCAGTCCTCAGGCACCGGTGCCGATACCACGCTGTCGGTATCCTGGCGCAGCGGGCCATTGAGGTCGCTGCGTTGCACCGCCGCGTCCTTCGGCACCTCATAGTCGGGGCCGACCATCATGCAGGCCCCCAACGACAGGCACAGTCCCGCCAGGATCAGCTGTTTCATGGGCGCTGGCCCTCGATGATCGACACCGTGGCGGTTCGCCCGGCAATCATGCGGAAGTCTTGCGGCACTTCATCAAAGGCGATGCGCACCGGAATACGCTGGGCCAGGCGCACCCAGCTGAATGCGGGGTTGACGTTGGGCAACAGGTTGGCACCACTGCTGCGGTCGCGGTCTTCGATGCCGGCGGCAAAGCTTTGCACATGGCCACGCAGGCGGGTGTTGTCGCCCATGACGCGAATGTCCACGGCATCGCCGATGTGGATACCGCCAAGCTTGGTTTCCTCGAAGTAGCCATCGACGTGGTACGAGGCGCTGTCGACCACCGACAGCACCGGGCGGCCGGCGGTGACGAATTCGTGGTTACGCGGTGCTCGGTCGTTCAGGTAACCGTCCACCGGGCTGCGCACCACCGATCGGTCGAGGTTGAGCTGGGCGGTATCGACGGCCACCTGCGCTTCGCTGACGGCGGAACGGGCACGGGCCTCGCGGGACTGGCTTTCTTCCAGCTGCTCGGCGGCCACCAGGTTGCCCAGCTTGCGGTTGCGCTGCGCTTCGCGGGAGGCCTGGGCCAGGGTTTCCTGGCGCTCACCCAGGGTCGCCTTGGCCTGGCGCAGGGCCAGGGTGAAGCGGTCCTGGTCGATGGTGAACAGCACATCGCCGCGCTTGACGGTCTGGTTGTCACGCACCTCGACCTTCTGGATCAGCCCGGACACGTCCGGGGCGATCTGGATCACGTCGGCGCGGATGTGGCCGTCGCGGGTCCAGGGGGCGAACATGTAGTACACCACCATCTGCCACACGAGCACGGCGGCGAAGGTCACTACCAGCAAGGTCAGGACCACACGGCCCAGGGTCAGCAAAGGTTTTTTCATGGCAGCATCAGGTTTCGGCAAAAGTGGTCCACCGCACCAAGCAGCACGGCATACAGAGCAACGTTGAACAACGCCCGGTGCCAGACCAGACGGTAGAAATGCAGGCGCACCAGCACCGCGTGCACCCCGAGGAACAGCAGGTAGGTGCCAAACATCATCACCAGCAGCGTGGGCAGGAATACCCCGCTGATATCCAGTTCACCAATCACAGGGGCGCTCCGTCGAGGCCAGGGGGTAGTTGCGGTTGTTCGGCTGGCTCGAGCATCACCTCCACGCCCGGCAGCAGCGCCAGGCGCAGGCCGCTCAGCGCGTGCAGCAGGTGGGTACGGGCATCGCCGCGCTCGTACAGCTCATCCAGGTTCAGCGCCAGGCGCGCGCGCTCCATGTTGCGCAGCAGCGCGGCCGGGGCGTGCAGGCGCTCGCCGGCGCGCAGGCAGGCGGCATAGTGCGCGCCGACTTCCTCGACTACCGTGTTCAGGCGCTCACGAGCCTGCTGCCCGGCACGCGGCATATAGGCCAGCAGGTCGAGCAGGTTCAACCCCACGCGCAGGTCGCGCAGTGCCACGCCGCTGTCCTACCCGGTTTGCGACAAGCGCGGCAGGTGCTGCATCAGGCGGTCGAGCATCTGCACACCGACCTGGCGGTGCTCGGCCAGGGTGGCCGGCTCGGTCATTTCGACGATGTCGCGCCAGGCGAAGCGGGTCATGCGCTTGGCTGCCAGCTCCACGCCGAACGGGCGCATCACCAAGGTCCAGATGAAGGCGAACAGCAGCCCCACGGGGCCGGCCAGGTTGGAATTGAGGAAGGTGAAGAAGTCAGCATCGTAGGCGCCCTGGATGCTGATGAAGGTCGAGGTGTTGACGATGGTCAGCAAGGTACCCAGGTAGAAGCGCGGCTGCACGGTCAGGGTGCCAACGCAGATGAATGGCACGGCGAAGGCCAGCACCAGCATCGGGAAGTCGTGCAGGTTGGGCAGCACCAGGAACAGGTACAGGCTGGAGAAGATGACCGACATCAGCGTCCAGAAGAAGAACCTGTAGATCTGCGGCGCCGGGTCGTCCATGGCGGCGAAGAAGCTGCACGACACGGCGGCGAGGATCACTGCGCTGGCGCCGTCGTTCCAGCCCAGGCCAATCCACAGGCCGCAGGCGACAACGATCGCCAGCACGGTTGAGGCCACCGAATACAGCATCAGGCCACGGTCGAAGAACGCCGTCAGGCGGCCCAGGCGCCAGTGGCGGTACACCGCGCGCCAGGGTTTGGAATCGTCGCTGCGCAGGGCATGTTGCAGGCTGCAGCAGTCCTGCCACAGGTCGGCCCATTCGGTCAGGCGATACAGGGCGTTGGACAGCAGCAGTTCGGCGCGCTGGTCGAGGGCAGCGGCGCCGGGCTGCAGGCGCTCGATCTGTTCGTGCAGAGCGGTCCAGCGGGCGACGGAAGCGCTGTCGACGGTGCCCTTGAGCCATTCGCGGGCGGCATCGAGCAACGGTTGCAACTGGGCGAACTGTGCCGGGGCGCGGCCTTCGAGGGCGACCAGGGCGTCGTCGAGGGCATCGATCACGGGCAGCAGGTGGATCATGCGCCCGCGCAACTCGCGGGCATTCTTCAGGGTGTGCGGACCGGCGCCTTCATGGCCGAGCTGGCCGATCATCAGCTCCAGCGAGTTGAAGGTGGCAACCATCGCCCCGCGCATGCCGCCAACCTGGTCTGCACTGGCCTGGCGGGCCAGGTAGGTGTCGCTGTAGCGGATCGCTTCGGTGAACCAGCTACCAGTGGCACCGACTACAACTGGCGCCAGCCGGCGCGGCCAGAAGATCGCTCCGACCACGGCCGCGCAGACGATCCCCAGGCAGATTTCCTGGGCGCGGGAAGACGCCACGTCGAACACAGCAAGCGGGTTGTCGACCACCGCCAGGGCAATCATCGGCAAGGTGTAGCCGGCCAGCATCAGCACGTAGTTGTTGGCGGTGCGCAGGTTCAGCGAAAGGAACAGCAAGGTGCCGGTCCACAGGGCGATGGCGATGCTCAGCAGCAACGGCGACTGCACCAGCGGTGGTACCAGGAAAATCGCCCCGCCGGCACCGAGCAGCGTGCCCACGGCACGGTACAGGGCCTTGGAGCTGGTGGGGCCAAGGAACGGGCTGGAGACGATGTACACCGTGGCCATGGCCCAATAGGGGCGCGGCAACTGCATGAGCAGGGCGATGTACAGGGCGATCATGGAGGCGGCAAAGGTACGCACGCCATAGAACCAGTCGCGGGCCGGGGGCACCGAGCTGAAGAAACCGTTCATGCTGCCCCGCCTGTGTTGCCCAGGCCGGCGGCTTCGAAGGCACGCAGCACGCGCAAGGCGGCTTCCAGGTCGGCCTGGTCGATGCCATACAGCACCTCGCGGCGCAGGCGCACCAGCTCGGCTTCGATGGACTCGGCCAGGGTGCGGCCTTCGGCGGTCAGGCTCAGGGCCTTGGCGCGGCGGTCCAGCGGGTCTTCGCTGCGACATACCAGGCCAGCCTTGCACAGCTGGTCGAGCAGGCGCACCAGCGACGGGCTTTCCAGGCCGGCAGCCTGGGCCACGGCCACCTGATGCACGCCGTCACCCAGGCGCACGATCATCAGCAACGGCGCGGCGCAGGCCTCGGATATGCCGTAACCGGTCAGGGCGGTATGGCAGATGCGCCGCCAATGGCGGGCGGCAACCACCATGCCACTGCTGACTTGCAGGCGCAGGAGATCAAGGGACATGACAGGAACCAAGGATATTCATAGTTTGCTAACTATCAATATACGCCTGTGCCTCCCCCTGTCGTCAACCGGGGGGATGGATGAATTGTTGTTCATGCTGGGGCTTCTGGCCTGCCTGTGCCGGCCTCTTCGCGGGTAAACCCGCTCCCACAGGTGCTGCATAGGATTCAGCCATGCGCGGTACCTGTGGGAGCGGGTTTACCCGCGAAGAGGCCCGGACAGGCAACAGAGCATTCAGGGCTGAATCTGGTCTTCCAGCTTCATGGTCAAGGCCAGTGTGCTGCCCATCTGCACCGCGCGGTCACGCCACTCCTGGTAGCGGCCCTCGTCGCGGCTGCTGAAGTGCACCGCCAGCTCTTCGGCCGCCTGTACCACCCCCGCAGCTGCCGCCAGCTCCAGCCAGTACAGCGCGGCCTTGAGATCAGCCTCCACGTACAGCCCATGCATCAGCCGGTAGCCCACCTCGAAACGGCAGCGTGCCTCGCCCTGCTCGGCCCCGCGCAAGAACCACTGGTAGGCCTGCACCAGGTCGACCTGCCACTGCAGGCCGCCATCACACACCTCTTCCTCGTACAGGTCACCCAGCGCGGCAGCGGCATGCAGCATGCCCCGCTCGAAAGCCTGCCGGTAGCACTCCGCCGCCTGCATGTAAGAGGGCTCGATGCCTTTGCCGAAGTAATGTTGCTGCCCAAGGTTGAACCATGCCGCGGCATTGCCTTGCAGGGCCGCCATGCGCAACAGGTGGCCGGCCAACACGGTGTCAGCACGCCAGTATTTGCCGTTGAGCCAGATCCAGCCAAGGTCGTTGAGCGCCGCCACGCTGCCTTGCAAGGCCTGGCGGCGCAGGTCGACGTACACCGCCTGCAAGTCGCTGGCTTCGTCCAGGCGGCTGACCAGCAGCGAGCGCTGGCTGGGCAACCCTATCCCGGCAAACAGTCGCTGTCGCCTCCCGACAGCGGCCGGTGGGGCAATGACCCGCTCGGGCAAAAGGCGGGCAAGCAGCGAATGGATATTGCTGGCAGCAGACATGTTCATCCTCATTGAACGACACACAACCCCAACCTTCGGCTGTGATGAGGCGTGATTCTGCGTGACGTAACGTCAAAACCTGTCGCGAACGATTCGGCGCCAGGCAACCAAATGCGACTTCCTTGATCTGAGCAGGCTGTGGCCAATTGCCATGACCCACGCCTGCCGCCATCCTATTGCGGCAAGCCTAGACAAGGACGTTATCTTTTGCCGTTCGCCACAACTCGCGCCACCCTCAGCCGACAGTGGGCGCTGCTGCGCCAGTTGCCCAGCCGTTCCCCAGGCATTACCAGCGCCGAATTGGTCTGGCGCCTGCGTGACGTGGGCTTCACTGTCAGCAAACGCACTGTCGAGCGTGATCTCAATGAGCTGTCGCTGATATTTCCGCTGGAGCGCAATGACAAGAGCATCCCGTTTGGCTGGCATTGGTCGGCGAGCGCAGTGGGCGACTTGCGCGGCAATTTCGACTTGTTGACGCACTTGCGCGGTGATGCGCTGCAACCGGCTCGGGGCGAGGGGGTGGAGTTGGTGGCGCGGATCAGCGATACGCTGGCGCGGCAGTTGCGGGTTGCGCCGTTGAGTAGCGACATGCAGCTGACGGCCTTGGAGCACGGACATCGGTTGCAGGCCACGGTGAGTGACGGCTGGCCACTGCGCTGGTGGTTGTTGAGCCATGGCGATGGGGTGGTGGTTGAGCAGCCGGGCGGCTTGCGGGAGGAGATTGGCAAGATCCTGAGCAATGCGGCAGCGCAGTACCAGAATTTTTAGCCTGTGCTGGCCTCTTCGCGGGCTTGCCCGCTCCCACAGGTACTCTACAGATTCTGAAGTGTGTGGTTTTCCTGTGGGAGCGGGCAAGCCTGCGAAGAGGCCGGCACAGGCATACCAGTTAGCGCTGCATCCCCCAACGCCGCACCGTCAGCCGCTCGAGGGTATTGAACACCAGCCCTTCCACCAGCAAGCCGATCAGGATCACCACCGCCAACCCGGCAAACACCTTGTCGGTGTACAGCTCGTTGCGGTTCTGGAAGATGTACCAACCCAACCCGCCTTTGCCACTGCTGGCCCCGAACACCAGCTCGGCAGCGATCAGTGTGCGCCAGGCGAATGCCCAGCCGATCTTCAGCCCCGAGAGGATCGACGGCAACGCCGCCGGCACCAGGATATGCAGCACCAGCCGCAACCCTTTCAGGCCGTAATTGCGCCCGGCCATGCGCAGGGTTTCCGACACGCCGAGAAAGCCCGCATAGGTGTTCAGCGCCAGCGCCCATAGCACCGAGTGCACCAGCACGAAGATCAGGCTGTTGTCGCCCAGCCCGAACCACAGCAAGGCCAGGGGCAACAAGGCAATCGCCGGCAACGGGTTGAACATCGAGGTCAGGGTGCCCAACAGATCGCGCCCAAGCTGGGTCGACACCGCCAGGCTGGTTAGGCCGAACGCCAGGATGATCCCCAGCAGGTAACCCTTGAGCAGAATCACCAGCGACACGCCAACCTTGGCCGGCAACTCACCGCTGACCATGCCGTCCCACAGCGCCGTGGCCGTCTGCAGGAAGGTCGGTAGCAGCAGGTCGTTGCCCTGGTAGCGGGCAATGGCCTCCCACAGCACGGCGATCACCAGCAGGATGACCGCCTTGCGCAACCAGCCGTGCTGCCACAGGCGCTGAGCCAACGGCAGGTTGCGCTCCACAGGCACACTGAGCAAAGGCTCCAGCTGCACCTCGTATTCCTGGCGTACAGGTGTAGTGGTCATGGCTGAAGCTCCTGTCAGTAGGCGATACGGATATCGTTGAAGCCAAGATCGTCGGGCTGTTCGGGGGCATCCGCCTCATCGAACAGCAAACGATGGATGCGCCGGGCACTGGCCTGGAAGTCGCTACCACCCAGGCTGCCCAAGTCGTACTGGTGGCTGTGCACTTCGGCGCGCACCCGCCCCGGGTGGGGCGACAACAGCAGGATGCGGTTGCCGACCACCAGAGCCTCTTCGATGGAGTGGGTAACGAACAGCAGGGTAAAACGCACCTCCTCCCACAGCAGCAGCAGTTCTTCCTGCATCTTGCGCCGGGTCAGCGCATCAAGTGCCGCGAACGGTTCGTCCATCAGCAGGATCTTCGGCTGCGTGGCCAAGGCCCGGGCAATCGCCACGCGCGCTTTCATACCGCCCGACAGGGTGTGTGGGTAGGCATCGGCGAAGGCGGCCAGGCCGACTTTTTCCAGATAGTGCAGCGCCCGCTCCTCGGCCTCGGCGCGTTTCAGCTGGCCCGACACCAGCAGAGGGAACATGACGTTCTGTTTCACCGTCTTCCATGGCGGCAGCTGGTCGAACTCCTGGAACACCACGATGCGGTCGGGGCCTGGGCCGCTGACTGGCTGACCTTGCAGCAGAATCTGCCCCTCCTGGGGCGAGATGAACCCGGCCACGGCCTTGAGCAAGGTGGACTTGCCGCAGCCGGAGGGGCCGAGCAGCACGAAGCGGTCGGCACGGTCGACTTCGAAGCTGACCTGGTGGGTGGCCCGCACCACGCGTTGCGCGGTGCGGTATTCGAGGCTGAGGTTATCCACCTTGAGCAAAGGTGGCGTTGCGACACGGCTCAGGTTGCTGGCCGTGTGGCCTGGCAATGGGGCGGTCATGATCGGTCAGCTCCCCTGCAGCGGGCGTTCATCCTGGAAGAAGTAGTCCTTCCACGATTCCGGCTTGTGCTTGATGGCGCCTACCCGATAGAGGAAGTCGGCCAGCTTGTAGGTGTTTTTTGGCGTGACGGTGAATTCGTACTGCGGGTTGTCGATCAGCTTGATCAACGTGTCGCGGTCGATCTTGGCCTTGGTCACGCGGATGTAGGTGTCGGCGGCGGCCGCCTTGTCCTTCTGGGCGAAGTCCGCGGCTTCGGCCAGCGCATCGACGAAGGCCTTGTAGGTCTTGGGGTTGTCCTTGCGGAATTTTTCGGTGGCGAACAGCAAGGTCGGCGAGTTGGGGCCGAGCAGGTCGTAGCTGTTGAGCACCACGTGCACGTTCTTGTTGGCCAGCACTTGGTCCTGGAACGGCGGGTTGGAGAAGTGCCCGTTGAGTTCGGTGCCACCGGCCAATAGCGCGGCAGTGGCATCCGGGTGCGGCACGGCCAGGGTGTACTTGTCGAGGCGGTTGTATTCCTTGTCGCCCCATTGCTGGGCGGCGGCGTATTGCAGGAAGCGCGACTGCACCGAAACGCCTACCGCCGGCACGGCGATGCGGTCTTTGTCGGAGAGGTCGGCAATGGTCTTCACGTTGGGGTTGCTGCTGACCAGGTAGTACGGGAAGTTGCCCAGCGAGGCCACGGCCTTGACGTTCTGTCGGCCCTTGGTGCGGTCCCACACGGTCAACAGTGGGCCGACGCCGGCACCGGCGATGTCCACCGAACCGGACAGCAGTGCGTCGTTGATGGCCGAACCACCCGACAGCTGGGCCCAATCGACTTCGATGTCGATGCCCTGCTCCTTGCCATGTTTTTCGATCAGATGCTGGTCACGCACTACGTTCAGCAGCAGGTAGACAATGCCGAACTGTTCGGCGATGCGAATCTTGCCTTCTGCTTGCGCCGCGGCGGGGGCCGCCAGGCTGCCTACGACCAGGCTTGCGCCCAGGCCGATGCTTGCCGCCAGGCGGCTGATGGATTTACGCATGATGGGTTTCCTCAGTCGTCAGAACGGGGCATCGCCCTGGATGGTGGTGCGGTAAAGCTTGCGCCGCAGGTGTGCGGGGCAGCCGGTGGCCAGGTGGATCAGCGAGCGGTTGTCCCAGAACACCAGGTCGTGGGGCTGCCACTGGTGGCGGTAGATGTTCTGCTCCAGCACGCTCAGGGCATACAGCTGTTGCAGCACGTCGCGGCTTTCGTCACTTGGCAGGCCGACGATACGGGTGGTGAAACCTTCGCTGACGAATAGCGCCTTGCGGCCGTTTTCCGGGTGGGTACGGACCACCGGGTGGATGACTTCCTGTACCTGCGCCAGTTGCTCGGCGGTCAGGGTCGGGCGCCAGTTGCCTTCGAATTTGGTCTCGGCGTAACGGGCGGTATAGGAGTGCGCAGCACTGCGGCCCTCGACCACCTTGCGCAGGGCCGCGGGTACGGCGTCCCAGGCCTTGTGCATGTCGGCGAACAAGGTATCGCCGCCCTCGTCGGGCAGTTCCTGGGCATGCAGCATGGAACCGAGGCTGGGCAGTTCCTTGTACGACAGGTCCGAGTGCCAGAACTTGCCGGCATCACCCAGGCCGATGTTCTGGCCGTTTTCGATGATGTTGGAAACGATCAGGATCTCGGGGTGGCCGGCGAGCAGGAACTGCTTGAGCACATGGATCTGCAATGGGCCGAAGCGGCGGCTGAAGGCGATCTGCTGGTCGGGGCTGATGCGCTGGTCGCGGAACACCAGCACATGGTGGTCGAGGTGGGCGCGATGGATACGGGCGAAATCCTCGGCGTTGACCGGTTTGGCCAGGTCCAGGCCGATGATCTCGGCGCCTACGGCACCGGAGAACGGGCGGATTTCGAAGCGTTGCGGCTGGGCGCTGTCGATGATCGACAAGGCGTTCGAGGCGGCTGACATTTTTCACTCCCACGCAGTGCGCGACTTCAATGGCGCGCAACGATCAGAAACGCACGGGGATTTCCCGTGTGGGTTCAAGTCGTGCGGCGCATCGATTGGTCGACGGGTACGCAGTGGAAGTGACTATAAAGTCATAAGAGCTTTATTTTAAATACCGTTAAAGAATAACCATAGCACTGCTGCCAGGGGTGCTACGCAATCAGATCAAGCCGCCCTGCTCTTCTTCATCAATGAGGTTGTTCAGGCTGCTGAGCGCCTTGCGCGCTGTAGAACGGTTGAGCAGCTTGGCCTGCGCACCGGGGGGCAGGTCGGTGATCTTGAACACACCCTTGGCGGTCAGTACATCGATCAGGTCCTCGAGCACGCGGATCATGTCAAGGTCGCTTTGCTTGAGCTGGTTGAGGCTGTTTTCCACCACGTCATGGGCAAACCATTCCTGGATATCGGCATGGTCGGCGGGGAGCATTTCGGTGAACTCGTCAAAAGCGGCTGCTTCTACCCGCTGCAACTCGCCAGCGGCATCGCGTTGCACGTAGAACATGGCGGTGTCCCTCGTCACATTGGTTCCTTGGTGGTAGACAGCAGCATAGGCAAAGATCACCAGGCACGCCGGCCCGGCGCCAGAGTATGCGCTGTCATGGAGTTGCGGGAAAGGCCCAGGCACGCGCCCTGTAGGAACGGCCTTGTGTCGCGATAGGGCCGCAAAGCGGCCCCACGGTTTCGGCAACAATGCCGGAGACCTGGGGGCTGCTCTGCAGCCCATCGCGACACAAGGCCGCTCCTACAGGGACAGCGCCAGCCTGAAGCCGGTGATGGCGATGGGCTGCAGGGCAGCCCATTGGCGCATCAGCTGTCCTTGTTGTGGACGATGATGGTCGGGTCAGCACCGCTGATCAACGAGTTGATCGTGGTGTTGGACCAGTTCACCCCTTCCAGCTTGATGGTGACGTCGGCGTTGGCGATACCACCGGCGGCATTGAGCTTGCCTTCGCTGCTGACCTGCAGCGTCGTCGTGCCTTCCACCGTGGTGAGCTTCAGGTAGTTGTCGATGGTGCTGCCCTTCTCGCCCTGGAGCAGGTCCTTGAGGTCGATGCGGTCGCCTTCGGCCACCTTGAAATCCTTGATCACGTCTTTGCCGGTATCGCCAGCCTTCCATACGAAGGTGTCGGCACCGCTGCCACCGGTCATGGTGTCATCGCCCTTGCCGCCAAGCAGGATGTCATTGCCTTCACCGCCGAGCAGGGTGTCCTTGCCCAGGCCACCGATCAGGATGTCATTGCCCTTGCCACCGTCGAGGGTGTCGTCGCCGCCCTGGCCGAACAGAAGGTCATTGCCCGCGCCACCGTTGAGAATGTCATTGCCATCGTTGCTGCGCGAGACATCGAATTCGCTGACGTGCTCGACGATGTACTTGTGCAGCACGCGACCGTCGACATCACCCAGGGCCACACCCAGCTGACCTGCGACATATCCCTGTATGGCTTCGACACCGTTGCCGGCGACCGAACCAAAGCTCACCAGGTCACCGAAGATAATGTCGTTGCCATCACCACCGTTGACGGTGTCATTGCCTGGCACGGTGGCTTCGGTGTGGCCCAGGATCGCTTCCGCCAGTTTGCTCGGGTCGATATTGGTCTGCGGCTTGCTATCGGTGTCGTAAGGCTTCAGGTCGTTGAAGTTGACCGCGCTGTTGAGGCCAATGGCCTCCACGCCAGACAGCTTGGACAACAACAGGAAGCTCTGCTGGGAGTTGAGGTCCACGTAGTAGTCGTAGGAACTGGCTACGTAAGAGAACTCATAGGTCCCGTCACCCTGGGCATGCAATTGCCCGGAAGCATCACTGTCGCTACGCCAGTTGTTGCCGTTGCCGGTCCTGTACTCGGAGGTCACGTAGCCTTTGGCATCGATGCTGAAGCGGTTGTTGTTACCTACCAGCTTGTCGGTGACCACATCGCCCAATTTGTAGTTGATCGATTTGAGCGCGGCATCCAGTGTGGTGCTGGTGTTCTTGAAGACGGCGTCGTACTCGCCGCTCATGTACCTGTTCGGCTGACCGTCAGTGATGAAGAACGTCTGGCGGCTGCCGGTGTTACCGGCATCCTTGAGTTGCTGGAACCAGTTGGCGGTAGTTTTGAAGGCGTCCTCGTAGTTGGTCATCCCGTCGGAGTAGAGCGCATTGAGCGCTTTGTACAGCGAGCTCAACGCATTCTTGTCGCCCAGGTTGACCGAAACCGTACTGTTCACCTGGGTGGAGAAGTCCACCAGCAGGATGTTCACTGTGCCGGACTGCGCGCCCTTGACGCTGTTGGCCAAGGTATCGAACACCGACTTCAGCGAGTTGCGCGCGGCATCGACCGCGCTGCCCATGCTGCCTGAGGTATCGACGATGAACGCAATGTTGTAGTCCTGACCCGGTGTCACGTGCAGGCCACTGATGTCGGCAACGATGATGTCGCTGGTGGCGGTGCCGGTGAAACTGTCGCTGTCGGTGGTCAGGTTGCTGGCGGTGTAGGTGTCCGGATAGACAGTTACCTTGATCGTGCCTTCGGTAGAGGCTTTGCTGCCGCCCACGCTTTCGGTAGCGGTCGAGGTGACCTTCACATCGAAACTGCCCTGGTAGTACGCCGGCGGCTTGATGCTCAGGCCGTTGAGGCTCCAGCCGGTGACGTCAACCGAAGTGGCGCCGACGGTTACGGTATGACCGGCGCCATCGCTGAGCACCGAACCTGCCGGAATGCCGTCCAGCTTGACGCTCAGGCTCTCGGAGCCGTCGGTGTCGGTCAGGTTGGTGGAAATGCCAACCAGCTTGACGGTGCCGTTCTCCGGCCCTTCGTTGAGCTTGTAGCCATCGTAGTAGCCCTGGCCGTCACTGCCATGGAAATCGGACACGGAAAGCCCGGCATTACCCATCGCCGCAACGTTCGGGTACATCGGGATGGCCGAGCTGCTCAGGTCGGTCACCGGGCCGTTGCCGACCTTGACGTTGATATCCAGGCTACCCGGGCCGGACTGGTTGGCGTGGTAGATCTCCAGGGTGTAGTAGCCGCTGACAGGCGGCGAGAAGCTGCCGGAGATCGTACCGCCCGCCCCCCAGGTGGCGCCGACCACGCTGGTTTTGCCGATATAGACCTGCAAGCTGTCATCGGCGGTGCCGCTGAAGGTGTAGGTCTGGCCGGCTTCCAGGTAGATCAGACCGGAGGTCTTGGAGCCAGTGCCGGCGGCAACGCTGCCGCCCGAATCGGCGCTGGTAACCTGCTCGGTCTTGCTGGCACTGCCAGAGTTGGCGAACACGTTCTTCAGCGCAGTACCACTGATGCCGTTGCCGTTGGTGCCCAGGCCCGTGAGGCTGTTCCAGGTTTCCTTGGTCAGGCCAAGCGAATCGGGGGTGTTGCTGCCGATGTTCAGGCCAGGCTTGTCGGCTACAGGCGCAATATCGACCTTCAGCGTGGCCTCGCCACCAGCAGCGGTACCGTCGGTAGGCTTGTACTTGATCTGGGCATAGTCGGCCTGCTTGTTGCCGACGCCCGTTCCGCCATATCCGTCGATACCCGACTCGTTGGGTTTCGGCACGAACCGCAGGTTGCCGGCAGCGATGTCGGCCTGGCTGACGGTCTGGTTCTGGGCGACGTTGACCCAGGCGGTGCCGTTGAAGAGCTGCAGGGAACCCGCTGGCAGCTGGGTGAAGGTCACACCCATGCTCGACAGGGCGCTGTCGACGTCGGAAATGTTGAAGTCGTTCCAGGTCAGCACCAGCGGCGTGTCTTCGACGCCAGTGACAGCGCCGCCGGTGGCGACCGGTGCGTCGTTGACGGCGATCACATTCACCGTGGTCGTGGCGGTGTTCGAGGTATTCACGCCGTCGGTCACCGTCACGGTGATGATGCGAGGCGTGGTGCTCGGGTTCTCGCTGCTGTTGATGAAGGTGATGTTCTTGATCGCCTGGATATAGTCGGCCAGCGACGCAGCGCCGCTCAGGGTCAGGACTACCTTGCCGTCTGTGCTGTTGGCGTTGATCGTGATGCCGTTGACACTGTTGCCCAGGTTCAGCTCATCACCCGGCTGGCGGTTGGTCAGGGTGACCGTCGCACCCGTCAGCTGCGAGCTGTCGAAGTCGGTGATGGTGACGTCCACATCGCCGATCGACACACCACTGCCTGGCTGGTTCTCGGTGAAGGTGGTCTGGTAGTCGGCACCGGTCTTGCCGCTGGAGTCGTTGCCATCCAGGTCCAGAACCGGGGCTGGTTCGAAGATCTGGGTGGTCACGCTGCCGGCGCTGGAGCTGATGTCGAGCTTCTCGAAGTTGCCGCCAGTGGCCGAATCGATCTTGACGGTGAAGTGCTCGGTGCCCTCGGTGGTGCTGTCCTTGAAGGTCGGGATGGTGAACGTTGCCTGCGTGCTGTTGGCCTTGATCACCACGGTGGCCACGCCGGTGTAGTCCGTGCCATCGGCCGCGGTGCCGGTGTAGGTCAGTTTGACGGTGACGTCGGTCTCGGCCTTGTTGGTCAGGTTCAGGACGTACGTGGCATCGCCACCTTCGGCGACCGCAGAGGTGCCGCTGATGCTCAGGGTGGTGGTCTGGATGGTATCCGTGACCGCAGTGACCGCCGCGGTATCGCTGACGTTCAGTTTCTCGAAGTTGCCACCGCTGGTTTCGGTGATCTTCGCCGAAACGTTGCCTGCATCGATATAGACGTCATCGGTAGGCGCCGGAACGGTAACGCTACCGGAGAGCTTGCCCGCTTCGATGCTGATGACGGCACCGTTGCTGAGCTTGATGGTCATGTCGGTGCCGGCCTTGTTGGTCAAGGTGGCGGTGTAGGTGATCTGGCCACCTTCTTCGACGGTCGGCGTGGCGCTGAGGCTCAGGCCGGTGTGGTCGATGGTGTCGGTGACCTTGGTTACCGCATAGGCGCCATTGGTGGAAAGCAACTCGAAGTCGCCGCCGCTGGTGCCATCGATCTTGGCCCGGACGGTGCCCGCATCGACGTACACATCGTCGCTTGGGGCGTCGATGGTAATCGAGGCTTCCTTCGAGCCGGCGGCGATGGTGATGGTCTCACCGTTGCTCAGCTTGATCACCAGGTCAGTGCCGGCCTTGTTGGTCAGGGTGGCGGTGTAGGTGATCTTGCCGCCTTCGGCCACGGTATCCGTCGCGGTCAGGGTGAGCGTGGTGATGTCCGGAGTCGCCGGATTATCGGTAACAGTGGTCACCGGTTCACCAACCGCCACGGTCTTCTCGTAATTGCCGCCCGAGATATTGGTGATCTTGTTGGTCAGGTCCAGGTTGGTGTTGTGGACGTTGTTCGGTGCAGTGAACGGTACCGAAGCCGACGACTCGCCCACCGGGATGGTGATGGTCTGGCCGTTGGCCAGTTTCACTACCAGATCGGAACCGGTGACTTTGTGGTTGACCGACGC
>NZ_JBIGLU010000048.1:0-31414 GCF_043658375.1 Pseudomonas sp. PsB | reverse complement strand
CGCGGGATGGAGCAGCCTGGTAGCTCGTCGGGCTCATAACCCGAAGGTCGTCGGTTCAAATCCGGCTCCCGCAACCATATTCGTCAGAACAAACCCCGCCTGTGTAACAGCAGCGCGGGGTTTGTTGCTTTTCCCCTCCTGCTTTTCGTCGCCCCCAATTCCCCCGCCCTCCAGCCAACCCCCAGGCTTGAGAGGTCGTGCCCAGGATGAACTATCTTTAACCCTGCCAGGCCGCTGAAAGCGCTTGAGGCCGGAGTAACATTGGATACGTTTTCCTAAGGGACTCTCACTTGGCCACACCTTTCCCTCACCTCGCGCTGCAAGCCCGGGGCAATCCATGACTTCGCACAACCCCGAACCCCCGGTGCCGCTTGCCTCGGCGCTACCCGGCGCGGTGCAACGCCTGCCCTTGCTCGAACGCTTGAGCCGCTACCGCCAGCCCATCGGCCTGGTAGTGACCCTGGTGTTGTTCACCATGGCCTTGATCGCCTGCCGCCACCTGTTGAGCGAATTGGACATCTATGCCTTGCACGATGCCATGCTCAGCGTCCCGCCCCAGTCGTTACTTGGCGCCTTGCTGGCTACCGTGCTCGGTTTCGTTGTCCTGCTGGGCTACGAGTGGTCGGCCAGCCGCTATGCCGGCGTGAAGCTGCCGGCGAGCAGCCTGGCGCTGGGCGGTTTCAGCGCCTTTGCCATCGGCAACGCCATCGGCCTGTCGATGCTTTCGGGCGGTTCGGTGCGCTACCGCCTGTATGCACGCCAGGGGGTTGGCGCAGGTGAAGTTGCACGGATGACCGTTTTTGCCAGCCTGTCACTGGGCTGCGCGCTGCCGCCCCTGGCCGCCTTGGCGACCTTGAGCGACCTGCCGGCGGCGTCTGCCGCACTGGGTTTGGCGCCTGGCTTGCTGGCGGGTGTCGCAATAGCCGTGCTGCTGGTATGCAGCGTGCTAGTGTTCGGCTTGTACCGCCGGCGCCTGGCTGAGCAACCACTGGCCAACAGCCTGCTGGTACAACTGGGCCGCCGCACACTGCGCCTGCCTGGCGCACGCCTGGCAGCCCTGCAATTGCTGATCACCGCACTGGATGTCGCCGCTGCTGCCACCGTGCTGTACCTGCTGCTGCCCGAAGCACCGCCGTTCGGTGCCTTTGTGCTGGTGTACCTGCTGGCCTTGGCCGCAGGTGTGCTCAGCCACGTACCGGGCGGCGTCGGGGTATTCGAAGCGATCCTGCTGGCAGCTTTTGCCGACCAACTCGGCGCCGCGCCGCTGGCAGCGGCCCTGCTGCTGTATCGGCTGATCTACGTGGTACTGCCGCTGCTGCTGGCCTGCGTGCTGCTGCTGGCCAACGAGGCCCGGCGCCTGCTGTTCGCGCAACAGGCTATCAAGGCCGCTTCCGGGCTGGCCGCGCCGATCCTGTCGATCCTGGTGTTCCTGTCCGGGGTGGTGCTGCTGTTCTCCGGGGCCACGCCCGAGATCGACACCCGCCTGGAGCACATGGGTTTCCTGGTTCCGCACCGCCTGATCGACGCCTCGCACTTCGGCGCCAGCCTGATCGGCGTGCTGTGCCTGCTGCTGGCCCAGGGCCTGCGCCGGCGCCTGTCCGCCGCCTGGCTGCTGACCACCGTGCTGTTGCTGGTCGGCGCCCTGCTGTCGCTGCTCAAGGGCTTCGATTGGGAAGAGGCCTGCCTGCTGACCCTCACTGCCGCCCTGCTCGCCTTGTTCCGCCGTTCCTTCTACCGCCCCAGCCGTTTGCTCGAGTTGCCATTCTCGCCGGTGTTTCTGGTGGCCAGCGCCTGTGTGGTCGGCGCATCGGTGTGGTTGTTGCTGTTCGCCTACCAGGATGTGCCCTACAGCCATCAGCTGTGGTGGCAGTTCACCCTCGATGCCGATGCCCCGCGTGGCCTGCGCGCCGCCATGGGCAGCGCAGTGCTGCTGGCGGCCGTGGCCCTGACCTGGCTGCTGCGCACCGCACCACCGGTGATCCACCTGCCTGACGAAGAAGAGCTGCTGCGTGCCAACCGCATTCTGCTGGCCTCCGACCAGCCCGATGGCGGCCTGGCCCTGACCGGCGACAAGGCGCTGCTGTTCCACCCTCGCGACAACGCCTTCCTCATGTATGCCCGTCGCGGCCGCAGCCTGGTGGCGCTGTACGACCCGATCGGCCCGGCCCAGGAGCGCGCCGAGATGATCTGGCAATTCCGCGACCTGTGCGACCTGCACCATGCCCGCCCCGTGTTCTATCAGGTGCGCGCCGAGAACCTGCCGTTCTACATGGACATCGGCCTGACCGCGCTGAAGCTGGGCGAAGAAGCCCGGGTCGACTTGCGCCGCTTCGACCTCGAAGCCAAGGGCAAGGAGATGAAGGACCTGCGCTACACCTGGAACCGTGGCGGCCGTGACGGCCTGAGCCTGGAAATCCACGAACCCGGGCATGCCCCGCTGGCAGAGCTGAAGGAAATTTCCGACGCCTGGCTTGGCAGCAAGAACGTGCGCGAGAAAGGCTTCTCGCTGGGGCGCTTCAGCCCTGAATACCTGCAGCATTTTCGCATTGCCCTGATCCGCTTCCAGGGCCGCCCGGTGGCTTTCGCCAACCTGCTGGAAACCCATGGCAACGAACTGGCCAGCCTCGACCTGATGCGTGCGCACCCCGAGGCCCCGAAGCTGACCATGGAATTCATGATGATCGGCCTGATCCTGCACTACAAAAGCCATGACTACGCCCGCTTCAGCCTGGGCATGGTGCCGCTTTCCGGCCTGCAGCCGCGGCGTGGCGCGCCCTTGACCCAGCGCCTGGGCTCGATGGTGTTCCGCCGTGGCGAGCAGCTGTACAACTTCCAGGGGCTTCGACGCTTCAAGGACAAGTTCCAACCGGACTGGGAACCCCGCTACATGGCCGTGCCGGCCGGGCTCGACCCGCTGGTGGCACTGGCCGACACCGCCGCCCTGATCGCAGGCGGCCTGACTGGATTGGTGAAACGTTGATGACCCGACGCTTTTGGCTGTACCTGCTGGTTCCCCTGCTGTTGGCCGCCCTGGGAGGCACGCTGGCGTTCTGGCTATGGACCCGCCCTGCCCCCGAGGCACGCCTGGAACAACTGAGCATCAATGACACCCGCATCACCCGTGTGACCCCAGGCGTGCACCCCAAGGCCCGAGTGGCCATCGGTGTACCCCAGGACCAGGCGCTGACCGACAGGCAGCTGCTGGATCTGGCCCAGGCTGGCGAAGCGCAACTGGTGCAGGTGATCCTGCCGCCCAACGACTGCAGCAAGCAGCAACAGGCCTTGGACCAGGCCATGGGACAGCTGCCGGAGAAACCGACCCTGGTCGCCGGTATCGGCCCTGGCGCCTCTCAGGCGTGGCGCTGGCTGGCCAGCCAGAACAACGACAAGGCGCGGGCGATTTCCGTGGACTTCAGCCTGGAACAGCCCGGCTGCCAGGCAGCGCTGCCGAAGTCGGCCGCCCACGGCCACTGGAACGTCGCCTGGAACGACAACCCGGATGACGCCAGCGCCGCCTTCGTGCGCGACCAGGCCAATGCCGAAACCAGCATCAGCGACTACGACATTCACCTGCCACAAGTGCTCAAGGCCCAGCTGACCCAGGCCCTGGTCGGCCACGACGGCAACGCCCTGGCCATCCCGGTGGTCGAGGTGCCAGCCGGGCAGACCACCGACACGGTCACCCTGTTCCTTTCCGGTGATGGCGGCTGGCGGGACCTGGACCGCGACGTGGCCGGGGAAATGGCCAAGCTTGGCTACCCGGTGGTCGGCATCGACACACTGCGCTACTACTGGCAGCACAAGACCCCGGAACAAAGCGCCGCCGACCTGTCCGAGCTGATGCAGCACTACCGGCAGAAGTGGGGCACCAAGCGCTTCGTGCTGACCGGCTATTCGTTCGGTGCCGACGTGCTGCCGGCGATCTACAACCGCCTGCCGGCCGAGGACCAGCAGCGTATCGACGCGGTGATGCTGCTGGCCTTTGCCCGCAGCGGCAGTTTCGAGATCGAAGTCGAGGGCTGGCTGGGCAAGGAAGGCCAGGAAGCGCCAACCGGGCCGGAAATGGCCAGGCTGCCGGCCTCCAAGGTGGTGTGCGTGTATGGTGTGGAAGAAACCGACGAGAGCGGTTGCACCGACAAGACTGCGGTGGGTGAACGCCTGAAGCTGCCGGGGGGGCACCACTTCGACGAAAACTACCCGGCACTGGCCAAGCGCTTGATCGGCGAGATCGAGACGCGCCAGGGCAAGTCCAGCGTGGCTGAGCAGAACTGATAAGATCTTGCAGCCCATTCGCGGGTAAACCCGCTCTCATAGAACTGCACATAACTCATTGATTTAGCAGAGACCCTGTGGGAGCGGCTTTAGCCGCGAACACCGGCGCAGCCGGTGCCATGCACCGCGTTGGATTCTTCGCGGCTAAAGCCGCTCCCACAGGGTACGAGGATCGCTTGCGAATCCAGTTATCTGCGCGACAGCGCAGCCCAAAGGGCTGGGCAATCTCCCGCAGGTACAGCGCAAGCTTTGAAAGCTATGCGGTCCATGTGGGAGCGGGCATGCCCGCGAACACCGGCGAAGCCGGTGCCCTACACCGAGTTGCCGGCTTCGCGGGCACGCCCGCTCCCACATGGGACGGGTACTGCCTTGAAATCTGTGTTGCCTCTCAGATCTCGACCTGGGTCCCCAGCTCGATCACACGGTTCAGCGGCAGGTTGAAGAAGCGCAAGTTGCCGTTGGCATTCTTCAGCAGGAACGCGAACAGGTTGCCCCGCCAGCGCGACATTCCCTCCAGCCGTGAGGCGATCACGGTCTCGCGGCTGAGGAAGAAGGTGGTGCGCATCGGGCTGAAATCCAGGTCTTCCAAGTGGCACAGCTTCAACGCCGCCGGCACGTCCGGTTCGTCCATGAAGCCGAAGTGCAGCAACACGCGGAAGAACCCGTCGCCATAGGCTTCCACCTCAAAGCGCTCCTGCTCCGGCACCCGTGGCCGATCCTCGCTGACCACCGTCAGCAGCACCACCTGGCTGTGCAGCACCTGGTTATGCAGCATGTTGTGCAACAGCGCATGGGGTACCGCATCGGAGCGCGCCGTGAGGAACACCGCCGTGCCTTCGACCCGGTGCGGCGGCTGAATGCGGATACTGCTGATGAACAGCTGCAGCGGCAGCGCGCCTTCGTCGATACGCTCCATCAGGATCTGCTTGCCGCGCTTCCAGGTGCTCATCAACAGGAACAGCACAGCGCCGGCCAGGACCGGGAAGGCCCCGCCCTGGATGATCTTCGGCACGTTGGCGGCAAAGAACAGCCCATCCACAAACAGGAAACCCAGCAGGATCGGCACCGCCAGCACCGGTGGCCACTTCCATAGCAGCAACATCACCGCCGAGACCAGGAGGGTGGTCATCAGCATGGTACCGGTCACCGCCACGCCGTAGGCCGCCGCCAGGGCGCCGGACGACCCGAAGCCGATCACCAGCAGCACCACGCCAACCATCAGCGCCCAGTTCACCGCACCGATGTAGATCTGCCCCTGCTCGTCGCTGGAGGTGTGCTGGATCTGCATGCGTGGAATGTAACCCAGCTGGATGGCCTGGCGGGTCAGGGAGAAGGCCCCCGAGATCACCGCCTGCGAGGCGATCACCGTGGCCATGGTGGCCAATCCGACCAGCGGCAGCAGTGCCCAGCCCGGCGCCAGCAGGTAGAAGGGGTTACGTGCCGCCTCCGGGTTCTGCAGCAGTATCGCGCCCTGGCCAAAGTAGTTGAGCACCAGCGCCGGCAGCACCAGGATGAACCAGGCGCGGGCGATCGGCTTGCGGCCAAAGTGGCCCATGTCGGCGTACAGCGCCTCGGCACCGGTCAGCGCCAGCACCACCGCGCCGAGGATGGCCACGCCCATGCCGGGGTGAACCACGAAGAAGTTCACCGCCCAGACCGGGTTGAATGCCTTGAGCACTTCCGGGCTCTGCGAGATGCCATGCACCCCCAGCGCGCCCAGCGCCACGAACCAGGTAACCATGATCGGGCCGAACAGCTTGCCGATCTTCTCGGTGCCGTGCTTCTGCACCAGGAACAGCGCCACCAGCACCACCAGCGAAATCGGCACCACCCAGTGATCGATGCCTTCGAAGGCCAGCCCCATGCCCTCCACCGCCGACAGTACCGACACCGCCGGGGTGATCATGCTGTCGCCATAGAACAGCGAAGCGCCGATCAACCCGCACACCACCATCAGCGTACGCAACCTCGGGTAGGCCGCCGTGGCCCGCCGCGCCAGTGCAGTCAGTGCCATGGTGCCGCCCTCGCCCTGGTTGTCGGCGCGCAGGATGAACATCACGTATTTGAACGACACCACCCACAGCAGCGACCACAGGATCAGCGACAGGATCCCCAGCACGCCGTCATGGTTGACCGGTACTCCGTACCCGCCGCTGAAGACTTCCTTGAGGGTATACAACGGGCTGGTACCGATATCGCCATAAACCACCCCGACCGCCGCCACGAGCAGGCTCAGCGACCGCGTCGCGCCCTGCTTCCCCTCGTGCCCGCCCTCGGCGTGACTGCTTGCCTGAACCATCGACCACTCCCGCAGACGGCCTTGCAAGGCCAGTAGAATTCCCACCTGCGCCCGGAAGCTTGGTACCCCTGACGCAATGGCCCGAAGCATAGCGCAGCGTTCGTGGATTTTCTGCTGGTGCGCCTCTGGCGGGTCACCTGGCGGTTACAACTAAAGGTCCAGAGACTGCATGGGTATGCCCAACGCTGCAGCAATCTTTTCGCGAGTGGCCTTGCGTGGGCGCTCGGCAGCTTCCTGCTGGGCATACGCCGACTGCGAGACGCCCAGGCGCTGGGCAACTTCAGCCTGAGTCAGGTCCAGATGCCTGCGCCAGGCAGCAATGGCGGTCATACCGTCCTTCACCATATAGCCAACGACTTCATTGGGTACCAGGTCCGGTTGCGGATGGCTGGCGATATAATCGGCATACGGCAGCACGACGAAGGCAGGACGCCCGTCAGCATCATTGATGATCTGTACGTTAGTAGGTGTGTTCATCGCGCTTCTTGACCTCCTCGATGCTGACAATTTTGACGCTACCGTCCCAGTCGAAAAGTATCCGGTAGGTACCCACCCTGAGACGGTAACCGTAATGGTGATTGACCAGCGCCCTGATGTTTTGAACGTGCGGCATGTGCATCAATGCCTGAACAGCATCGTAGACCTTTGACTGATCAATCCTGTCGATTTTCCTGAGTTGCTTCACAGCTTTGCGTGACCAGTTGATCGTATTCATTTCCACGCCAGTCTTATAAGAAAACTATAAGAATCGAATAAGTTCAAGAAAAGGTTTCATCGGCGCAGACGAGGGTGACGGGCGGGGTCTATTGATTCAAGGGGAACCATTGCCAGGCTGTGTTTCGAGGTTTTGCCGAGCAAGCAACTTATGGTTGGCTGGCATAGCGCAGCGTTCGTCGCATTTCTGCTGGTCAAGCGACCCTGCGCTCGCTAGAATTGCGCACTTTTTGATCAGAGGCGCCAAAAGCGCCCGTCAAGATCGCCCCCGATTCCGGTCGGGCGACCTGCATTCAATACCGAGGTTAGTCATGTCCACCACGCCCGCCACCCCCAAGGTAGGTTTCGTAAGCCTGGGTTGCCCAAAAGCCCTGGTCGATTCCGAGCGCATCCTGACCCAGCTGCGCATGGAGGGCTATGAAGTCGTGCCCACCTACGAGGACGCCGACGTGGTGGTGGTCAACACCTGCGGCTTCATCGACAGCGCCAAGGCCGAGTCGCTGGAAGTAATCGGCGAAGCGATCAAGGAAAACGGCAAGGTCATTGTCACCGGCTGCATGGGTGTCGAGGAAGGCAGCATCCGTGACGTGCACCCGAGCGTGCTGTCGGTCACCGGCCCGCAGCAGTACGAGCAGGTGGTCAACGCCGTGCACGAAGTGGTGCCGCCACGCCAGGACCACAACCCGCTGATCGACCTGGTACCGCCGCAGGGCGTCAAGCTGACCCCGCGCCACTATGCGTACCTGAAGATTTCCGAAGGCTGCAACCACAGCTGCAGCTTCTGCATCATCCCGTCGATGCGCGGCAAGCTGGTCAGCCGCCCGGTCGGCGAAGTGCTGAGCGAGGCCGAGCGCCTGGTCAAGGCCGGGGTCAAGGAGATCCTGGTGATTTCCCAGGACACCAGCGCCTACGGCGTCGACGTCAAGTACAAGACCGACTTCTGGAACGGCCGCCCGGTCAAGACCCGCATGCTCGAGCTGTGCGAAGCCCTGAGCAGCCTGGGTGCCTGGGTACGCCTGCACTACGTGTACCCTTACCCGAACGTCGACGACGTGATCCCGCTGATGGCCGCCGGCAAGATCCTGCCGTACCTGGACATCCCGTTCCAGCACGCCAGCCCGAAAGTGCTCAAGGCCATGAAGCGCCCGGCCTTCGAAGACCGCACCCTGGCACGTATCAAGAACTGGCGCGAGCAGTGTCCGGAGCTGGTGATTCGCTCCACCTTCATCGTCGGCTTCCCGGGCGAGACCGAGGAAGACTTCCAGTACCTGCTGGACTGGCTGACCGAAGCCCAGCTGGACCGCGTGGGCTGCTTCCAGTACTCGCCGGTGGAAGGCGCCCCGGCCAACGACCTGGGCCTGGAAGAAGTGCCGGACGACGTCAAGCAGGACCGCTGGGACCGCTTCATGGCCCACCAGCAGGCCATCAGCGCCGCCCGCCTGCAACTGCGCATCGGCAAGGAAATCGACGTGCTGATCGATGAAGTGGAAGAGCAAGGTTCGGTTGGCCGCAGCTTCTTCGATGCCCCGGAAATCGACGGCAGCGTGTTCATCGATGGCGACCACGGCTTCAAGCCGGGTGACAAGGTGCGTTGCCGCGTGGTGGATGCCGACGAATACGACATGTGGGCTGAACCCATTTAATCGCGCTGGAACATAATGCCTGTCAGTTATGTAATTTGGGGCCGCTTCGCGGCCCCATTGACGCTATCTGACAGGCATTAACGGGCCTGGGGCTTTTTCGTCAGAACGCGTGAAAAAGCATCAGGCCGCCCTCTGCATCCGGGCTGGCATCCGAGAAGCCTTTGACTGCATAGAGTTGCACTTTCCACTGCTGGTTGAGCTTGTGTGTCAGGAACAGGGTAAGTTCCTTGATCTGCGCACCCGTCGAGACGACCTTCTGCCGCCAGTCGTAGGAGGCGCCCGCCGAAGTGCCTGCAGCCACGGGCATGGCGAAGCCGAGACTGGCAAATATCGGGTCGTCGAAATCGCTGTCGGGCGGGTCGCCGAACTTCTTCCAGCCCAGGGTCGCGAAGCCGGTCACCGGGCCAAAGGCCTTGGCGATGTCGACCTGGCCGGTGTAGTCGTATTCACCGGTGCCCAGGCACTGGTCTTCATCGGCAGTGGGGAATTTGACCTTGCCGATCAGGTCCAGCATCAGGCCGCCGTCACTGCCATCGAGCAGGGCATAACCGGCGCTGGCAACCGTGTCCCCCAGCCCGCTTTCCACATCCCGGCAGCCACCGGGCAAGGGGTCACCATTCGGGCCCACTTCAGGGTTGGTGATGCGCAGCCAGGGCACGGTGACCTTGTAGGTCATTGGGCCGGTTTCATACTTGCCGACCACGGGGACGTACCAGATTTCCGAGGTTGTACCCGTGCCATAGTCGCCACTTGAATAGTCCATGCCTATGGCGGCGCTGAAGGTATCGCCCAGCACCGACGCGCTGGCGCATGACAGCAAGCAGGCGAAAAGAGGGAGCGTGGGTCTCATCTGCACCTCGGTATCCCGGACGGGAGGGGTGATAGCACTTACCCAGCCTAGTTGCCTAATGCCCGGATCGCTCTGGATGCTCCACTTTTTCGACTTTCTCTACTGTCTCGGGCCTTTCGACCTTTTCGACCCTCTCTACTTTCTCGACCTTCTCTACTTTTTCTACCTTCTCGACTTTCTCAGGTTTTTCGATCTTCTCGACCTTTTCGGGCTTCTCGGCTTTCTCGATCTTCTCGACTTTTTCTACTTTCTCTACCTTTTCAACCTTCTCTGCTTTTTCGATCTTTTCCACCTTTTCAAGCTCGACCTTCTCTACCCGGTCAGAGCTGCCACTATTGCTGCTCTCAGGTTGCTCCACGGTGTCGACATGTTCCGACCTTCCGGACTTGTCCACGCTTTCAGTACTGTCCCGACCACTGGAATCGTCAACACTGTCGTGCCCGCTGTGGTCATCACTGCTTTCAATGCGATCACTGGTCGCATCGCGTCCGCCATGCCCGCTATTGCTGGAAGCTTCAGCGTCACGGGTGCCGTGCTCGCTGCCACGCCCCGAATGCCCTCTGTCCGGGTTGTCGGCACGGTCGTCATCGAACTCCACGCGGGTTGCCCGCAGCTCGTGCCTGCCATTGAATACCCCGCTCACCCGCACACGTTGGTCGAGCGCCAATGCCGCGGGTTGCTTGCCGACGATCACGGTGCCCTGCCCCAGCGTCACCTTGATGCCTGCCACCACCAGTTGTTGAGCGTGGCTGCGCTGTACCAGCCCCTCTATCACCGCCGTCTGCACACGGCCAGCAAAAGGCAGGCTCGGGTCTGGGCGGGTTTGCGCCACTTCCAGCTGGCGTCCGGTCCACTGCCCACGTACCAGCACTTCCCGCGCAGGTGCCACACGGGTTCCCAGCTTCAGCCCCTGGAGGCTGCCGGCACGGTCAACCGCACCGATGGCACTGGCTTCCCTGAGGCCCGGCGCCCGCTCGATACGACTGGCTACCACTTCGCCCCTGGCATCGCGCAGGCCACTGACCCTGACCGGCTCGCCCGGGCGCAGCCCTTCAGCCACCCGCGCCCCTGCAGCAAGCCGCACAGGTTGGCCCATGACCCGCAGGGGGGCCGAAGCATTGGGCAGTGCCGTCAGCGGCCCTTCGTAAACGTTGAGGATCGAGATGCGCCCTGCTTGCAGGCCGCGTTTGCCGGCAAATGCCTCCACCGCGACAACCTGGCCGATTGCCAGGTGAGCGCTACTGGCAGGCGCACCGTTTTCACTCACCGGCACATCCTTGCCAAAGTGCACTTCCAGGCCATTGACGCAGATCGAGGCAAACCCGGTGATGGTGCCGACGATGCCCGTGCCACCGGTACCGCCAGGGTGCAGGATCGGTGCGCCGGTACCGCCTACCCCGCCGTGATCGATGAAGGTGCCGTCCACACCGTCGGCCACCGCACCGGTCCCGCCCGTGCCACCGGGACGCTGCGGCAGCGGCGCACCGGTGCCACCCACTCCGCCGTTTTCGCTGCGTACACCGGTACCACCGACCCCGCCCGTCCTGGCCCCGGTACCACCAATACCGCCCGGAACCTGCAAGCCCGCCGCCCCCGCCATACCCACTTCGTCACGGCTGACACATACCGGTGCTGCGGCCACCTCGGCAGGCGCCACCAGGTTCAGCCCGAAACCCAGGAGCAGTGTGACGACACTGAGGCAGCGCGCGAGGGAAGTCATGGGTCTGGTGTCTTCGATAAATCGGGGTCGGTAGTTTCAGTGTAGAAATAAAGCCCGACCGTGATGCGCTGACGTTGCTCGGCGCTGGGCACATCGGCATCTTCCAGGCCTGATGCGAGCCGGCTGAAGGCAAGCAGCATCTGCATGCCGTCCTTGTCCACCGCCGCACGCAGATGGTCGACGCTGGCCGGGCTCAAGGCGTCGTAGTGCACACTGCGTTCAAAGAACGGCTGGCCGTCCCCACTCAGGTTGTGCACTGCCGCGCAGGCATGGTCATGCAGGTTGTGGCCAAAGTAAGCGGCCTTTTCGTCGAAGCCCTTCTGCGGCACGAATGCCTGGGCCTCCAGGTGAACACAGTCCTGGTCGTCGAGCCGGACGATACCCAGGCGCAACCACTCATCCAGCACCACCCGCCCGCGGATGTCGGTGCTGATCTTCGCCACCAGGGCATCGAAGGAACAATCGCCGCCAACGCTCGCCAGGCGCGGCAACGGCAGCGCCTGGCCAGGCGCCGAGCAGAACGGCTTGCCAGTGGTCCACATATTGACCAACTGTGCGCCTAACGTGATGTTTTCCGGCAGCGCGGCGAGCAATGCGCCCCCCTCGCTGCGCAAACGCCGGACATCCTTGCGATGCACGCCCGTGAGCAGGCTGATGCGGCTGTCGGTCGGCACTGTACCGTCCAGGCGAAACTCGCGATGGGCCACATCGACGAACACTTCCTTGAGCAGGTCGGCGAACATCGTGTAGGTGACCCCTTTGCGCAGCATCAGGCGCACCAGAGGGCGCATGACACGCCGCAGTGCGCTTAACATCGAAGGTGGGATGGTAGGCGATTGCATTGAGCGCATTCCTTGACAGATGAACCCAGTATACGACGCGGGAAAAGATCCCACACCAACTGTGACCATATCCCGGACGAGATGAGGGATAGTCGTCGGCGCTCATTGCATTCGCGTTGAGTGGGGCTGCCGTGTATCCGAACCTGGCCTCATGCAGGCCCGCCCCGTGGGCGCTGCATGAGACCGTTCAGAGCCAGTCAGCTCCTGCTGTTGTCATCACCCGGTTCGCCTGCGGCATGCTCACCGCGGTCATCACCCGGTTCGCCACCCAAATGGTCGCCACGATCATCACCAGGTTCACCACCAGCGTGATTGCCGTGGTCATCGCCAGGCTCACCGCCAACATGATTGCCATGGTCGTCCCCGGGCTCACCGCCAACGTGATTGCCATGATCGTCACCGGGTTCACCACCAACGTGATTGCCGTGATCGTCCCCAGGCTCACCGCCAACGTGATTGCCATGATCATCACCTGCTTCAGCGTGGTTGCCGCTGCGCCCAGAGTTCGAGGAGCCGTCATGGCCGCGCCCACTGTTGCCGGCATGGCCATCTCCATCCCCGCCAGCGCCGTGGCCGCCGCCTTCACCGCCATGGCCGCCACCACCACCGCCGTGACCACCGCCGCCACCGCCATGGCCACCACCGCTACCGCCGTGACCACCACCGCCACCACCATGGCCGCCACCGCCACCACCGTGACCACCGCCGCCACCACCATGGCCACCACCGCCGCCACCGTGACCACCGCCGCCCCCACCATGGCCACCTCCACCACCACCGTGGCCACCGCCGCCCCCACCTCCGTGACCACCACCGCCACCACCATCCTTGGCGTAGGCGCTGGAGCCATTGGATATCGAGTCTGGGATCAGAACGATGGAAGTCGACAGCACGCCAGCAACGGCAACCGCCAGTAGCGCCTTTTTGAACAGCACATGTATTTGCATATTTCGTCTCCAGGTCGTCGCCATGAGAAACGCCAAATCAAGCCGGGAATCCTGTGTTCGGTTCTTGCCTTTCATTGTGTGGGAATTTTTCCCACAGGAAAGTAATAGACCGCCAAACCCCGAGGTTCAAGCAGCGCACGGAGAAGCCGACCGGTGGTTGGCCTGCTATGTTTGCCTTATCGTCATGGAGGAACACCGGCATGCATTCGGTACTGACGCTGCAAACCCCGCGCTTGAGTGACTACGGCGAACTGGTACAGGTGTGGGAGGACTCGGTACGCGCCACCCACGACTTCCTGCCGGATTGCTACATCGTCTTGCTGCGCGACCAGGTGCTGCGTCGCTACCTCGATGCAGTGATGCTGATCTGCTGCAAGGACCGCCAGCGCATCTGCGGCTTCGCCGGGGTCGCCAACGGGCGCGTGGACATGCTGTTCGTCGCACCGGAGTACCGTGGCAAAGGGGTTGGCAAGCGCCTGCTGCGCTATGCGATCGACGAACTGAATGCCGAGCGCCTGGACGTCAACGAACAGAACCCGCAAGCCTTGGGCTTCTACCTGCACGAGGGCTTCGAGGTGATCGGCCGTTCGGAAACCGACGGCCTGGGGCAACCCTACCCGCTGCTGCACATGCGCCTGCGCAAAACGGCGTAAATGACACAGATTCCCAGCCCCTCTGCCGCGCGGGCAGGTACAATGCAGGTCTTTCCCTGCCTTTGCGAATTGCCGTCATGTCCGAACCCGTCCGCCTGTCCAAACGCCTTATCGAGCAGCTTGGCTGCTCCCGCCGCGAGGCCGAGCTGTATATCGAGGGCGGCTGGGTCACGGTAGATGGCGTGGTGGTCGAGCAACCGCAGTTCAAGGTCGAGCAGCAGCGCGTCGAACTGCTGCCGGGTGCCCGTGCCGAAACGCTGGAACCGGTAACCCTGCTGCTGAACCAGCCGGCCAGCGTGGACAGCGAAACCGCCCGCGCCAGCATGAACATGAGCAACCTCAGCGAAGCCCACCGCGAAGGCGTGCGCGCACTGCACGGGCATTTTGCCCGGCAGGCCTGCGTGGCGCCGCTGGAGCGCGGCGCCAGCGGCCTGCAGGTATTCACCCAGGACTGGCGGGTAACCCGCAAGATCGACGCCGACCTGCGCCGCCTGGAACAGGAATTCATCGTTGAAGTGCGCGGCGAGACCACGCCCCAGGCGCTGGAACGCCTGGCGCGCGGTGCCACCCGCAATGACCGCGAGCTGCCTAAAGCCAAGGCCAGCTGGCAGAACGAAACCCACCTGCGCATGGCCCTGAAAAACCCGCAGCCAGGGCAGATCGCCGAGCTGTGCGCCTACCTGCGCCTGGAGCTGGTAGGCATGCGCCGCATTCGCCTGGGTGGCGTATCGATGGGCAAGCTGCCCCTGGGCCAGTGGCGCTACCTGGCCACTACCGAACGTTTCTAAGCAATACGCCGCGCCACAGGTGCGGCACCTGAACAGGATTCTGCAACAATGAACCACAACGACGTCCTGCGCAGCCTGCGCTACATGCTCAAGGTGAATGACGCCAAGATGGCCGAAATCATCGGGCTATCCGGCCTCGACGTGCATCCCCTGGTGCTTGCCACCTACCTGAAGAAGGAAGACGAGGAAGGCTTCGTGCGGTGCCCTGAACGGGTCATGGCGCACTTTCTCGACGGCCTGGTGATCCACCGCCGCGGCAAGGATGACAGCCGCCCGCCGCAGCCGATCGAGCTGCCGGTAACCAACAACCTCATCCTCAAGAAGCTGCGGGTGGCCTTCGAGCTCAAGGAAGATGACCTGCATGCGATCCTCAAGTCGGTCAACTTCCCGGTCAGCAAACCCGAGCTCAGCGCGCTGTTCCGCAAGGCCGGCCATGACAACTACCGCCCTTGCGGCGACCAGCTGCTGCGCAACTTCCTCAAGGGCCTGACCCTGCGCGTGCGCGGCTGATTGGCCATGCAGCATACGGTTACCCCGGTCGGCATCATCCGCTCCTGTTTCAAGGAGAAGTTCGCCATCCCGCGCCAGCCGCAACTGGCGCCCGCCGCACGCGGCGTGCTCGAGCTGCTGCCGCCGTTCGACCAGGGCGATGCGGTCGAGGGGCTGGAGCAGGTCAGCCATGTCTGGCTGCTGTTCCTGTTCCACCAGGCACTGGAAGACAAACCCCGCCTGAAAGTGCGGCCACCGCGCCTGGGCGGCAACAAGAGCATGGGTGTGTTCGCCACCCGCGCCACTCACCGGCCCAATGGCATCGGCCAGTCGGTGGTACGCCTGGAAGGCGTGGAGCCAGGGCGCCTGCTGTTGTCTGGCATCGACCTGCTCGACGGTACGCCGGTGCTGGACATCAAGCCGTATGTGCCGTACGCCGATAGCATCGCTGGCGCCAGCAACCAGATGGCCAGCCAAGCGCCCGCCGCGATCGCCGTGCAGTGGGGCGACAATGCCCTGCCCCAGGCCCGCGAACATGCACTGCGCCTGGGCGAACCGCTGGTGGAGCTGATCGAGCAGTGCCTGGCGCAGGACCCACGGCCGGCCTACCAGGTGCCGCCGGCCGAGCGGGTGTATGGGGTGAAGTTCTGGGATGTGCAGGTGCGCTGGCACTACCCGCAACCGGACGTGATCCGGGTGCTGGAGGTGGTGCTGGCCTGACCTCTGGACTGTACGCGGTCTTCGCGCCTGTACGCGGTCCCTTGTAGGAGCGGCCTTGTGTCGCGAAAGGGGCGCGTAGCGGCCCCAGGATCTCGGCCATCCTGCAAGGTTGCCGGGGCTGCTACGCAGCCCTTTCGCGACACAAGGCCGCTCCTACAGAGGACCGCGCACAGGTATGAAGGCACATGAAAAAGGCGACCCTGAGGTCGCCTTTTTCTTTTCACCATCCCGCGATCAGCGAGCCGGGCCTTCAGCCACGCCCAGGTCGTCGGTCGGACGGGTATCGACCAGCGGCGCACCACCGGAGGCCAGCTCCGATGCCAGCTTGTCGTTGTCCATTTCCTTCACCCACTTGGCCACAACCACGGTGGCAACGGCGTTGCCAACCAGGTTGGTCAGGGCGCGGGCTTCGGACATGAAGCGGTCGATGCCGAGGATCAGCGCCAGGCCGGCAACCGGCAGGTGGCCAACGGCCGACAGGGTGGCGGCCAGTACGATGAAGCCCGAACCGGTAACACCGGCAGCACCCTTGGAAGCCACCAGCAGCACCAGCAGCAAGGTGATCTGGTGAGTGATGTCCATGGTGGTGTCAGTGGCCTGGGCGATGAACACCGCAGCCATGGTCAGGTAGATCGAGGTGCCATCGAGGTTGAACGAGTAACCGGTCGGGATGACCAGGCCAACCACCGACTTCTTCGCACCCAGGCGCTCCATCTTGGCCAGCATGCGTGGCAGGGCCGACTCCGAGGAGGAAGTACCCAGCACGATCAGCAGTTCTTCACGGATGTAGCGGATCAGCTTGAGGACACTGAAGCCGTGGGCGCGGCAGATACCGCCCAGCACCACCAGCACGAACAGCAGGCAGGTGATGTAGAAGCAGGCCATCAGGTAGCCCAGTTGCACCAGCGAGCCAACGCCGTACTGGCCGATGGTGAAGGCCATTGCACCGAAGGCACCGACCGGGGCCAGTTTCATGATCATGTTGATGATGTTGAACATGACATGGGCGAAGCGGTCGATCATGTCCAGCACCGGCTTGCCGTAGCTGCCCAGGCGGTGCAGGGCGAAGCCGAACAGCACGGAGAACATCAGCACTTGCAGGATGTCGCCGTTGGCGAAGGCGCCGACCACGGTGTTGGGGATGACGTTGAGCAGGAAGCCGACGGTGGTCTGCTGCGCGCCGGCGGCGGCGTAGGCAGCCACGCTGCTGGCGTTCAGGGTGCTGACGTCGATGTGCATGCCAGCGCCCGGCTTGACCACGTTGACCACGACGAGGCCGATGATCAGGGCGATGGTGGAGACGATTTCAAAGTACAGCAGCGCGTAGCCGCCGGTCTTGCCGACCGACTTCATGCTCTGCATGCCGGCGATGCCGCTGACCACGGTACAGAAGATGATCGGGGCGATGACCATCTTGATCAGTTTGACGAAGCCGTCACCCAAGGGTTTGAGGGCGACGCCCGTCTCCGGGTAGTAATGGCCGAGCAGGATGCCGATGGTGATGGCGACCAACACCTGGACATACAGGGATTTGTACAGCGGCTGACGTGTCGTCATGGCTAATTTTCCTCAAGTGTGCCGGTTCACCCTTCCCAGGGCGATGGGGCACCTGAATCGCTAACCCTCCTGCACCTGGAGGGATTTGTCGTTGTGTTCGAGCTGCCTGGGCAGGCCTCTGCGAGGATCAATAGCAAGGGTGGTGCCAAAATGCCCATCAAAGGTGCAAAGGCTGTATTTGCGAGGGATAAACGCCCAACGACGGGGCGGTTTGCCTGAGGAAGGCTGGCGGATTTCCGCCCGGTGGCGGGATTTGTACAGGGGCATTGGCGGGAATCCGCCCATTGTGGTTTGCCTGGGCCGGCCCTTTCGCGGGCTTGCCCGCTCCCACAGGTACTGCACAGGGCCTGAGGGCAGTGCGGATCCTGTGGGAGCGGGCAAGCCCGCGAAAGGGCCGGTACAGGCTACAAATCAATCCAGGTTGAAGATGACCCTGAACGCAGCGCCCCCCAGAGGAGAATCCCCAAGGCTCAGCTCGGCGTCATAGCTGTCGACGATATCCTTGACCACCGCCAGCCCGATCCCCTGCCCCGGGTGCTGGCTGTCCAGCCGCTCCCCACGCTCCAGAATCCGCTCACGCTGGTCCGCCGGCACCCCCGGCCCGTCGTCCTCGATGCACAAGGTCAACTGCCCAGGCGCCTGCTCCAGGCTTACGCGCACCTGGCCCAGGCTCAGGCGGTAGGCGTTCTCCAGCAGGTTGCCCAGCAGCTCCAGCAACGCGCCCTGCTCCATCGGCACCTGCGCCGCATCGGGCAGTTGCAGCGTCACATCCACCCGCTTTTCCCGGTACACCTTGGCCAAGGTGCTGCACAGGCTTCCGAGCAACGGCCGCAGCAACACGCTGTGGCGTACCAGGCCGCTCTTGCGCAGGCTGGCGCGTTGCAGCTGGTAGTCGATCTGCTGGCTCATGCGCTCGATCTGGCTCTGCAGCACGCGCGCCTGCTCGCGCTCGCCGCTACGCTGCTGCAGGCTTTCGCCCACCCCCTGCAACACCGCCAGCGGCGTCTTCAGGCTGTGCGCCAGGTCATCGAGCGAATCACGGTAGCGCTGACGCTGCTCGCGCTCGCTGCGCAACAGGCGGTTCAGCGAGCCGGTCAGGCGCAGCAGCTCCCGTGGGTGTTCGCCACTCAGGCCATCCCGCACGCCCGACTCCACGTCGTCCAGCTCGCGGCTGAGCCGGCGCAACGAACGCAGGCCCCAGGTCAGGCCGGCCCACAGCAGCACCAGCAGCGCCAGCAAGGCCGCGCCAAAACCCAGGTAGAGCTTTTCGCGCAGGCCATCGAGGGTGTGCTGGTATTCGCGCACCGGTTGCAGGGCAACGATGCTGTAGGCGGCGCTCTGGCCACCCAGCAGCTTGATCTCGACGTCATAGACGAAGAATTCTTCGCCATCGGCCTGGTGAATGCGGGCGAATTCGTTGCCGCGGCCGTCGTAGCGCGGGCGGTAGTTGACGTTCTGCGCGGCGGTTGCCCGCGACTGCCAGACCAGCTTGCCGTCGCGGTCGAAGATATAGCCGAGCAGGCCGGTGTACGGCAGGTTGTAACGCTCGTCCGGCAGCAGCGTCGGCATCTGCAGTTGGCCGTGTTCGATGCGCGCAGCGGAAATCAGCGTGGTCACATCCGAGGCCAGGCGTTGTTCGATCGACTCCTGCAGGGCCAGGCTGAAGGCCTTCTGCAAGGCCGGCAACAGCGCCAGCATGAACAGCAGCGCCAGCACCGCGGCGGCCAGCATCAGGCGCACCCGCAGCGAACGGATCATCGGCAGCGCTCGGTGAACAGGTAGCCCAGGCCGCGCACGGTGTCGATCGGTTTGAAGCCGTGCTCGCCCTCGAGCTTGCGCCGCAGGCGGCCGACCAGCACTTCGATGACATTGGGGTCGCGTTCCTCGTCACCGGGGTACAGCTGCTCCATCAGGCGGTCCTTGGCCACCACCTGCTGGTGATGGCGCATGAGGTATTCGAGGATGCGGTATTCGTAGGCGGTCAGGGCCAGGGGCTGCTCGTCCAGCGTCGCCTGCTTGCGGTTGAGGTCGAGCACCAGCGGGCCGGCGGCAATGGTCGACTGGGTGAAGCCGCTGGAGCGGCGCAGCAGGGCGTTCAGGCGTGCCTCGAGCTCTTCGAACTGGAACGGCTTGACCAGGTAGTCGTCGGCACCGGCGGCCAGGCCCTCGACCTTGTCCTGCCAGTTGCCGCGGGCGGTGAGGATGAGAATGGGGAAGGTCTTGTCCTGGCTGCGCAGGCGCGTGATCAGCTCCAGCCCGCTGATGCCGGGCAGGCCCAGGTCGATGATGGCCAGGTCGAAATGGTATTGCCCGGCCTGGTACAGCGCCTCCTCGGCATCGGCGACCGCCTCGACCACATGGCCGCTCTCGCCCAGGCGGGTGTAGAGGTGATGACGAAGCAGGGCTTCGTCCTCGACCACCAGCAGTTTCATGTGCAGCTCCTTGATATGTATTGCCTGTACCGGCCCTTTCGCGGGTAAACCCGCTCCCACAGGTACTGCACAGGTTTGAAGAACTGCGCGATCCCTGTGGGAGCGGGTTTACCCGCGAAGAGGCCGGTACAGGATAACCCGGCTCGCCCGTCAGAACTTGTAGCTTGCAGCCAGGTAGGTCTGCGCGCTGCTGGTCAGGCGCAGGGTGCCGTCCTTCGGCCCGCCGTGCGCACCCACTTCGGTGGCGGCGTTGGTACGCAGGTAACGGTAGCCCAGTTCAACCGAAGCCTTGTCGGTGATGTCCTGGATCACGCCGGCCTGCAGGCCATACGCGTAACCGTAGTCGGTATCCCGGCTGGCACCCGGCGAGTCCTGGGTCAGCTTGGTCACGCCCAGGCTGCCGCCGCCGAACAGCTTGGTGGTATCACCCACCGGCAGGAACAGGTCGTAGCTGCCCAGCAGGTTTTCCTGGCGCAGCTTCAGGCCGCTGTGGTCGCCCGAGACATTGTCGTAAGTCATGTAGTAGCGGCCCTGGTCATTGATCTTGCCCACGCGCACGCCCCAGGTGTCGTCCTTGCCGATGATGCCGTCGGCGTTGAGGTGGTCGGTGTTGCGCTGCAGCAGGCCGGACTTGCGAACCTTGTCGCTGGTCTGGCCGTAGGTCAGGCTGGCGAAGTTGTCGTCAGCGGCCTGGGCAGTGGTGATGCCAGCGGCGCAGACGGCCATGGCGGCAAGCAGGGTGTTGAAGGTTTTCATGGCTGGATACTCCAGTTGAGTGCGCTGTTTCGGTCTGGAAGCTAGAGTAAGCAGGGCACCCTGAACCGCGACTGAACCCTGGCTGAACCTCGGCTGAACGAACCGTTTGCAGAACAAGGAGTAGTGACCATGCGCGCCCTGCTGGCCTTGACCCTGATGTGCAGCGCCGCCCTCGCCCAAGCGGCGGTACAAACCCGCGAGATCCCCTACCAGGACGCCGACGGCAACCGCCTGGTCGGCTACTACGCCTATGACGACGCCATCGAAGGCAAGCGCCCCGGCATCGTCGTGGTGCATGAGTGGTGGGGGCTGAACGACTACGTCAAGCGCCGCGCCCGCGAGCTTGCGGCGCTGGGCTACAACGCGCTGGCCATCGACATGTATGGCGACGGCAAGCAAACCGAACACCCTGCCGACGCCAAGGCATTCATGACAGCGGCGACGAAAGACCCCGAGGCCGCGGAGCGGCGCTTCGATGCCGGCCTGGAGCTGCTCAAGCTGCAGCCCAATACCAACAAGCACCAGTTGGGGGCAGTGGGTTACTGCTTTGGCGGCAAGGTGGCGCTGGATGCCGCGCGGCGAGGGGAAAAGCTCGATGGCGTGGTGAGCTTCCACGCCCCGCTGGGCACGCAGACACCGGCCAGGCCGGGCGTGGTGCGGGCCGATATCCTGGTGGAGCATGGTGCGGCGGACTCCCTGGTGACCGAGCAGCAGGTGGAAGCGTTCAAGGCGGAAATGGATGCAGCCAAGGTCAACTACCAGTTCGTCAGTATTCCCGGTGCCAAGCACGGGTTCAGCAACCCGGATTCGGACCGCATGGGGCACGGTGAACATGGCGGGCCGGATATTGCCTACAACAAGGCGGCGGATGAGAGCTCCTGGGCGGATATGCAGGCGTTCTTCAAGAAGGTGTTCAAGTAAGGAGTGCCGGGGCCGATGTGGGAGCGGCCTTGCGTCGCGAAAGGGGCGCGAAGCGGCCCCAGGATCTCAGCAGTTCTGCAAAATCGCCGGGGGCGCTGCGCGCCCCTTTCGCGACGCAAGGCCGCTCCCACAAGGATGCATTGCCACGCTGGCTCCCTTAGTGCCCGTACAGCTGGCACAATACCCCCCATGAACACACTCCCCGCCTGCTGCGCCCCGCTCCAGCACCACTGGCCCCTGCCCCGCCCACTACCCGGCGCGGTGCTGGTCAGTTGTTACTTCGACCCCGCCCGCCTGGCACCCGACGACTTCCAGCGCGCCGGCGTCGTGCCAAGCGCCAGCCTGCAGCGCTCGGTGGCCAAGCGTCAGGCCGAGTACCTGGCCGGCCGGGTATGTGCCCGCGCCGCGCTGCAGCACCTGGACGGCCGTGACTACGTGCCCGGTACCCACGAGGACCGTTCGCCCATCTGGCCCGCCGGCATCCACGGCTCGATCACCCACGGCAAAGGCTGGGCGGCCGCAGTGGTTGCTGCCGAGGGCAGTTGCCAGGGTCTGGGCCTGGATCAGGAAGCACTGCTGGATGACCAGCGTGCCGAGCGGCTGATGGGCGAAATCCTCACCCCGCCCGAACTCGAACGCCTGGACCGCCGCCAGCTCGGCCTTGCCGTCACCCTGACCTTCTCGCTGAAGGAAAGCCTGTTCAAGACGCTCTACCCGCTGACCCGCCAGCGCTTCTACTTCGAGCACGCCGAAGTGCTGGACTGGTCCGCCGAAGGCCTGGCCCGCCTGCGCCTGCTCACCGACCTGTCGCCGCAGTGGCGGCATGGCGCCGAACTGCAGGGCCAGTTCTGCCTGCAGGACGGCCACCTGCTCAGCCTGGTCAGCGTCTGACCGTCACAACGGTGCCTGCTGCCGTGGCCAGTTCAGGCTGAAGCAGGCACCGCCCAGCGCGGCGCTGCGCCCCACCGTGGCCCGCCCCGCGTGCCAGTAGATGATCCGCCGCACGATAGACAGGCCCAAGCCATGCCCGCCCGAGGCGCGGGTACGGCTGTCGTCGAGGCGGGTGAACGGTGTGAAGATGCGGTCCCAGACGCCTTCGGGGATGCCCGGGCCGTCATCCTCCACGTCGATGCGGCAGCGTTGCTGCCCCAACTGGTAGCTCAGGCGCACCTCGGCCTCTGCGTGGCGCATGGCGTTGCCCACCAGGTTCTGCAGGGCCCGGTGCAGGTAGCGCGGTTCGGCTTCGACCCAGGCGCCTTCGCCATCCGCGCCCTGGCACTCACCGCGCACCACCCGTACCTCGGCACGCAGCGGCGCAAGCTCTTCGATCACCCGGTCGAGCAAGGCGTCCAGGTCTACCCGCTCGAACTTCAGCGCCGGTGCGCCCTGCTCCAGGCGGGCGTAGGTGAGCATCTCGTCGACCAACTTGTCGAGGTCCTGGATATCGCCGTCCATGCCCGCCAGGTGCTTGGCCCGGGCCTGCTCGGTGGTGGCACTTTCGATCATCTCCAGGCCAAAGCGCAGGCGTGCCACCGGCGTGCGCAACTCGTGGGAAACCGCCCGCACCAGCTCGCGCTGCATGGTCAGCGAGCGCTGCAGGTGCTCGGCCATGCCGTTGAAGGCCGCAGCCAGGCGCCCCACCGAGTCGGCATCGCCGGCCGGCACACGGGTGTCCAGGCTGCCCTGGGCGATGCGCGTGGCGGCAATCTCCAGGCCCGACACACGCCGCTCCAGTTGGCGCACCAGCAGGTAGACCACCAGGCCGATCAGGCACAGGCCAAGAAAGGTGATCAGGATCAGCAACTGCGGCGGATACGGGTTGAGCTGGTACAGCGGGCCGATTTCCAGCACCCAGGGCGAACCAGCCAGCCCGGCGAACACGCGGATCGAGTCACCATCCTTGCCCAGGGCCATGACCGTGTCGCCCTCCTCGACCCGGCGCCGCTGGTCATCGTCCAGGCTCACCCGCTCGATGCGCTGCAGGGCCACGCCAAAGCCGAAGCCCTTTTCTTTCTTGATCTGTGCCAGGCGCTGCTGCTGTTCGGTCACCGGGTAGCGCACCAGTTCGTCGGCCAACAGATAGAGGGTGGCCCGCGCCAGTTGCTCGCTGATCTGTTTGATCTGCGCTACCAGCATCAGGTCTTCCTGGCCGACCTTGCGCAGCACCTGGGCCGCATGCGGGCCGGTCTTCTCGACCACCACCAGGCCGCGGTACAGGCGCGCCCGCTGGCCGCCATCGAGTGTGCGCGCGGTCATCGGTTGCAGCGCCAGCGGCACGCCGAGCAGGCGCTCCCAGATCAGCAGCGAGCGCTTGCGTTCGGTGTCGTTCTGCAGCGCCAGGTTGTCGGCCATCAGGCTGAAGGTACCCTGGGCCAGGCCCTCGCGGTGCTGGGCGGCACGCACTTCGTTGACCAGGTGCAGGCTGAGCACCCCGAGCAGGGCCACCAGCACCAGCACGGCCAGCATGCCGCCATAGATGCGCAGGAAGATCGAGTTGTTCATGGGGCCTCGCCGACGAACAGGTAGCCCTTGCTGCGCAGGGTCTTGATCAGCCTTGGCTGGAGCGGGTCGTCGCCGATCTTGGGGCGGATTTTGGAGATGCGTATGTCGATGGAGCGGTCCTGGCCGTCGTAGCCGACGCCACGTAGCGCGGTGAAGATCTGCTCGCGCGTCAGCACCCGCCCGGCGTTGCTGGCCAGCAGCCAGAGCAGGTCGAATTCGGCGCCGGTCAGCTCGATCAGCTGTTCCCCCAGACGCGCCTCGCGCAGGCGATTGTCGATGCGCAGTGCGCCGAAGGCCAGGTCCTGGCGCTTGCTGTCAGGTGCTTCGCTGCGGCGCAGCAGGGCCTGAATGCGTGCCAGCAGCAGGCGTGGGCGTACGGGTTTGCAGACGTAGTCGTCGGCCCCCAGGTCCAGGCCCTGGACCTGGTCGAGTTCATCGCTGCGGGCGGTCAGCATGAGGATCGGGCCGGGGTACTGGCTGCGCACCCGGCGGCAGATGCTCAGGCCGTCCTCGCCGGGCAGCATCAGGTCGAGAATGACCAGGTCGGGCTGGCTGTCGACGATGCGCCGCGCGGCGCGCGCGCCATCGCCCTCGACGCTGACTTCGTAGCCGTTGGCCTGCAGGTACTCGGCGGTGAGCTCGGCCAGGCGCTGGTCGTCTTCGACGATGAGGATGCGGGGTGCGGGGTGGTCCATGGCTTGTGCCTTTGTTTGTTGTTTTTCTATGGCCTGTGCCGGCCCCTTCGCGGGTGAACCCGCTCCCACAGGGACCGAGCCGCTTTCGAAGCCTGTGCAGTACCTGTGGGAGCGGGTTCACCCGCGAAAGGGCCAGCACAGGCAACATAACCCTTTAACCAAAAAGCAACATCCCCTCGGAATACTACGGCTGCCATCTGGTACTGCCAACCTGCCAGGCAGCCCCTCGACTGAACCGTTTTTTGTGATAGGGTTCGCGCCCGAAAAATTCTGCCCCGGGGCAGCAAGGCGCAGAAAAATACTGCAAACCACTTGGCACAAGGCCTACAGCGAATACCCACCATTCACTCACAAAGTACGCACAAGTTATCCACAGGCGCTCGCCTTGCAAAGCCCCCGATACCGCATTATCTTGTATCCCGATCGCAGCGAACCACTAGATATAGGGGTTCGTGCAAAATCACACACAAAAGTCAACCCGCAAAATCAAGCGATTTTTTCGGGTGAACTTCAAGTGATTCCAGCAGCCAAACCGCTCCTGCGGAGGCGACCGAGGCAAGCTCTTCCAGGGCCTTGTTCGGGTATGGGTGTTACAGGCCAGGCCTGGCATCCATCAGCAACAGTTTTTGGGCCCGGCCCAGAACCTTTGACTTCGGCCAGGGAGCGGCGAGCCAATTGCCCTTATTCCTGAGTCTGTCCCGAAGTTGGTACGCCCGCGCGGGCGGATGCGCATGCATTGCCCATCCCCGCCAGGCCATCGAGCAAGTGGACGGAACGGTGGGCGCCCAAAAGGCGCCTGAACAATATAGAAACTGTGGAGACACCCACCCATGCAAACCGACACAACTCGCGAGAACCCGCAGGCCAAGGTGCCGCAGGCCGCCGATTCCAACCAGGATCTGGCCGCCACCGCTCCCGGCCAACTGCGTGTGATCAAGCGTAACGGCACTGTCGTCCCCTACACCGACGACAAGATCACCGTGGCCATCACCAAGGCGTTCCTCGCAGTTGAAGGCGGCACCGCCGCCGCTTCGTCGCGCATCCACGACACCGTCGCGCGCCTGACCGAGCAGGTCACCGCCACGTTCAAGCGTCGCATGCCATCGGGTGGCACCATCCACATCGAAGAAATCCAGGACCAGGTCGAACTGGCCCTGATGCGCGCCGGCGAGCAGAAGGTCGCCCGTGACTACGTGATCTACCGCGAGCAGCGCGCCAAGGAGCGTGCCACCCGCGTCAACACCGAGTCCGTGGTCGAGCCGCACCCAAGCATCCGCATCACCCTGGCCGACGGCAGCCTGGCGCCTCTCGACATGGCCCGCCTGAACACCATCATCAGCGAAGCCTGCGAAGGCCTGGCCGAAGTCGATGGCGACCTGATCCAGCGCGACACCCTGAAAAACCTGTACGACGGCGTGGCCATCAAGGACGTCAACACCGCCCTGGTGATGACCGCCCGTACCCTGGTCGAGCGCGAGCCGAACTACTCGTTCGTTACCGCCCGCCTGCTGATGGACACCCTGCGCGCCGAAGGCCTGGGCTTCCTGAACGTGGCCGAGAGCGCCACCCACCACGAAATGGCCGACCTGTACGCCAAGGCCCTGCCGGCCTACATCGACAAAGGCGTCGAGTTCGAGCTGCTGGACCCGGCCCTGAAAGGCTACGACCTGGACCGCCTGGGCAAGGCCATCGACCACGAGCGTGACCAGCAATTCACCTACCTGGGCCTGCAGACCCTGTACGACCGCTACTTCATCCACAAGGATGGCGTGCGCTTCGAGCTGCCACAGGTGTTCTTCATGCGTGTGGCCATGGGCCTGGCGCTGGAAGAGAAAGACAAAGAAGCCCGTGCCATCGAGTTCTACAACCTGTTGTCGTCCTTCGACTACATGGCCTCGACCCCGACCCTGTTCAACGCCGGCACCCTGCGCCCGCAGCTGTCCAGCTGCTACCTGACCACCGTGCCAGACGACCTGTCGGGCATCTACCACGCGATCCACGACAACGCCATGCTGTCGAAATTCGCCGGTGGCCTGGGCAACGACTGGACCCCTGTGCGTGCACTGGGCTCCTACATCAAGGGCACCAACGGCAAGTCGCAGGGCGTGGTTCCGTTCCTGAAAGTGGTCAACGACACCGCCGTTGCCGTCAACCAGGGTGGCAAGCGCAAGGGCGCCGTGTGTGCCTACCTGGAAACCTGGCACCTGGACATCGAAGAATTCATCGAGCTGCGCAAGAACACCGGTGATGACCGTCGTCGTACCCACGACATGAACACCGCCAACTGGATCCCTGACCTGTTCATGAAGCGTGTCTTCGATGACGGCAAGTGGACCCTGTTCTCGCCTTCGGAAGTGCCAGACCTGCACGACCTGACCGGCAAGGCCTTCGAAGAGCGCTACGAGTACTACGAAGCCCTGACCGAGTACAACAAGATCAAGGTGTTCAAGACCATCCAGGCCAAAGACCTGTGGCGCAAGATGCTGTCGATGCTGTTCGAGACCGGCCACCCGTGGCTGACCTTCAAGGACCCGTGCAACCTGCGTTCGCCGCAGCAGCACGTGGGCGTGGTCCACAGCTCGAACCTGTGCACCGAGATCACCCTGAACACCAACAAGGACGAGATCGCAGTCTGCAACCTGGGCTCGATCAACCTGCCGAACCACATCGTCGACGGCAAGCTGGACACCGCCAAGCTGCAACGCACCGTGAACACCGCCGTGCGCATGCTCGACAACGTGATCGACATCAACTACTACTCGGTGCCGCAAGCGCGTAACTCGAACTTCAAGCACCGCCCGGTCGGCCTGGGCATCATGGGCTTCCAGGATGCGCTGTACCTGCAGCACATTCCGTACGGCTCCGATGCTGCCGTCGAGTTCGCCGACAAGTCGATGGAAGCGGTCAGCTTCTACGCCATCCAGGCGTCCTGCGACCTGGCCGACGAGCGCGGTGCGTACGAGACCTTCCAGGGTTCGCTGTGGTCCAAGGGCATCCTGCCGCTGGATTCGCAACAGATCCTGATCGAGGCCCGTGGCGCCAAGTACATCGACGTCAACCTGGAAGAGTCCCTGGACTGGGCCCCGGTGCGCGAGCGCGTCAAGAAAGGTATTCGTAACTCGAACATCATGGCCATCGCGCCGACCGCGACCATCGCCAACATCACCGGCGTGTCGCAGTCCATCGAGCCGACCTACCAGAACCTGTACGTGAAATCGAACCTGTCGGGCGAGTTCACCGTGATCAACCCGTACCTGGTCCGCGACCTGAAGGCCCGTGGCCTGTGGGACTCGGTAATGATCAACGACCTGAAGTACTACGACGGTTCGGTGCAGCAGATCGAGCGTATTCCGCAAGAGCTGAAGGACCTGTACGCCACCGCGTTCGAAGTCGAGACCAAGTGGATCGTCGATGCCGCCTCGCGTCGCCAGAAGTGGATCGACCAGGCCCAGTCGCTGAACCTGTACATCGCCGGCGCCTCGGGCAAGAAGCTGGACGTGACCTACCGCATGGCTTGGTACCGTGGTCTGAAGACCACCTACTACCTCCGTGCCCTGGCCGCGACCAGCACCGAGAAGTCGACCATCAACACCGGCAAGCTCAACGCCGTTTCCAGCGGTGGCGACAGCGCCCCGGTCCAGGCAGCCGGCCCTGCGCCAGTGCCGAAGGCCTGCGCGATCGACGAGCCTGACTGCGAAGCCTGCCAGTAAGGCCTGAGTGCCGCGCGGGGTGCCCACGGGTGCCCCGCGCGGCATTTTTGTATCCGCCCTGCGCTGAAACCGGCCGCGTCACTTCGGTCGAAGAAGCACGCAGGCATCCCAAGACACGCATTGCCGAAACGTTGCATACAACTCGGTAGCTGCGGATTGACCCGGTTCCTGTAGGAGCGGCCTTGTGTCGCGATGGGCCGCAAAGCGGCCCCGGCGATGTATGTGGCGAAGCTGCAATATTGGGGGCGCTTTCGCACCCCATCGCGACACAAGGCCGCTCCTACAAAGATCGCGCCAACACCACATCCTGTGCTTGAAAAATAAATAACCACAACATGTAGTGCCTTTCGCATTTTGCCGCTACACTTCCCCCCTGTATCTGATGACACACGCTTCGTGAACGGACGCACGCAAAATCGGTCGAAAAAGTTACCCTCGCCCGCCAGACACGCGCCCCGATCGAAGGCGAATTCCGGTATACTGCGCCCCCTCTGAAAAGGGCACCTTTCAATTGTCCTGGCCCCTCCGAGAGGCCTGGCCAGGTACAAGCCAGAACACACCAGATGTAAACGAGAGTCAGCCTCTCGAGCTGTCCATTCGCCGTAACGGCCTTGCGTCAGGCATCACATTCTTAAAATCCAACCGGTTGCCCCAGGGCGACCCTCAAGCAGGAGCCAAACCATGCTGAGCTGGGACGAATTCGACAAGGAAGACGGCGAAGTAGCCGCCAAAGGCAACACCCCTGCGCAGGCCGCTGCCGCCGCCACCCTCGACAAGCTCGACAGCGCCGGTGGTGCCGCCGCCCTGGAAGCCCGTGCCGCCACCGCCGACGACTCCGACGCCGTCAAGCGCGCCAAGGCTGCCCTGAACGACCTCGACATCGCCGAAGGCCTGGCCGAGCTGGAAGGCTCCGGCGCCCGCGTGCGTGTTGACGAAAAGCGCATGATCAACTGCCGCGCCGACCTCAACCAGCTGGTACCGTTCAAGTACGACTGGGCCTGGCAGAAGTACCTGGACGGCTGCGCCAATCACTGGATGCCGCAAGAGGTCAACATGACCGCCGACATCGCCCTGTGGAAGAGCATGGACGGCCTGACCGAAGACGAGCGTCGCATCGTCATGCGCAACCTCGGCTTCTTCTCCACTGCCGACTCGCTGGTAGCCAACAACCTGGCCCTGGCCGTGTACCGCCTGATCACCAACCCGGAGTGCCGCCAGTACATCCTGCGCCAGGCCTTCGAAGAGGCGATCCACACCCACGCCTACCAGTACTGCATCGAGTCGCTGGGCATGGATGAAGGCGAGATCTTCAACATGTACCACGAGATCCCATCGGTAGCGAAGAAAGCCGCCTGGGGCCTGAAGTACACACGCGCCATCTCCGATCCGGAATTCAACACCGGCACCGTCGAAACCGACAAAGAGCTGCTGCGCAACCTGATCGCCTACTACTGCGTACTGGAAGGCATCTTCTTCTACTGCGGCTTCACCCAGATCCTGTCCATGGGCCGCCGCAACAAGATGACCGGCGTGGCCGAGCAGTTCCAGTACATCCTGCGTGACGAGTCGATGCACCTGAACTTCGGTATCGACGTGATCAACCAGATCAAGATCGAGAACCCGCACCTGTGGGACGCGGCGATGAAGGAAGAAGCGACCCAGATGATCCTGCAAGGGACCCAGCTGGAGATCGAATACGCCCGTGACACCATGCCACGCGGCGTGCTGGGCATGAACGCAGCGATGATGGAAGACTACCTCAAGTTCATCGCCAACCGTCGCCTGACCCAGATTGGTCTGAAGGAAGAGTACCCAGGGACTACCAACCCATTCCCGTGGATGAGCGAGATCATGGACTTGAAGAAAGAGAAGAACTTCTTCGAGACCCGCGTGATCGAGTATCAGACTGGTGGGGCGTTGAGCTGGGATTGATATCCGAGCGAGCATAGAGAAGGCTGCCGATTGGCAGCCTTTTTTATTGGCCGGGAAAAGCCGAAGAGGAAGCTTCCTACAAGGTTCTCATTGTGACTTTTGTAGCGTCGCGATAACGTCTGTCGGCGCTTAAGAACGCTCACGCAGCGGTATTCCGTTCCCGTTAGCAGCGGCTCTCCAAATCAGGATGGCCAAGATGGACAGTTTCGATACACCTACCCTCTTCACCCGCCACAACCGCCCCCTCCACACCCTCTGGCTCGAATCCCAAGCCTGGTTCTGCGCCCACGAACTCGGCCGGCTGAGTGGTCACTTCTACGACGAACACTGCATGCGCAAGCTCGACCCGGATCAGTACCGCTCCGTGCAGTTGCTGCGCTATGGCAAGTACCAGGAAACCACGATGGTCAGCGAATCCGGGGCCTATACCTTGTTGGCGCATCACCATGTACCGGAGAACCGGCATTTGCGCTGGTGGCTGACGCATGAGGTGGTGGCGGTGCTGCGTGATCGGCAGGAGGACGGGGTGGAGGATGTCCCGCGACTGGGGCAGATGTGCTGGCCTGGGGGGCGGAGCGCGACGTTGTTGTATTGGCAGAGTGAGCCTTGGGTGAGGATGCGGGATATGCCGGTGGTGCTGGCAGGGGAAGTGCAACAGCTGCCGCCGGTAGAGAGGCCGAAGTTGAGTTGGCGGGAGTGTGCGCAGCGGGCGCTGCGGTTGCATGGGGTTTAAGCGGCGGGTTTGCCTGGGCGGGCCTCTTCGCGGGTGAACCCGCTCCCACAGGTACTGCGCTGGCTTCGGGATCACGCTGTACCTGAGGGAGCGGCCGGGGCCGCGAACACCGGCGCAGCCGGTGCCATGCACCGCGTCGCCTGCTTCGCGGGCTTGCCCGCTCCCACAGGTACTGCGCTGGCTTCGGGATCACGCTGTACCTGTGGGAGCGGCCGTGGCCGCGAACACCGGCGCAGCCG
>NZ_JBIGLU010000047.1:0-32271 GCF_043658375.1 Pseudomonas sp. PsB | reverse complement strand
GCAGCCCCAGCAATTTCAACTGTTGCGCATCAATCCTGGGGCCGCGTTGCGGCCCTTTCGCGACACAAGGCCGCTCCCACAGGGATCGCGCCACCTTTTGAAATTTGAGCAAAACAGTTGCTCCCAGGTGGCGCCATGTTCCAGGCTTGCGCAGTACGTGTGGGAGCGGGCTTGCCCGCGAACACGGGCGATAGCCCGTGCCATGCGCCGCGTTCTATCAATCAGATTCTGGCCAGTACTGCCATGGCCTTCTCCAGCGCCATGCGCGCACGCTGTTCGCCGCTCATGCCCTGTTCCAGCAACTGCCGCGTGGGGATCTCCAGGCTCAACGGCACACTTGGCGGCAAGCCGCGCAGCAGGCCGACCAGATCGGCATCGCCCTCGCCCGGGAAGCGCCGCTCGTTGCGTGCCTGGCGCAGGATCTCGTCCATGTCGGCCGGCACCGGGCCGGCAACGTCGCACAGCTGGGCATAACGCATGCGCTGCGGCGCCAGTTGTGCCACATCGTCCAGCGAAGAGCCGGAGCGGTTGAAGTGGAAGGCATCCACCAACACACAGCCATTGGCGCGGTCAGCATTGGCCACCACCCGCATGGCCTGGCGCAGGTCACGCACATCAGTCCAAGGCATGAACTCCAGATGCGGATGAATGCCATACCCCGCCGCCAGGTCACACAACGCAGCAAAGCGCTCGGTCAGCCGCGCTTCATCCGGGTCGTTGCCAGCCACCAGCAGCTCCGTGCCGCCCAGCTCGGCGCCCACCGCCAGGATCGGCTCGAAATCGGCTACACAGGTTTCCGGCTTCAGCCTCAGGATCTCGAGGTCGAGCACCTTGATGCCCGTGTCGCGCAGGCGCGCCTGGGTCTGCCGGCGCAGGCCGGCGTCGGCCACCAGCGGGAAGTGCTGTTCCTGCTCGGTGGCGGGCACCAGGCGCAGGCCAACGTGGCTGTAACCGGCGCGGGCTGCTGCCTCGACCATGTCCGGCGGGGACAGCTCGAGTACCGTCAGGGCCGCCAGGGAGAAAATTCGCTCAGTCATTATCGTCACCAGACAAGTCAAGCAATGTGCTCGGGCGCACAGGCCCGGCCAGTTTCCGCGGCCTGGCGGATCGCCTCGATCAGCGCCAGGGTACGGCCACCGTCGGCGGCATCGATCAGCGGCGCCTGTTCACCCCGGGCAACCCGCACGAAGTGTTGCAGCTGCAAGGTCAATGCCTCGCCGGCGGGGATGCTTTCCTCGCTCTGCAACAACGGCGTGTGCCAGCCCGACCCGACCTCGGCGTAGTGCCAGCGCTTGAGTTGCGGAATGCTCAGGGCCCCCTGGGCGCCGGCCAGCAGGTAGCACGGCTGGCCATCCTGGCGCGGGTAGACCGGGCTTTCGCCGGAGTCCAGCTCCCAACTCCATGGCGCGGCCACCGCGTCGGAGCCAGTCAGGCTGCCCAATGCGCCATTGGCGAACTGCAGTAGTACCGCGGCGCTGTCTTCGTTGGCAAAACCGCGCACATCGTTGCGGGTGAATGCCTGCACCTGTACCACCTCGCCACACAGGTGGCGCAGCAGGTCGAGGTCATGGATCAGGTTGGTCAGCAAGAAGCCAGCGCCCGGCTCGCGGCGCCAGGGGGTTTCGAAATAGCTGTCGGGCTTTTGCAATTGCCACAGTGCGGTGACGTTGATCAGCCGGCCCAGCTTGCCGTCGGCAATCACCTGGTGAGCCTTGGCGATAAGCGGGTTGTGCCGGCGGTGATGGCCGACCAGCACAGGCACATTATGGCGGCGCGAGGCTTCCACCAGCGCGCGGACTTCATCCAGGTGCACGCCCACCGGTTTTTCGACCAGCACCGGTATACCGGCCTCGACGCAGTCCAGGGCGGTGGCGACATGCAGGTTGTTCGGGTTGGCGACGATCACTGCCTGGGGGCGCGCGTGCTCCAGCATCTGGCGGTGGTCGGCAAAACAGGGCACGCCGCATTCGGCGGCAAAGGCCTCGGCCTGCGGGCCCGGGTCGGCCACCGCGCACAGCTGGGCCTGCGGCACATTTAGCAAATGCTGGTAATGCTGGCGGCCCATGATGCCGGCGCCGATCAAGGCAATACGAAGGGGTACGTTCAACAGCCTGTCCTCTTGTCATTGTTGTGATGCTGATTCCGGAATCCGATTCCACAATCCACATTGAACAATTTAGAACCAGGTTCAGCTTTTCAGAAGAAGCTGTAGAACAGAGTGTGCGGTAATCGACCGGAAATGCACCTTCAGGCGAACAACTCACTGGCCCGGCTGGCCGCCGACAGTTCCTCTGCCGCCGCCAGCAACAGCGGCGCCAGTTCTGCCAGGCGGCTTTGCGCCAGGCGCGCACTGGGCCCGGCGATGCTCAGCACACCGATCACCTCGTCACTTTGCGGGCGGCGCACCACCGCAGCCAGGGCCGAGGTGCCGATGGCCGAGGTTTCCTCGACCCAGGCATAACCGCGCTCGCGGGCGCGGCGCAGGTAGGTGAGCAACTCGTCGGTGGAGCGCGGCGCATTCGGGCCGAACTGCGCCGGGTCGGCAATGCCCTGGCGCAATACCATCTGCAGCGCCTGCTCATCGTCCTGGCTGGCCAGCCAGGCATGCCCGGACGCGGTATAGAACAGCGGTGCGTCGCGGCCCATGTCCGGGTCGTAGCGCAGCCCGGAGCGGGCGCCCTGGGACTTGGCGATCCAGGTCTGGCGGGCACCGTCGATCACGCCAAGGCGCACCAGTTCGCCGCTGTCCTGGGCCAGGCGGTCGAGAATCGGCTGAATGATGTCGGCACCGCTGCTGGCAAGGTAACGGAAGCCCAACGCCACCAACTTGGCCGACAGCTGGTAGCGGCTGTTGTCCCGGTTCTGCCGCACATAGCCCAGCCGCACCAACTCGGTGAGCATGCGATGGGTGGCGCTCTTGGGGATGTCCAGGCGCTCGGCCAGGGTTTGCAACGGCAGCCCTTGCGGTTCACCGGTGAGGCTTTCTACAAGACTGAAGGCGCGTTCGATCTGACTACCAGCCATGACACAGGTCCCTGAAATTTTTGCGAATTCTAGAAGATGATTCCACACCGCCGATAGCCGCTGCAGCCAGAGCGACACGAACTGTCCGGTTATCGCCCATTACTTGCCCGGCAGGGCCGCCACACCCTTGCGGGCCGATTCGCTGCCAATAAGAATGTGGAACCTTGTTCCAATAACAATACAGGAATCCCGCAATGCCTTCCGCTCCCTACGAAACCGAATGCGATGTACTGGTCATAGGTTCTGGTGCCGCCGGGCTGGCTGCGGCCGTGACGGCTGCGTGGCATGGGCAGAAGGTGATCGTGGTGGAGAAGGAGCCAGTGTTCGGCGGCGCCACCGCCTGGTCCGGCGGCTGGGCCTGGGTCCCGCGCAACCCGCTGGCACGCCGGGCCGGCATCGAGGAAGACATCGAGCAGCCGCGTACCTACCTGCGCAATGAACTGGGGGCGTATTACAACGCCGAACGCGTCGACGCCTTCCTCGAAGCCTGCCCGCACATGGTGGCGTTTTTCGAAAAGCACACAGCGCTGCAGTTTGCCGACGGCAACGGCATCCCCGACATGCATGGCGACACACCGGGCGCGGCCCAGGGCGGGCACCAGGTGATTGCCGCGCCCTATGACGCCCGCGAGGTGGGTGCGCTGCTGCCACGCCTGCGCAAGACCATGCGCGAAACCTCATTCATGGGCATGCCGATAATGGCGGGTGCCGACCTTGCCGCGTTCCTCAACATGACCCGCTCGCCCAAGGCCTTGCTGCACGTGTGCAAACGCTTTGGCCGCCACCTTTACCACCTGGCCCGGTATGGCCGGGCGATGCACCTGGTCAACGGCGTGGCGCTGGTGGCCCGCCTGGCCAGGTCGGCGCAGGACCTGGGCGTGCGCCTGCAGGAGTCGGCACCGGCCAAACGCCTGCTGGTCGAGGATGGCCAGGTGCGGGGGGCGCTGGTGGCTACACCGCAGGGCGAGCAACTGATCCGTGCCAAGGCCGTGGTGCTCGCGGCGGGTGGTTTCCCCAACGACAACGCCCGCCGCCGGCAACTGTTCCCGCGCGATGCCAGCGGCCACGACAACCTGGCCCTGCCCCCCAAGGGTTGTTCGGGCGACGGCCTGCGCTTGGGCGAATCGGCCGGCGGTGTGGTCGCCACCGACCTGAAGTCGCCGGTGGCCTGGGCGCCGGTTTCGCGAGTGCCGCACCGCGACGGCAGTGTCGGCCACTTCCCGCACATCATCGAACGCGGCAAACCGGGCATCATCGGCGTGCTGGCCGACGGCAAGCGTTTCGTCAACGAAGCGCATGGCTATTACGACTATGTGTCAGCGATGGTCGCGGCGGTGCCGCAGGGCGAAGAGGTGTGTTCGTGGCTGGTTTGTGACCACCGCTTCCTGCGCCGCTACGGCCTGGGCCACGCCCGCCCGAAGCCACTGCCGGTGTGGCCGCACGTGCGCAGCGGCTATCTCAAGCGGGGTGTCACCCTTGAGCAGCTGGCCGAGGCCTGCGGCATCGACCCGGTAGGGCTGCGCGCCACGGTCAGCGATTTCAACAACCATGCCCGCAACGGCCAGGACCCAGCGTTCGGTCGTGGTTCCACACCGTTCAACCGCAAGCAGGGTGACCCGCAGCACAAGGGGCCAAACCCTTGCGTGGCACCCATCGAGCAGGGGCCGTTCTATGCGGTGAAGGTGCAGCCCGGCTGCTTTGGCACCTTTGCCGGGCTGCGCACCGACGGCAATGCCCGGGTGCTGGATGAGGCTGGGCAGCCGATTGCTGGCCTGTATGCGGCGGGTACCGATATGGCCAGCGTGTTTGGCGGCTGGTATCCGTCGGGTGGCATCAACCTGGGGCCGGCATTGACCTTTGGCTATGTGGCCGGGCGGCATATTGCCGGGGCGCAGGGGTATGAGTGAGGTGAGATCAGGCCGGCGGTTTTGCAGCGTCTGTGAGACCGGGCGGCGCTTCGCGGCAGGGAATGCCGAGCCCGATGCGGAACTTTACCCGCGAAGACGCCCACTCTAATACCGAAGGTCAGAGCTGCTCCAACCGCTCGCGCAGGAAGTTCACAAAACCCTGCACCGGCCGCGCCACCTGTCGGTGCTGCGGGTACACCGCCGACAGCTGCAGCGCCGGCGGTCGCCACTCATCCAGCACCGTCACCAGTCGCCCATCCGCCAGTGCCTGGCCCACGATGAAGGTTGGCAGATAAGTCACCCCCATCCCGGCAATCGCCGCATCCCTTAGCAGCTCGCCATTGTTCGCCCGCATCCGCCCGGCCACCTGGATCGCCTGTGCCTTGCCGCCCTGGCTGAACTGCCACTGCACCTGCCGCGAATGCCCATATGGCAGACAATCATGCCCAGCCAACTGCTCCGGTCTGGCCGGCACGCCCCGCGCTTCCAGATACGCCGGGCTCGCGCAATACACCCGCTCGACACTGGCAATGCGCCGCGCAATCAGGCTGGAGTCCTCCAGCGCACCAATCCGTAGCGCCAGGTCATAGCCCTCGCCGATCAGGTCAACAGCGCGGTCGCTCAAGTCCACTTCCACATCCACCTGCGGGTGCAACTGCAGAAACTCGGTCAGCAGGCAGCCCAGGTGCGCCATGGCGAACGACAGCGGCGCACTCAGGCGCAAGGTGCCACGCAAGGCCTGGGCCTGGCCGCTGATGTCGTGCTCCACCTGCTGCACTTCGCCGAGCAGGCGCAGCGCCGACTGGTAGTAGTGCTGGCCCAGCGGCGTGGCGTCCAGGCGCCGGGTGGAGCGATTGAGCAGGCGCACGCCCAGGCGCTCCTCCAGCTGCATCAGGCGCCGGCTGACCGATTGCTTGGACATCCCCAGGCGGTCGGCCGCAGCGGTGAAACTGCCAGCCTCCATGACCTGGGCAAAGATGCGCATATCTTCGTAAGGGTTCATTGTCTCGCTCTTGGTGACAGTCAAACGCTTTATAGCGGCTTTTTCCCATCAGCGCATCTCCCTAATCTACGCACAAGTCGCAGCGATGGCCCTGAAGGCCAGGCAAGACGCCCATTACCAACATTCAACAGAAAAGGATTCGCTCATGAACATTGTCCACAAAACCCTTACCGCTTCCCTTCTGGCCCTGTCCGTTTCCAGCGCCTTCGCCGCTGGCAGCCCGGGTATCGAACAGCACACCCAGGCCTTCCTCGAAGCCCTGGAACAAGGCGGCGGCAAGCCACTGGAGCAGCTCAGCCCGAAAGACGCCCGCGCGGTGCTGACCGGTGCCCAGGCCTCGGTAAAGGTCGAACTCTCGGGTATCGAGGTGAAGGAACGCACCATCCAGGCCAACGGCGAGTCGATCAAACTGCAAGTGGTTCGCCCGGCCAACGTGAAGGGTGACCTGCCGGTGTTCATGTTCTTCCACGGTGGCGGCTGGGTGCTCGGCGATTTCCCGACCCACCAGCGGCTGATCCGCGACCTGGTGGTTGGCTCTGGCGCAGTGGCGGTCTACGTCGACTACACCCCATCGCCGGAAGCGCACTACCCGACGGCGATCAACCAGGCCTACGCCGCCACCCGCTGGGTGGCCGAGCATGGCAAGGAAATTGGCGTGGACGGCAAGCGCCTGGCCGTGGCCGGCAACAGCGTCGGCGGCAACATGGCGGCAGTAGTGGCGTTGAAAGCCAAAGAGGCCGGCACCCCGGCCCTGCGTTTCCAGCTGCTGCTGTGGCCGGTGACCGATGCCAGCTTCGAAACTGCGTCGTACAAGCAGTTTGCCGAGGGGCATTTCCTTACCACCGGGATGATGAAATGGTTCTGGGACAACTACACCACCGATGCCAAGGCACGGGAACAGATCTACGCCTCACCGCTGCGGGCCAGCACTGAGCAACTCAAGGGCCTGCCGCCGGCATTGGTGCAGACGGCCGAGTTCGACGTGCTGCGCGATGAAGGTGAGGCGTATGCCCGCAAGCTGAATGCCGCTGGCGTGACTGTGACCTCGGTACGGTACAACGGGATGATTCATGACTATGGCTTGCTCAACCCGCTGAGCCAGGTGCCGGCGGTAAAGGCGGCGATGCGCCAGGCGGGCACCGAACTTAAAGTGCACCTGCAGTAAATCGAAGACCAGAAGACCCGCCTAGGCGGGTCTTTTGCTTCTATGGCGGAAATGGCCCGCAGGCTTCAATGAATCTGCCATCGGTGCGGCTATCTATGGCACCGTCCGCGCCGATGTAGATATCGACCCTGGGCCACTTGGGTTTGGCCCGAATGCAGTTCCACTTTCCACGGTTGTTCCAATCGAGCAGTTCATTACTTCAAATAAGAGACCGACGGGTCTCTTTATGGCTATTATTTGCCGAGTTCAATGATGGTCCAGGCTGCAATTACCCATGTGCATGCAACAGCATTACACCAAAAGGAGATTTGCAGGCGCCGCTTGAGAGGGATAGGACAGTTCCGACAGTCTTCAGCATTCAACAGCCCTCTACGAACAACCAGCACAGGGAAAACTGCTCCCAGCATAACGCCTGAAACAATCATTGCCCTCGTTCGGATCGATATCGTGGTCCAATATTTCAGATCTTCTTTCAGGCCCGGGCTGTTCTGAAACGCCGAGCAAAGCTCCTCAAAGCGCCTCCCCATCGTTAAACGGTAGTGAACTCCAAGTCCGACAGCCCCGATGACAAAGGGCGCCAATAGAAATGCAAGCCGCAAGTTGATAGGCCACGCTGTGAACTCAGTCATAGAGTTTCTCGAACAGTAACTCACCTGTCGTCTCTCCAAGACCTTCGCCCATTTTGCTCAAAGCAAATGAAGCACTGCCAACCAACAAAATTCCGCAAGCCACTTTGCCGTATATGCCAAATGCACAAACCAGTTGGGATGCATCAGCCGCCAGTTTTGCGCCTGCCATTCCCCCGGCTAACCCACCCGAGAAGCTCCCGGTCTCTGTGAATCGGATTTTCTTGCATTCTTCGGTCTCACCTGCGCGGCAAGTTTCATGAACCTTCAGATAAGAGGAGCCACCGCCAAGCCCGATCCCGATCCAGCCTCCATACTTGAGATACTGTGAAGTCTTCGCCACTTCGTCCAGATGCGTTGCATACCCAGGTATCTGCCCCGGCGCACCTGCCTTCTTCCAGTGATGTACAACGCTTTTCGTGGAGATGCCGAGGTCTCGGCGCAAGGTGTCATGACTGCCCAGATTTAATGCCTTGTTCAAAAAACCGATCCGCAGTTGCGCCCCGAGTTGCTGATAAAGCTCCCTACGCGCAGCAAAGAAACTCGGGCTGTTCAAATGGCCATATACCGCGAACTCTCGTTGATGCAGAGCCTCGATTCCCTTCAACGTATCCTTGACCTGCCCCAACCCTCGTTCGAGCATGTCCTTGCCCACGCCCATCGACTGGCTCGCCCCATTGAGCACTCCAGCAATCTCGCCGATGTGTTCCATCATGAAGTTGGCTTCTTCATGGGAGAGAATCGATAGCGACTCCCGCGCCCTCTCTGCCACCATGATCAGCTGGTTCTCCTCAAAGCTGCAGGCATAGCCACTACTCGGGCTGCCGAGGACAAAAATCTCGCCCGCCTTGAACCCTTCGGGAAAGGTCGGATTCAGACGTTGCAGCAGCGAGACAGGCAGCAGGTTATTTGTTGCGCCCAGGCTTTGCAGCACCTGCTCGAATGACATGCTGCGCTGCACGATATGGAAACCCGGCTCCAATATTGCCATTGAGTCGCGTTCAAAAGCGCTGAAAGCCTGGGCTGGGGTCTGCTCCGGTGAGGAAGGCGAACTCCGGGTGGTAGGCGACGATGGCGCTGTCTGAGTTGCACGGCCACCCGCAGAGTGAACCGCAGACCTTGCAATGACCCGGTTATTGCCCTCTGGACAGCCACACTTGACCAGCGCCCCGTCTACCACAGCTGGTTTTCCTTCGATGTTGAAGAAAGGCAGCCCTTCAACGATTACACCGGGCTTCTTGCATTCCGGGCACTCTGTCGTGGTGTCCCCCAGGCGCAGAGCACGCTGGTCGTTCCCCCGATAATTGGTACTGCTGGCTATGCAGACCGCCCCGGTGGTGGTGAGGTCTCCATCGAGTGCCTGTCCTTTGCCATGTATCGATATGCGTGTCATGAGCAACTCCCTGTATGGAAATCCCGACGCTATCACCGGCAAAACAGAAAGAGACCGAGCGGCGGAAAACTCAGAATTGCCCTACAAAAACCTGGGGCAACTGTCACGCATCACAAGACAGTAATTCCTTCCAGACACTATTTTTTAAAGAAATAGGTGACAGTAAAGTTATCTCCATAGACAGCACGGCAGCCCTTCCGGCCCCGGCATTCAAGGAGAATCACCATGCTCACCGTCCGTAACGCCAAAGACCGCGGCCTGGCCTTTCATGGCTGGCTGAAATCGTTCCACACCTTCTCTTTCGGCCACTACCGCAACCTGGACGAGCAAGGGTTCTCGGACCTGCTGGTGTTCAACGACGACCGCGTCATCCCCGGCAAGGGCTTTGGCCAGCACCCGCACCGCGACATGGAGATTTTCTCCTACGTGCTGGAAGGCGCGCTGGAGCACAAGGACACGCTGGGCACCGGCTCGGTGATCCGCCCGGGCGATGTGCAACTGATGAGCGCTGGCCACGGCGTGGCCCACAGCGAGTTCAACCACAGCCAGGTGCAGCCGGTGCACTTCCTGCAGATCTGGATCGTACCGAACGTGCAAGGCGCAACGCCGCGTTACCAGCAACAGCATTTCAGTGCCGAGGAAAAGCGCGGCAAGCTGCGCCTGATCATCTCGCCGGATGGCGCCGAGGGGTCATTGCAGGTACGGCAGAATGCGCGGGTGTATGCCGGCCTGTTCGACGGTGACGAGCGTGCCACCCTGACCTTGCCGGAAAACCGCCATGCCTATGTGCATGTGGCCCGGGGCAGCATCGAGCTCAATGGGCAAGTGCTGAATGAAGGGGATGGGGTGCGGGTGAGGCAGGAACAGGTGCTGGAGCTGGGCAATGGGGTGGATGCCGAGGTGCTGGTGTTCGACCTGCGGCCGCATGAATTGCCTGGCATGCCTTGAGTTTCTGCTTCGACAGTAATGGCCCTATCGCCGGCAAGCCAGCTCCCACAGGTACTGCACAGGTTTCAGATACTGTGCAGTACCTGTGGGAGCTGGCTTGCCGGCGATAGGGCCAGCAGCCATCACTCAGGGCTCGAACCCTTCGACGATGATCACCTCAGCCTTCGCCACCCCCTGGCGATGGCTGAAAGCCTCCTGGTACAGCTCGGACCGGTAACACGCCAGCGCCTGCTCGTAAGAATCGAACTCGATCACCACGCTACGCTGAGGGGTAGGCCGCCCTTCCATTGCCTCGCTACGCCCGCCACGGGCCAGGAAACGGCCGCCGAATGCCTTGAAGGCAGCCGGGGCGCGCTGGGTGTATTGCTGGTATTGCTCGGGGTCGGTCACGTCCACATGGGCGATCCAATAGGCCTTCATGCGTTGCTCTCCTGTTACGGCGATATTTGTGTATGATGGTATACCATAATAATCAACCCGCCACAGTGAGCGTGCAACATGGCTTTCAACACCATCGAAGAACTTCTCGAGGACTACCGGCAAGGCAAGATGGTCCTGCTGGTGGATGACGAGGACCGGGAAAACGAAGGCGACCTGCTGATCGCCGCCGAGCGTTGCGACGCCCAGGCCATCAACTTCATGGCCCGTGAAGCGCGCGGGTTGATCTGCCTGACCCTGACCGACGATCACTGCCAACGCCTGGGCCTGGAGCAGATGGTGCCGGCCAACGGCAGCGTGTTCAGCACCGCCTTCACCGTGTCGATCGAGGCGGCCACGGGCGTTACCACCGGTATTTCCGCTGCCGACCGGGCGCGTACCGTGGCGGCGGCCATGGCCCCCGACGCCCGCCCCGAAGACCTGGTGCAACCCGGCCACATCTTCCCCCTGCGCGCCCGCGAAGGCGGCGTGCTGACACGCGCCGGCCACACCGAAGCCGGCTGCGACCTGGCGCGCCTGGCCGGGTTCACCCCGGCGTCGGTGATCGTCGAAGTGCTCAACGACGACGGCACCATGGCCCGTCGCCCGGACCTGGAGGTGTTCGCTGCCCGGTATGGCATCAAGATCGGCACCATCGCCGACCTCATCCACTACCGCCTGAGCACCGAGCAGACCATCAAGCGTATCGGCGAACGCGAACTGCCGACCGTACACGGCACCTTCCGCCTGGTCACCTACGAAGACCGCATCGAAGGTGGCGTGCACATGGCCATGGTCATGGGCGATATCCGCCGCGAGCAGCCGACCCTGGTGCGGGTGCACGTGATCGACCCGTTGCGCGACCTGGTCGGCGCCGAATACGCCGGCCCCGCCAACTGGACGCTGTGGGCGGCGCTGCAGAAAGTGGCCGAGGAAGGCGCCGGCGTGGTTGTGATCCTGGCCAACCATGAGTCCTCGCAGGCACTGCTGGAGCGCGTGCCGCAGCTGACCCAGCCGGTGCGGCCTTACCAGCGTGGGCAATCGAAGGTGTACTCGGAGGTGGGTACAGGCGCGCAGATCCTGCAGGACCTGGGCGTGGGCAAGCTGCGCCACCTGGGCCCGCCGCTGAAATACGCGGGGCTGGCGGGGTATGAGCTGGAGGTCGTGCAAAGCATCCCCTTCGAGCCCGGACTGGTGAGCTGATACAGGCCCCTGTAGGAGCGGCCTTGTGTCGCGAAAGGGCCGCGAAGCGGCCCCGACAATTCATGTGTCGACGCTGAAATCCGGGGGCCGCTTTGCGGCCCTTTCGCGACACAAGGCCGCTCCTACAAAGGTTCGCGGCAAATTGCAGAGGACGGAGTGATGGCCGGTAGCCTCATGCCTCTTGCCAAAAGTTTGGAATACCATAATATGATATCCCGTAGACCTTGAATCTGCAGGCCGGCACCTACAATCAAAAACGGCCACAAGACACTTTGTTTTAGCTGCTCCCCGAACACTGTTGGCGGGCGCACCACAAGCCCCGCCTCGAATAACAAAAGCAACGAGGGCGTAACCATGCTGTTGAGCAAACGTGTAACCGCAGTGCTGTCCGCCAGCCTGCTGACCCTGGCATGTCAGGCCGCCCAGGCCGCCGACAGCCTGAACTTCGTCAGCTGGGGCGGTACCACCCAGGGCGCCCAGAAAGAAGCGTGGGCCGCACCCTTCACCAAAGCCACCGATATCAAGGTCGTCCAGGACGGCCCTACCGACTATGGCAAGCTCAAGGCCATGGTCGAGAGCGGCAACGTGCAGTGGGACGTGGTCGACGTCGAGGCCGACTTCGCCCTGCGTGCCGCCAGCGAAGGCCTGCTCGAACCCCTCGATTTCACCCAGATCAAGCGCGACAAGATCGACCCGCGCTTCGTCTCCGACCATGGCGTCGGCTCGTTCTTCTTCTCCTTCGTGCTCGGCTACAACGAAGGCAAGCTCGGTGCCAACAAACCGGTGGACTGGACCGCACTGTTCGATACCAAGACCTACCCCGGCAAGCGCGCCCTGTACAAATGGCCCAGCCCAGGCGTACTGGAATTGGCCCTGCTGGCCGACGGCGTAGCCCCCGACAAGCTGTACCCGCTGGACCTGGACCGCGCCTTCAAGAAGCTGGACACCATCAAGAAAGACATCGTCTGGTGGGGCGGTGGCGCCCAGTCGCAGCAACTGCTGGCCTCGGGTGAAGCCTCGCTCGGCCAGTTCTGGAACGGCCGCGTCTATGCCCTGCAGCAAGACGGTGCACCGGTGGGCGTGAGCTGGAAGCAGAACTTGGTCATGGCCGACTTCCTGGTCATCCCCAAAGGTGCCAAGAACAAGGACGCGGCCATGAAGTTCCTGGCCAACGCCAGCAGCGCCGAAGGCCAGGCCGAGTTCGCCAACAAGACCGCCTACGCGCCGGTCAACGTCGACAGCGTGGCCAAGCTGGACAAAGACCTCGCGCAGAACCTGCCGACCGCCTACGCCCAGGACCAGGTCACCCTCGACTTCGCCTACTGGGCCAAGAACGGCCAGGCCATCGCAGCCCGCTGGAATGAGTGGTTGGTCAAATGAAAGTCGCCATCAACGCCCTGCATAACGCGCAAGGTGCCCCCACGGGCACCGGCGCCCCGGGAACGGCCCCCCGTCGCGTCAGCCTGAGCCAGCGCTGGAAAGGCAGCCGCAATTTGCTGCCGGCGCTGCTGTTCCTTGGCCTGTTCTTCTTTGCCCCGCTGGCCGGCCTGTTGCTGCGCGGGGTGCTGGAGCCAACGCCGGGCCTGGGCAACTACGAGCAGCTGTTCGCCAACTCGGCTTATGCGCGGGTGCTGTTCAACACCTTCTCGGTGGCCGGCGTGGTCACCCTGATCAGCGTGCTGCTGGGCTTCCCCCTGGCCTGGGCAATTACCCTGGTGCCCAAGGGCTGGGGCCGCTGGTTGCTGAACATCGTGCTGCTGTCGATGTGGACCAGCCTGCTGGCGCGCACCTACTCGTGGCTGGTGCTGCTGCAGAGCTCGGGGGTGATCAACAAGGCGTTGATGGCCATGGGCATCATCGATGCCCCGCTGGAAATGGTGCACAACCTGACCGGCGTGGTGATCGGCATGAGCTACATCATGATCCCGTTCATCGTGCTGCCGCTGCAGGCGACCATGCACGCCATCGACCCGATGGTGCTGCAGGCCGGCTCGATCTGCGGCGCCAGCCCGTGGACCAATTTCTGGAAGGTGTTCCTGCCGCTGTGCCGCTCGGGGCTGTTCTCCGGGGCACTGATGGTGTTCGTGATGTCGCTCGGTTACTACGTCACCCCGGCCCTGCTGGGTGGTGCGCAAAACATGATGCTGCCCGAATTCATCATCCAGCAGGTGCAGTCGTTCCTCAACTGGGGCCTGGCCAGCGCCGCCGCCGCACTGCTGGTGGTGATCACCCTGGTGCTCTTCTACCTGTACCTGAAGCTGCAGCCGGAATCCCCGGTTGGCAATGCGAGGTAAACCGCCATGCTCCTGTCTCCCAATGCCATGGGCCGCCCGCTGCGTACGGGCCTGTACCTGACCACCGGGGTCATCGCGGCCTTCCTGCTGCTGCCGGTGGTGTTCATCGTGTTGCTGTCGTTCGGCTCGTCGCAGTGGCTGGTGTTCCCGCCACCGGGCTGGACCTTCAAGTGGTACGGCCAGTTCTTCTCCAACCCGGAGTGGATGGACGCCGCGCTGGCCAGCCTGAAGGTGGCCGTGCTGACCACCATCGCCGCCGTGCTGCTCGGCCTGCCCACCGCGTTTGCCCTGGTGCGTGGCCGCTTCCCCGGCCGCGAGCTGCTGTACGGGCTGTTCACCATGCCGATGATCGTGCCGCTGGTGATCATTGCCGTGGCGGTGTACGCGCTGTTCCTCAAGCTCGGCTACACCGGCACGCTGTTCGCCTTCGTGGTCAGCCACGTGATCGTCGCCCTGCCCTTCACCATCATCTCGATCATCAACTCGCTGAAGCTGTTCGACCAGTCGATCGAGGATGCCGCGGTAATCTGCGGCGCCTCGCGCCTGCAGGCGATCTTCAAGGTGACCTTCCCGGCGATTCGCCCGGGGATGATCGCCGGCGGCCTGTTCGCCTTCCTGGTGTCGTGGGATGAAGTGGTGCTGAGCGTGATGATGGCCAGCCCCGACCTGCAGACCCTGCCGGTGAAGATGTGGACCACCCTGCGCCAGGACCTCAGCCCGGTCATCGCCGTGGCCTCGACCCTGCTGATCGGCCTGTCGCTGCTTGTCATGTTCATTGCCGCCGCCTTGCGCCGGCGCACCGAAGCCAACGCCTGAGCGCGCGGAGAAAACAACAATGAGTGCAGTGATCAAAGACAACGCGCACGGCAAGACCCTGGTCAGCCTGCGCGGCCTGAACAAGCACTACGGCGACTTCACCGCCGTGGACAACCTCGACCTGGAAATCCAGGACGGCGAGTTCCTGACCTTCCTCGGCTCCAGCGGCTCGGGCAAGTCCACCACCCTGTCGATGCTGGCCGGCTTCGAAACACCGAGCAGCGGCGAGATCCTGGTCGATGGCCAGTCACTGGTCAACGTGCCGCCACACAAGCGTGACATTGGCATGGTGTTCCAGCGCTATTCGCTGTTCCCGCACCTGAACGTGCGCGACAACATCGGCTTTCCGCTGGCCATTCGCAAGCTCGGCGCCAGCGAAACCAGCAAGCGCGTCGACGCCATGCTCAAGCTGGTGCAGCTGGAAAAGTTCGCCCACCGCAAGCCGTCGCAGATGTCCGGTGGCCAGCAGCAGCGCGTGGCGATCGCCCGGGCGCTGGTGTATGAACCGCGCATCCTGCTGATGGACGAACCGCTCGGCGCGCTGGACAAGAAACTGCGCGAAGACCTGCAGGATGAACTGCGCCAGTTGCACCGGCGCCTGGGCATCACCATCGTCTACGTTACCCACGACCAGGAAGAAGCCATGCGCCTGTCCCAGCGCATCGCCATCTTCAGCCATGGCAAGATCGTCGGCCTGGGCACCGGTTACGACCTGTACCAGAACCCGCCGAATGCCTTCGTCGCCTCGTTCCTGGGCAACTCCAACTTCCTGCGGATCAAGGCCAGCAGCAATGGCGCGGGCAGCTTCGAGGGACAGCCGGTAGCCATCCGCCTGACCCCGGGCCTGGCCGCCTCGCAGGACGCACTGATCATGGTGCGCCCGGAAAAGGCCCTGGCCCTGACCGCCGAACAGGCCGCGCGCGAGCCGCTGCCGGCGGGCTGGAACGAGGTCAGCGCCAAGGTTGGCGAAGTGCTGTTCCTGGGCGAGAGCCAGACCTGCCATGTGGTGACTGCGGGCGGTACCGAGCTGACGGTCAAGGCTTTGTCGGCGGCGGGCATGCCGATGCAGCCGGGGGATACTGTGAAGGTGCGCTGGGCGGTGGCGGATGCGTGCATCTATACCGAGTGGGCAGAAAGTGACCTGAGCAAGTCTGCCGGGGCGCATTGATACCGCTGGGGCCGCTTTGCGGCCCTTTCGCCGGCGAGCCAGCTCCCATAGTTACAGCGCAGGTTTCAGGATTGGCAAGGGCCCTGTGGGAGCTGGCTTGCCGGCGATGGGCTGCACAGCAGCCCCATTGACGCGAACTTACAAGCATCAGGCAAAGCCCACTGCCCCATGGACTGTCACATTATCATCACGCCACTGTCGTAATCTGCCGGCCATCTCTATGCCATAGGCCTTCCGGCATGCCCCGTCTGCTTGTCTTGCTGCTCACTCTGCTGCCGCTGGCGACCCTGGCCGAGCCCGCTCACCTGCGCGTGCAAGGTTCCAACACCATCGGCGCGGCCTTGCTGCCAGCGCTGGTGCAAGGGCAATTGCGCGCGCAGCAAGCTACCGCCATCGAACAGTACCCGGGCAAGCTGGCCAACGAGACTGTCATCACCGCTCGCGATACGCGTGGCCAGCCTTTGCGCATCGACATCGCCGCACACGGTTCCAGCACCGGCTTCGTCGCCCTGGGCCATGGCGAGGCCGACCTGGCCGCCGCATCGCGGCCGATCAACGACAACGAAGCAAGCCAACTGCAGGCTTTGGGCGACCTGCGCGCCGCTGCCGCCGAACAAGTCATCGGCCTGGATGGCGTTGCCGTCATCGTTCATCCCGACAACCCGCTGCCACAACTCACCACGGGGCAACTGGCACAGATTTTTGCCGGGCAGATACAGCGCTGGGAGCAATTGGGTGTTGCCGGTGGGGCCATCCACCTGTACGCCCGTGACGACCGCTCCGGTACCTTTGAGACCTTCAAGGCACTGGTGCTGGAGCCTCAGCACGGCGAGCTTTCGCCCAAGGCCCAACGCTTCGAGTCCAGCGACGAGCTGGCCGCGCGAGTGAGCACCGACCGCCAGGCCATCGGTTTCAGCAGCCTGGCGGCGGTGCATGGGGCCAAGGTGCTGGCGGTGGCCGAAGGTGACGCGCCGGCCATGCTGCCGGAGCGTGCACTGGTGGCCAGCGAGGATTACCCGCTATCGCGGCGCCTGTACTTCTACCTGCCGGCCAACCCCAAGCCCCAGGCCAAGGCCCTGGCCGATTTCGCTCAGAGCCCGGCGGGCCAGGCGATCGTCGCCCAGCAGGGTTTCGTTGCGCAGCAGATCGAGGCCCAACCTGTAGCCCCCCAGGCCGACATGCCGCCGCGCTATCGCACCCTGGCCCAGCAGGCGCAGCGATTGAGCGTTAACTTCCGCTTCCAGGAAGGCAGCGCCAGCCTCGACAACAAGGCCCTGCGCGATGTGCAGCGGGTGGCCGACTACCTGCGCCAAGCGGGCAAGTTGCGGCGCAAGGCGGTGCTGGTGGGCTTTGGCGACCCCAAGGAGACACCCGGTCGCGCCGCCCTGCTCTCCCGCCTGCGGGCCCAGGCGGTGCGTCGTGAGCTGGCGCGCGATGGCGTGGAGGTGCTGGAGGTGACGGGGATGGGGGATGAACTGCCAGTGGCAGGGAACGAACTGGAGCAAGGGCGACTGCGTAATCGCCGGGTGGAAGTGTGGGTTTATTGAACGATAGGCCTGCTCTGGCCTGACTGGTGTAGGAGCGGCCTTGTGTCGCGAAAGGGCCGCAAAGCGGCCCCGGCAATTCTGTGGCGATGCCAAGACCGTGGGGGCGCTGCGCACCCCGTTCGCGACACAAGGCCGCTCCTACACAGCGCCCTGGCAAAGAAATGTAACAGCTCCCCATTCGGCATCACCGGCAAACGGGTCTAGGCTCAAGCCCATGTGATACCGGGCCCCTCTGACGGCTGCCAGGCCGCCATGTCGGATCACTGTTGCCATGCAACGTCGACATTGAAGGAGGGGCTCATGACAGCTCTACAGACATTCCTCACCACCCCGTTCCTCGGTACCAGCGCCTGGTTGTGGCTGGTGTTCATGGCCATCGTCATCGGTTTGCTGGTACTCGACCTGGGCGTGCTGCACCGCCACGACCGGGAAATCGAAATGCGCGAGAGCCTGCTGCTGTATTCGGGCTATTTCAGCGTCGGCGTGCTGTTCGGCGCCGGGGTCTGGTACCAGTTGGGCGCGCAGTCGGCGCTGGAGTTCTACACCGGCTTCCTGGTCGAGCAGTCGCTGTCGATGGACAACGTGTTCGTCATGGCGATGATCTTCAGCTATTTCGCCATCCCCCGCCGCTACCAGCACCGCGTGCTGTTCTGGGGCATCCTCGGGGTGGTGTTCCTGCGGGCGATCATGATCGGCGTGGGCGCGGCGCTGGTGCAGAACTTCGCCTGGGTACTGTATATCTTCGGTGCCTTCCTGCTGTTTACCGGGGTGAAGATGGCGCTGTCGAAGGAGGACAGCCGCCCCGACCTGGCCAACAACCCGATCCTGAAGTTCGTGCGCCGGCACATGCGGGTCACCGAGCAGATCCACGGTTCGCACTTCTTCGTGCAGCAGACCCCGCCCGGGCAGCACAAGGCGCTACGCCATGCCACCCCGCTGTTCATGGCGCTGGTGCTGATCGAACTGGCCGACCTGGTATTCGCCGTCGACAGCGTCCCGGCAATCTTCGCCATCACCCAGGACCCGTTCATCGTCTATACCTCGAACATCTTCGCCATCCTCGGCTTGCGCTCGCTGTATTTTGCGCTGGCGGCGCTGATGCACCGGTTCGTTTACCTCAAGTACGCGCTCGCGCTGGTGCTGATCTTCATTGGCTGCAAGATCTTCTACCACGGCATGGTGGGCAAGGTGCCAGCGTTGCTTTCGTTGGGGGTGACGTTCGGGTTGTTGCTGGGTGGGGTGGTGGTTTCGCTGGTCAAGACGCGAGGGGAGAAGCCGGAAATCAAGGGTGCTCAATCCAGACAGCCTTCAAATGTCGATCGCACAGTCAGCGAGAAGGAGGAAGACCCGCAGATGCGGGTCTGACCATCCAGAGTGAGCCTTCAAGGGCCTCTTCGCGGGCTTGCCCGCTCCCACAGGTATTGCGCACAGCTTGGAGGCGGCACAGTTCCTGTGGGAGCGGGCAAGCCCGCGAAGAGGCCGGAACAAGCGGGCAAAAATCATCGCCCGCTACGCATCATCTCCGCCGGCACATACTTGCCAATCTCATACTTGCCAATCGCCGCCCGGTGCACTTCATCCGGTCCGTCGGCCAGGCGCAAGGTGCGCTGCATGGCGTACATGTAAGCCAGCGGGAAATCGCCACTTACCCCTGCCCCGCCATGAATCTGGATCGCCCGGTCGATCACCTTCAGTGCCACGTTCGGCGCCACTACCTTGATTTGCGCAATCTCGCTGCGGGCGACCTTGTTGCCGACCGTGTCCATCATGTACGCCGCTTTCAACGTCAGCAGCCGGGCCATGTCGATCTCCATGCGCGAGTCGGCGATCTTGTCGACGTTACCGCCCAGACGCGCCAATGGCCGGCCGAAGGCGGTACGCTCCACCGAGCGCTTGCACATCAGTTCCAGCGCGCGCTCGGCCATGCCGATCGAGCGCATGCAGTGGTGAATGCGGCCGGGGCCAAGGCGCCCCTGGGCAATCTCGAAGCCACGGCCCTCACCCAGGATCACGTTCTCATACGGCACCCGCACGTTCTCGAAGAGCACCTCGGCGTGGCCATGGGGAGCATCGTCATAGCCGAACACCGGCAGCGGGCGGACGATCTTCACCCCAGGCGCATCGGTGGGCACCAGCACCATCGAGTGCTGCTGGTGGCGTGGCCCTTCAGGGTCGGACAGGCCCATGAAGATCATTACCTTGCAGCGTGGGTCGCAAGCGCCGGAGGTCCACCACTTGCGGCCGTTGATTACCCATTGGTCACCGTCACGCACTGCGGTGGCGGCCATGTTGGTGGCATCCGAGGAGGCCACGTCCGGTTCGGTCATGGCGAACGCCGATCGGATCTCGCCACGCAGCAGCGGCTCCAGCCACTGGCGCTTCTGCGCTTCGCTGCCATAGCGCACCAGCACTTCCATGTTGCCGGTGTCTGGCGCCGAACAGTTGAACGGCTCCGGACCGAGCAACGAACGGCCCATGATTTCTGCCAGCGGGGCGTATTCCAGGTTGCTCAGGCCGGCACCGTATTCCGATTCGGGCAGAAACAGGTTCCACAGCCCTTCGGCGCGGGCTTTGGCCTTGAGTTCTTCCATGATTGCGGTGGGCTGCCAGCGGTCGCCCTCGGCGACCTGGCGCTCGAACACTGCCTCGGCGGGGTAGACATAGGCGTCCATGAACGCGCTGACGCGCTCACGCAGTGCCTGGACCTTGGGCGAATAGGCGAAATCCATCTGGGCTACCTTCACGGTTCGGAGTACATGGGCCAGAGCCTAGAGCAGCATGGCCCCATCCACCTAGTCTATTTTCCGCGTGTATAAACATTCATAACCGATATATGATCGACCCATAATTCCAACAAAGAGCGGCGCCCATGAACCTCAGCAAGGTCGACCTCAACCTGTTCATCGTGTTCGATGCGATCTACACCGAAGCCAACCTGACCCGCGCCGGGCAGATCGTCGGCATCACCCAGCCGGCAGTGTCCAACGCCCTTTCGCGGCTGCGCGAAACCTTCAACGACCCGCTGTTCGTGCGTACCGCGCAAGGCATGGTGCCCACGCCCATGGCGCAGAACATCATCGGCCCGGTGCGCAACGCCCTGGCACTGCTGCGCACCTCGGTGCAGGAAAGCCGCATCTTCAACCCGCAACAGGCCAACAAGACCTTCCGCATCAGCATGACCGACCTGACCGAAGCGGTGATCCTGCCGCCGCTGTTCCAGCGCTTGCGCCGCCTGGCGCCGGCGGTGCTGATCGAAAGCTTTTTGTGCAAGCGCCGCGAGACCACCAAGGAACTCGCCGCCGGCCGCCTGGACTTCGCCATCGACGCACCGCTGAACACCGACCCGCAGGTACGCCACGTCAAACTGATGCAAGACCGCTATGTCTGCGCCCTGCGCCAGGGCCACCCGCTGGCCGACAGCAAGCTGACCCTCGACAACTATCTGGGCATGACCCACATCCATATTTCCAGCCGCCGCAACGGCCTGGGCTATGTCGACCTGGCCCTGGGCAAGATGGGCGTGCAGCGCAAGGTTGCCTTGCGCTCGCAGCATTACCTGATGGCCTCGCAGGTGTTGCAGCAGACCGACATGGCGATGACCGTCCCCGAGCGCTTCGCCCGCCGCCATCAGTTGCGTTACCAGCCACTGCCGGTGGAGGTGCCTGCGCTGGAAACGCACCTGTACTGGCATGAAAGCACCGATCAGGACCCGGCCAACCGCTGGATGCGCGAGCAGATAACCGAGTTGTGCGAACGTGTGGTGGCCGAGGAAGAGAGGGCCTTGGCACCAGCCTGAAGAGGCTGACGAGGGGCCTTTGCTGAGCCCCTCGCGATGCGGAGAAAAATTTTCCAGGAAAAGCTCAATAGAGAGAAATTTTTCTTGCAGATCCTGAGAATAGAGCCGCTGGAAGCGAAAAATATCTCTCGAACAGCGGGTACGCTTGCTCCAACGATCGCCGATTTCACGGCGACAGAAACGGACTCGCCCCAATGCCCAGCGCCCCGCTCTACTTCGATTACGCCGCCACCACTCCGGTCGACGACCGGGTCATCGAAACCATGCTCGCCTGCCTTGGCAGCCAGGCCAACTTCGGCAACCCGGCGTCCAGTGGCCATGCCTTCGGCCAGGCCGCCCGCCACGCCGTGGAGCAGGCCCGCCAGCAAGTGGCCGAACGCGTCGGCGCACAGGCCGATGCACTGGTCTGGACCTCAGGTGCGACCGAGTCCAACAACCTGGCGCTCAAGGGCATTGCCCAGGGCCTCGGCCAGCCCGGGCACCTGATCACCAGCCAACTGGAACACAAGGCCGTGCTCGACACGGTGGCCGAACTGGAGCGCCAGGGCTGGGCCGTTACCCGCCTGGCACCGGATGCCGCCGGCCTGATTCAGCCTGCGGCGGTGCAAGCAGCGTTGCGCGCCGACACCCGCCTGGTATCGCTGATGGCGGTGAACAATGAACTGGGCACGATCACCGACTTTGCCGCGATTGGCGAACAGGTACGTGCCCACGGTGCCCTGCTGCACGTGGATGCGGCGCAGGCGGTGAGCAAACTGGCCATCGACCTGAGCGCCATGGCCGTGGACCTGATGTCGTTCTCGGCGCACAAGGTGTATGGGCCCAAGGGCATCGGTGCGCTCTACGTCGGGCCACGCGCCCGCACGCTGATGCGTGCGCAGATGCACGGTGGCGGCCATGAGCAAGGCCTGCGCTCCGGCACCCTGGCGACCCACCAGATTGCCGGCATGGGCAGCGCCTTTGCCCTGGCCGGCCAGCCCGGCGACAGCGAACACCTGCGCCTCGAGCAACTGGCCAGGCGCCTGCGCGAAGGCCTGCTGGCCCTGCCCGGCGTCACCCTGAACGGCTGCGCCAACCAGCGCATTCCCCATACGCTGAACCTGTGTATCGACAGCAAGGGCTTCAACAGCGCGGCGCTGGCCAGCGAGCTGGCGTTGTCGACCACCTCGGCCTGCAACTCGGCGAGCAATGCGGCCTCGCATGTGCTGCTCGCGCTGGGGCTGAATGAACGCCAGGCACGCAACAGCGTGCGGCTGAGCATCGGGCGCTTCAGCAACGACGCTGAAGTGGACAAGGCGCTCGAAGTGTTTGGCCGGGTGCTGACAGCGGCATCAGCGGCACTTTGGTGAACCGGCCCTAGAACAGCCGGCTGTCCGGGGTGAAGTCCTCGACCTCGAGCCTGGCGCTGTTTGCCTGCGGATGGCGCGGGTTGAACAGGTAATTGGTGGTGCTGGGCATGATCGCGCTCGGCACCGGCAACAGCAATGCCGAGCACTCATCCAGAAAGCGGTTGCCCAGGCCCCGGGTCAGTTCGGTCTGGCTCGACCAGCCAGGCTGCAAGGCGGGCAACTGCGCTTGCGAAACGGTGTCGGGCAACTCGATACGCAGCAGCCGCATGGTGGTGGGGAAATCCTCAGGGTCGATCTCCAGGTGCACCAGCACCTCCAGCATTGCCCCGGCTGGGCTGGTGGCGGCATACACCACTGGCCGGCCCGCCTGGTGCCAGCGGCCGCTGACACGCAAACCGCCCGTTCCGCTCAAGTCTGCATAGGCGCTGATACGCCACAGAATCACAGGCCGAAGCCCTCGGCGATCTGCAGCAACATCTCTTCGACCTGGGTGGTGCCCTGCTGGGTGGTAAGCATCTGCATCGGCGTCAGCCCCGAGAAGCGCTCCTTGGGCTTGGACAGCCAGCGCTTGGCCTTGCCCGCCTCACCGAACACGGCTTCGGCCATGGCGGTGATATGGGCCGAGCGGAACAGCCGGTCGCTTTCTTCCACGGTCAGTGGCTGGTCACGTTCGATGCGGGTTTTCAGCGTGCGCAGGGGAATGATCTGGTCACGCTCCACAGGGGTGAACACGCCGAGTTCGGTCAGTTTCACCAGCCAGGTGGCAGCGAAGCCATGGGTGATGCGGGTGTGGATTTCGAAGTCACTGGCGAGTTCGGGGATTTCCAGCAGTGCATGCAGGCGCGCCCGGTACTCGTGGTAACCGTTGTCGCGAAGCACTTCGGCAAGCATGGCGCTCTCCTTTCCGGCGTTTGCCGACAAGTATGCGGCATATGCCGGACATATGCCAGTTCATGAGGCCTGTGAAAGCCTTGAAGGCGATGCCATCCTGTGGGAGCGGCCTTGCGCCGCGAAAGGGCCGCAGGGCGGCCCCGGGCAATCTCACAGGAAGGTGAACACCTGCGAAGCCGGCAACCGCGATTTGTTCAAGCCAGCGTTGAAGTCCGTCTCGCTGCGATAGCCCAGGCTGAGAATGACCACACTGGTGAACCCACGCTCGCGCAAGCCCAGCTCGGCATCGAGAATCTTGCTGTCGAAGCCCTCGATCGGCGTGGCATCCAGCCCATGTGCCGCAGCCCCCAGCAAGGCAGTACCCAGCGCCAGGTAGGTCTGCTTTTCCATCCAGTGCTGCACGTCCTTCTGGTCAAAGCGGTGCAGGTCGACGTAATGCCGGCGGCTCTGGTTCTGCCCGGCACGCGCCTGATCATCGCGGAAGCGGCCATCGGCAGCTTCCTGGTCGAGCACGGCGTTCAGGTGCGCTTCGGTCATTTCGGTGCGGGTGCAGAACACGATCACATGCGAGGCATCGAGGATCTTCGGCGAATTGTAGGCATAACGCTCTGTGGTGCTTTTGGCCAGGCGGGCCTTGCCTTCAGCGCTGTCGGCAACGATGAAATGCCACGGCTGCGAGTTGACCGAGGACGGGCTGTGACGCAGTTGTTCGAGCAAGGCATCGACAGTGGCCTGGGGAATACGGCGCGAGGCATCGTAGGCTTTGGTGGTGTAGCGGCGCTTAGCCAGCGAGACGGTATCCATGCAACAACTCCGGGAATGAACAGGGGATTTGCCGGGCATCTTATCTTTCCTGCAGAAAAGAAAAACCGGCACAATGCAGCAACACTTTCATCCCTGGAGTGAAAATGCTGCGCATCGCCGACCTCGAACTGTTCGTCCGCAGCAGCGTGCTGGGCAGCTTCACCGCTGCCGCCCACGAGGCCGAACTGCTGCCGGGGCAGGTGGCCGCCGCGATCAAGCGCCTGGAGCGCGACCTGGACGTGCGCCTGTTCGCCCGCACCACCCGCAGCCTGCGCCTGACCGCCGAAGGCGAGTTGTACCTGCCGACGGCCCTGAATGTGCTGGAGAGCCTGCGCCAGGGGCGTGAAGACCTGCATGGCAACGCCAACACCCTGCGCGGTACCCTGCAGGTGTCGGCACCGTCCGACCTGGGCCGCAACATGCTGCTGCCGTGGCTGAGCGCCTTCCGCCGCGAGCACCCGGCCCTGCACCTGCGCTTCTTCCTGTCCGACCAGATCGCCGACCTCAACCGTGACCCGGTAGATGTGGCGATCCGCTATGGCCTCAACCAGGACGCCAATTACATTGCCCTGCCGCTGGCCGACTGGAACCGCCGGGTGCTGGTGGCCGCGCCCGACTACCTGGCCCGTCACGGCCGCCCGCTCACGCCCGACGCCCTGCAGCAGCACGCCTGCCTGCTGTACATGCAGCACAACCGGGTCTACGACAAGTGGCGGGTGGGCAACCGCACCGTGCAGGTGCGCGGGCCACTGGTCAGCGACGATGCCGACGTGATCCGCCGCCTGGCCTTGCAGGGCGAAGGCATCGTCTACAAGTCGTGGCTGGACGTAAGCGCCAACATCGCGGCCGGCGAGCTGGAAATCATCCTCCCCGAGCACCTCGGTGAACCCGCACCGGTCACCCTGGTGTGCCCGCACCGCAAGCAGCTCACGCCAGCGGTGGCGCAACTGCACCTGTGGCTGCGCGAACGCTTCGAGGCCTTGCGTAACCGGGCGCTGACCAACGGCTGCACAATCGTTCCAGACTGAGCCTGGCCGTTGCGCTAAGGTAGCGATTTCTGCCACGGCACGCCCCCATGAGCAACTGGATCGACCTCAAGCAAGACGCCGACACCGGCATCGAGTCGGTCCGTGCGCATTTCGTCGGGCATGCCTACGACCCGCACTGGCATGACAGCTTCCTGGTTGGCGTTACCGAGCAGGGCGTGCAGCAATTCGATTGCCGGCGAGTACGCCATCGCAGCACGCCGGGGCACGTATTCTTGCTGGAGCCCGGTGAAATCCATGACGGCCATGCGCCCACCGAGGACGGCTTCACCTATTCGACCCTGTACCTGGAACCCACCTGGGTGGACAGCCAACTGCGGGCACTGTTCGAACACGCGCCAGGCGACAGCCTGCCCAGCTTCGCCGATACCTTGTGCCACGATGAGCGCCTGGCGCGTGCCACTGCCCTCGCCTTCCAGGCCGTGCATACCCAGGACTTGCGCATTGTCCGGCAGACGGCCATGGACGACCTGCTGGCCTGCCTGACCCGCCACCTGCACTGGCGCCGACGCCTGAACCCGGACCCGCGCCTGCCGCTGACCGCGCAGCGCGCGCGGGATTACCTGCACGCCAACCTGGAGCGCGACATCGGCCTGGAAGACCTGGCCCAGGCCTGTGGCATCGACCGCTTCCGCCTCACCCGCGCGTTCAAGGCCGCATTCGGCCTGGCGCCACATGCCTATCTGATCCAGCTGCGCCTGGCCCGGGCGCGGCGCCTGCTCGCCCGAGGCCAGACACCCACAGAAGTGGCCATGGCCCTGGGCTTTGCCGACCAGAGCCACCTGGGGCGCTGGTTCCGCCGTGCCTACCAGCTGACCCCGGCCGACTACCGCAGGCGCTGCTCAAACCTTCCAGACTGAAAGGCGGCAGGCAGCGAGCATGGTGCTTCGTTTATCCGGAGCCCTTGATCATGTCGCAGTCGTTGTTGCCCTTCATCCTGTTTGCCCTGGTGTCCAGCATCAGCCCGGGGCCGACCAACCTGTTGATTCTCGCCCATGGCGCCCGCGTTGGCCTGCGCGCGAGCCTGGCGCCGATCGTGGCGGCCTGCGGTGCAGCAGCCGCGATCGTGCTGATGGTGGGCCTGGGGCTGGGTGAACTGCTGCTGCGCCACCCGCTGGCCCAGCAGTTGATGAGCTGGGCCGGGGTTTTGTGGTTGAGCTGGCTGGCGTGGAAGATGCTGCGCAGTGCTGCCGCCCCGCTGCAGGCGGCCACGGTGCAAGGCTTCAGTGCACTCAGTGCGGCCTCGTTGCAGGTGGTGAACCCCAAGGTGTGGTTGATGGCCGTGGCGGTGGTCGGGGTGTTTGCCGCGCCGTCGTTGCCGGTATGGCAACTGGCGCTGGTGTTCTTGCTGATTGCCCTGCCCTGCATGGCGGCGTGGGCGCTGCTGGGGGTGGGCAGCGCGCGATGGTTGCAGGCACCTCGGCGGTTGCGGGTGTTCAACCAGGTGTTGGCGGGGGTGTTGTTGATTTCTGCGTGGGCTGCCGTACTGGCTTGAGCCTGCAACAGCTGTTCCCACAGGCCTGCAGAGAACCTGTAGGAGCGGCCTTGTGTCGCGATGGGGCGCGCAGCGGCCCCGGATTTCAGCGTTACAGCGGATATCGCCGGGGGCCGCTGCGCGCCCCATCGCGACACAAGGCCGCTCCTACAAAGAACGCACCAGCCCCAGATCAGTGCGTCAGCGCCTCGCGGAACCGCCGGGTGCTGGCCACAGCCAGCAGCAACCCGGCCACCGCCACGCTACCGCCCACCAGGCCGATATCCGCCACGTCCAGCTGGCTGCTGACGATACTGCCCAGCAACGCACCACCGCCAATACCGATGTTGTAGATACCCGAGAACAGCGCCATGGCCACATCGGTGGCATCGGACGCCAGCTTCAGGGTCTTGGACTGCAGCGACAGGCTGAAGCTGAGGATCGCCACCCCCCAGAACATGCTCAACGCGGCAAACATGTAGAAGTTGCCCGACAGCGGCAACAGCAGCAACAGGCACGCCGCCAGCAGGCCGATCGACCCTACCAGGAAGCCATGCGGGAAGCGGTCGCTGTAACGGCTGAACAGCAACGAGCCGAACACCCCGGCACCGCCGAACAGCAGCAACAGCAGCGTGGTGCGCTCACCGCCTATCTGCGCCACGTGCAGGGCGAACGGTTCGATGTAGCTGTAGGCAGTGAACTGCGCGGTAATCACCAACGTCACCAGCACATAGGTGATCACCAGCGCCGGGCGCTTGAACAGGATCGGCAGGCTGCGCAGCGAGCCCGAGTTCTGGCTGGGCAGCAGCGGCAGCGACTTCATCAGGCACAGCATGGTCGCCAGCGCCACCCCGGCAATGCTCAGGAAGGTGATGCGCCAGCCCAGCGCTTCGCCCACCACGCGGCCCAGCGGGATGCCCAGGACCATGGCCAGGGTGGTGCCAGTGGCCAAAAGGCCCAGCGCCTTGGCCTGCTGCCCTGGCGGCGCCACGCGTACCGCCAGGGAGGCGGTGATGGCCCAGAACACCGCATGCGCCAGGGCAATACCGATGCGGCTGACCAGCAACATGGCAAAGCTCTGTGACAGCCACGACAGCAGGTGGCTGACGATGAACACCAGGAACACGAACAGCAACAGGCGCCGCCGCTCGATGTTGCGGGTCAGCAGCATCATCGGCAGCGAGGCCAGCGCCACCACCCAGGCGTAGATGGTCAGCATCAGGCCGACCTGCGCGGTGCTCATGTCGAAGCTGCGGCCAATGTCGCTGAGCAGCGCCACCGGGACGAACTCGGTGGTGTTGAAGATGAAGGCCGCCAGGGCCAGGGCAATGACGCTCAGCCAGCTGCCGCTACCCGCCGTGGGTGGCATGTTGGTGGGTGTGGGTCCGTTCATGGGTGCAAACCGCTTCTCCGCAGGCAAGGCAACAGGACGCACGCCAGCCACCCGCTTGCCGGGGTGTGGACGCACGCTTTGTTATTGGAAGGAATGCCCGGCATGGTACGCGTCAAGCCGGGGGCTCACAACCGCGAGGCGGGCAGAAGGAGTAACATGCGCGCTTTGTGCGAACGCGTATGCAACAAGGAGCCCGATCCGCTCATGGACCAGCAGCACTCCCAGCAGCAACAGTGGCAGCAGGCGGTTACTGCCTATGCCCAGGCCGTCAACGACTATGTCGCGCAGGGCCGCGCGCAAGGCTGGGATGACCTCGAAGAGCCCCTGCCGCAAGCCACCGATCATTTGCTCGATGCCTGGCTGCAAGCCCTGCAAGCAGCCAACCGGCCTGGCGTAGAAGCCTTCGAGCAGCAAGCCTTCCGCGAAGCCTGGCCACCCGCCCACCACCCATTGCTGCCGCTGATCAAGGAGCACGGGCAAGGCATCGGCAACGTCCTGCTGCTGGAGGATGGCAGCCTGCTGGCACGTATCGGCATGCCGCATGACAAAGGCCAGGTGGTGCGCATCGACCCTCTCGGGGTGACCCCGGTGATCGGCGTCGATCACTTCGGCCGCTGCCCGGCCCGCCGCTATTTCGCCCTGGCCAATGCCGAGGGCATACGCGTGACCGATGGCTGGGGCGGCCCGCAGGTGCTGCGCCTGGCCTGGCCCACGGGGTTGGAGGGGTTACCGCCGGGTTACCCGTTCGAGCCATTCGACCTGCCGCCGACGCCAACCGCGCTGATCCCCTTCCCGGATGGCCAGCGGGTGCTGCTGGTGAGTGCCGAGGGTATCTTCCTGCTGACGCGCCACGGCGCGACCCGCCTGCTGCCGCACCAAGCGCGGGTGCTCGACGAGCTGGACGAAGGCACCGACCCCGACGACATCAGCCTCGGGCTGAGCATGGAGCACGGTGCGGTGTCGGCGGATGGCCGGTTGATCGTGGTCGGTGAGCAAGGCAGCCGTCACCTGGTGCTGGACGACCAGCTCAGGCCCGTGGCGGCAATCGGCCCGGCCAGCGAGTATCCGCACTTTGCGCTGTTCAACCGCGCGGGTGACCAGTTGATAGTCAATGCCTGCCATTTCTACAGCGGTGCCACGCTGGCTGTCAGGGTGGCCGACTTGCCGGGGCTGGATACCGACTACTACAGCCAGGACCCGCGTACCCCGCTGGTACAGGATGGCGCACGGGTATATGCCGGCGTGGCGCGCGACGGCGAGTACATCGTGGGGGATGCCTATGGTTACCTGCGGGCATTTGGCGAAGATGGCATGGAGCATTGGCAGCATTACCTGGGGTCGACCATCAGTGCGCTGGATATCAGTGCGGACGGGCGTACCCTGGTAGCGGCGAGCCATGCCGGGTTCGTTTCGGTGATTGCCCTGGACAACGGGCGGCCGGCCTGGCAGATCGGTACCGGGGCGCATGGCGAGGTACGGCGGTGGTTGTTCTGGAAAGGCTGGGACAGGGCATTGGCCTGGTAACAGATCCAGCATTTTTATTGCCTGTACTGGCTTATTCGCGGGCTCGCCCGCTCCCACAGGTACTGCACAGACTTCGTAAGCTGTGATTTACCTGTGGGAGCGGGCGAGCCCGCGAAGAGGCCGGGGCAGGCAACCAATCAGCCTTGCAAAGTAGCCATATCGATCACGAACCGGTACTTCACATCCCCGGCAATCATCCGCTCATACGCCTGGTTGATGTTGCGGATATCCAGCAACTCGATATCACAACGAATGGCGTGCTCGGCACAGAAATCCAGCACTTCCTGTGTCTCGGCAATACCACCGATCAACGACCCTGCCAGCACCCGGCGCTTCATCACCAGATTGGCCGCATGCACCGCCGGGTCGATCGGCTCGATCAGGCCGACCAGGATATGCACGCCATCGAATTTCAGGGTTTCCAGGTACGGGTTGAGGTCGTGCTGCACCGGGATGGTGTCGAGCAGGAAGTCGAAACGGCCCGCCGCGGCGTGCATCTGCTCGGCATCGGTGGACACGATCACATGGTCGGCACCCTGGCGACGGGCTTCCTCGGCCTTGGCCAGGGAGCGGGTGAACAGGGTCACTTCGGCGCCCAGGGCCTTGGCCAGCTTGATAGCCATGTGGCCCAGGCCGCCCATGCCGAGGATGCCGATCTTGTGACCGGGGCCGACACCGTGGTGCTTGAGCGGCGAATAGGTGGTGATGCCAGCGCAGAGGATTGGCGCGGCACTTGGCAGGTCCATGCCGGCCGGGATGCGCACCACGAAGTGCTCGCTGACCACGATGCTGCTGGAGTAACCGCCCATGGTGTTGCTACCGTCGACCCGGTCCGGGGTGGCGTAGGTCATGGTCGGGCCTTCCAGGCAGTACTGCTCCAGGTCCTTGGCACAGGCTTCGCAGTGGCGGCACGAGTCGACCATGCAGCCAACGCCGACCAGGTCACCGACCTTGTGCGCGGTCACTTTTTCGCCCACCGCGGTGACGCGACCGATGATCTCGTGGCCCGGCATCAGCGGGTACACGGCAATGCCCCATTCGTTGCGCGCCTGGTGAATGTCGGAGTGGCACACGCCGCAGTACAGGATATCGATGGCGACGTCGTCAGGGCGCGGGCTGCGACGCTCGAAGATCATGGGAGCCAGAGGGCTGGTGGGGGTCTGGGCGGCGTAACCGATGGCGGTGTACATGCAGGGCCTCGCTATGAAGTGAAACGATTCAGGCGGCGCATTCTGCGCGCCATGCGCCGCCTCGCCCACGGCTGATTCTCCGGCATCGATGCCTGATTCTCCGAAGATGCCATGCAGCACCTGGCGCCGAGCGTTCATTCTGCGATGATCAGACTGTCTGATCCTCTGCCCAGGTCCATCATGCAACTGACCCGCCACGTCGACGCCAATGCGCCGCTTTGCACACTGATCCGCAGCCTCGCCACGCGCCCGGGCTTCGTGCCCACGCACCTGCCCCAGGTGCAGGTGCTGAGCTGGGACCACTATGTGGCCAGCAGCCCGCAGATCTACGAACCCAGCCTGATGATCCTGGCCCAGGGCAGCAAGCTGGCACGCCTGGGGCCGCGTACCCTGGAGTACGGCGCCGGGCATTACCTGGTGCAGGCACTGTCGGTGCCGTTCATGTGCGAAACCTTCGCCACCCCCGAAGCACCGTTGCTGGGCGTGGCGGTGGACATCGACCGCGGCGTGCTGGGTGAACTGGTGCAAAGCATGGCCCTGGCGCCGGATGCCGCGGTGCAGGCGCAAACCCCGCAGTCGATGACCTCGGCGGCACTCGATGCGCCGATGCGCGAATGCGTGGAACGGCTGCTGCGCTGCCTGCAGGACCCAGTGGACGCCAAGGTGCTGGGCCCGGCGCGGGTACGCGAGGTGCTGTACACCGCCTTGCGCGGCCCACAGGCAGGCGTATTGCGGGCGCTGGTGGAGCAACAAGGGCACTTCGCCCGCATCGGCGCCGCCCTTGCCCACCTGCGCGAACACTACACCGAGCCGCTGAGCGTGGAAGCGCTGGCCGCGCGCGCCAACATGAGCGTTTCGACCTTCCACGAGCACTTCAAGCGCTGCACCGACATGGCACCAATGCAGTACCTCAAGCGCCTGCGGCTACTAAAGGCGCAGCAGATGCTGATCGGCGAAGGCCTGGGGGTGGCGCAGACCGCGCACCGGGTGGGGTACCAGAGCACCTCGCAGTTCAGCCGCGAGTACAAGCGCCAGTTCGACCGCAGCCCGGGGGATGAATTGCCGTACCAGAGCCTGCCGGTGTAGTGGCCTTCACTGGCTCATCGCCAGCAAGCCATGCGTAAACCCTGTGGGAGATCACCCAGCCCTTTGGGCTGCGCTGTCGCGTAGATAACTGAAATTGCAAGCAATCCGCGTACCCTGTGGGAGCGGCTTTTAGCCGCGAAGAATCCAACGCGGTGCATGGCACCGGCTGCGCCGGTGTTCGCGGCTAAAGCCGCTCCCACAGGGCCC
>NZ_JBIGLU010000046.1:0-33081 GCF_043658375.1 Pseudomonas sp. PsB | reverse complement strand
GCCCGACGGCCATGGCGGCTGGCTGCTTCGGGGGGCTTGCCTTGGGCAGGGCTGCAGCTTAGGTTGATGACATTGGTCAGCAACCTGAGCCGAACATTACAGTTCTGTCAGGTTGCTATTTCTTTCTTGTAGCCCATCCAGAAGGCTCAGTACTGTCTTTCATGCCCTCATAAAGCCTTGCGAATTTCTTGAGAGGGCATGCTCGGCAGCGATGCCTAAGCTACTCAGGGTCATTCGCACCCGCGGATAAGACCACCAACAATTAAGAGAGATTGTCACTATGTCGAATAAATCCAACGTCGCTACCGGTGCCGCTCTGGCTCTCGTGGCCGCCAGCCTGTTTGCTACCCTGCCTGTCCAGGCCGCCCAGGACACCAAAGCAGCTGAAGTGAAGTGCTTCGGCGTCAACGGTTGCAAGGGCCAGAACGACTGCATGACCGCCAAAAATGCCTGCAAAGGCCAGGGAGAATGCAAAGGCCAGGGCTTCAAGCTGATGACTCAGGCCAAGTGCGATGAGGCCGGTGGCAAGACCAGCGAATAATGCCGTTGCGGGGAGTGCCTGCCACTCCCCTGCTGGAGTCTTGAATGAGTAAGCGCAAAACACTGGGTTTCGGTCTTGGCCTTCGCAGTGAGTATTACCAGCAGATTCTTGAACAGCGACCTGCGGTCGACTGGTTTGAGATCATTTCCGAGAATTACCTGGTGTGCGGTGGCAAGGCCCTCTACTTTCTCGATGCGATTGGCGAGCAATACCCGTTGGTGATGCACGGAGTATCGCTGTCGATCGGCGGTTCGCATAACCTGGACATGGGCTACCTACGACAGCTCAAGCAACTGGCGGACCGGATACAGCCCCAGTGGGTTTCCGACCACTTGTGCTGGAGTCGCGGCAACGCCCATCAACTCCACGACCTGCTGCCGCTGCCATTTACCCAAGAAAGCCTGCTGCATGTCGCCGCGCGGGTGCGTCTAGTGCAGGATGTTCTGGAACGTCCCATTGTGCTGGAGAACGTTTCCTCTTACGTGCAGTGGAAGACGTCCAGCATGAGCGAATCGCAGTTTCTCTCGGAACTGAGTTTCCTGACCGGTTGCGAATTGCTCCTTGACGTGAACAACGTCTACGTCAGCGCACGAAATCAGGATTTTGACTCATGGCAGTTCATCTTGGAATTGCCGCACGAGCGGATTCGTCAAATTCATCTGGCCGGGCATAGCGATTACGGGCAATACCTCATCGACACCCACGACCAGCCCATCGCTGACCCGGTTTGGGCGCTCTACAGCAAGACTTTGAGCTACTTGGGTCCAACGTCGACGTTGATCGAGCGGGATGATCATTTTCCACCGTTCGAGGATCTGTTATCCGAGTTGGAGCATGCCCGAGCTATCGCCAATGGCGTGATATCGAGGGCAACCCTTTGAGCCTGAGCGCCTTACAGACTGCATTTGAAACTTACCTGACAGATGGTGCCCTGCCCTCCAACGAGCTTTTGGAGCAAGTCCGGGGTTGCACTGCGCTGAGTGCCCTCGAAGGCCTGCGGATCTACCATAACGCCTATCGCTCGCGCCTGCTGGCGGTGCTGCGCGAGGATTTCCCGGCGCTGCAGCAATGGCTGGGAGAAGAGTCGTTCGAGCAACTCGCACTGGCCTATTTCACCGCCTGGCCACCACGGCATTTCAGCATTCGCTGGCTTGGTGAGAAGCTGCCCGAGTTTATTGGCAGCTACATTGCGGAACCTCAACTTTCACCGATTCGCGAACTCGCGGAGCTTGAGTGGGCTTTTACACTGGCTTTCGATGCGCAGGACGTCGAAGCGCTTTCACTGCAGGCCATCAGTGAGTTTTCGGCTGAAGACTGGGTTTCATTCAGGGTTTCCCTGACTCCATCTGCCAGATGGCTGCGATTGCAGTACAACACCCTGGCGCTGTGGAAGGCTGCCAAGTCTGGGGATCTGCTTCCCGTTGCCACCCAACCAGCCGGGAATCGAGACTGTCTGGTCTGGCGTCATAACCTCGTATGCCAGTACCGAAGCCTGGAGCCAGAAGAGGCGTCAGCATTGCGGTTTTTCGTCGAGGGTGGATCGTTCGCCGAACTCTGCGAGTCATTGAGCGCAACACATGGAGAGCAAGCCCCCCTGCAGGCCGCAACTTGGTTGAAATTGTGGGTCAACGAAGGTTTGCTAAAGCTCAGGGCAACTATTCACGAATGACCCGGAACCTATAGGCTAGCGACTTCTCTTTGGCCACTCCCGAGCGCGTCTATGACACACCGCATCATTCATTTCAAACAGCAAGCCTTGCTGGACCCAGAGACTTACCAGGCGATGCTGGCCGACGGCGTAGGTCATTGGGAGGCGCTTGTAGGAAAAGTCGTCGGAATAGAAGACGAGAAAAGCCGTAAGCGTCCAGTAATCCCATCCCTTGATCCTTAGGCTGCACAGCGCTGCCCACTCAGCACTGACACACCAGAAACAAAGCAGCTGACTGAATACCTAAAAGCAGCTCCATTAACCGGGCTTTCAAGGTGAGGTTATGGTCGGCCTGCTCTGCTGCGGGTCATATGGATGAGTGCTGATCTACGACTATCCAGAGAAGTTCTCTCTTCGACAGCAAAGGGCAAGAAGCCTAGTTTTGGATAAAGCAGCAAGCCTGCTGTATTTTCATTGAAGCACGAGATCTGCACCTCTGTGGCGTCATAGCGGTCGAACGCCAGAGCAGTCATCGTCTCCACGATGAAGGTCGCCACACCTTTACCTCGTGCCTCTTGGGCAACGATGACATTGCCGATACAGCAAACTCCACCCGTTTCAGCCCGATAAAAGTTAGCAAAGCCGACGATGCTATTCCCGGCCTCGACAATCGTCGAGTCGAATCGTTGAGTAATAGCGTTAGACAGCTGAGCTTCAGTCAGAGGGTATTGAGCTTTCGGGAACATATAAAACAGTTCCTGAGCGTTAAGGGGAAAGCTACAGATAGTTTTGATGTCATCAGCCTTCACTGGCCTGTGTTGCAATATCATCGCGCGTCCTTGAGGTCTATGCATTCGGCATTCTAGCTCACCACTATTTGCTCAAACACCTTGCCTGGTTATCGGGGCACCCATTGATGCGGCAGCAGCTCCGCAATCTCACTTGAGCGCTGCGTCGGCAGGCGCGTGAGGACGTCCTTCAAATATGCATACGGATCATGCCCGTTGAGTCGCGCTGACTGGATCAAACTCATGATCGCCGCTGCCCGTTTGCCGCTGCGCAGTGAACCTGCAAAGAGCCAGTTCTTGCGCCCTAATGCCCATGGCCGAATCTGGTTCTCTGCCCAGTTGTTGTCTATGGGTACCGCCCCGTCATCGAGATAACGGGACAGCGCCGTCCAGCGTTTCAGGCTGTAATCCAAAGCTTTGCTGATAGCCGAGCCATCGTGCACCAGCTGGCGTTGGGCGATCATCCAGGCATGCAAGGCGTCCATCACCGGCGCAGCTTTTTCTTGCCGTATTCGGTGGCGTAAATCCGGCTCCAGCACTTGGACTTCGCTCTCGATTTCGTACAGCAGCTGGATGTACCTCAAGGCCTGCTCGGCAAGCTGGCTTTTATTGGTGGCGTGTAGCTCGAAGAACTTGCGCCGTGCATGGGCCATGCAGCCGATCTCGGTGACGCCGAGTTCAAAGCTGGCCTTGTAGCCGCCAAAATCATCGCAGACCAGCTTGCCCTTCCAGTCTTGCAGGAAGTTGCGGGCGTGTTCTCCAGCGCGGCTGGGGCTGAAGTCGTAAACGACCGCTGCCAAGTCCGAGTACTGGCTGGTGGCGTAGGCCCAGACATAGGCGCGATGGGTTTTCTTCGCGCCCGGCGTGAGCATCTGCACCGGCGTTTCATCGGCGTGGATCACATCATGCCCAAGCACCGCGTCGCGCAAGGCATCGACCAGCGGCTGCAACTGCACACCACAGTTGCCGACCCATTGGGCCAGCGTCGAGCGGGCGATGGCCAAACCGGCCCGACCGAAAATCGATTCCTGGCGGTAGAGCGGTAAATGATCCGCGAACTTGGCGATCATGACATGGGCCAACAGCCCTGCGGTTGGGATGCCCTTGTCGATGACCTGGGCCGGAACCGGTGCCTGGATCAGGGTTTCGCACTGATCGCAGACCCATTTGCCACGGATGTGCCGCTCAACGGTGAACACACCCGGCGTGTAGTCGAGTTTCTCGCTGACATCCTCGCCGATACGCTTGAGAGCGCAGCCGCACTGGCAATGGCTGTTGTCCGGTTCGTGGTGGATCAGAGTGCGCGGAAACTGCGGCGGCAAGGCAGTGCGTTTAGGTTTTTGCCGAACCTCGGTCGAAGCGGGAGCAAGTTTCAGCGCTTCAAGTTCGGCCTCGATGGCTGCAAAGTCGGTATCGATCAGGTCATCCAACAGACTGGCTTGATCCGGGCTCAGTTGCTCGCTGCGCTTGGCGAACTTGAAGCGCTTGAGCTGCGCAATCTCGTGGGTCAGCTTTTCGATAACCGTTTGGTCGCGGTGGATCTTCTGGCCCATGGTCTCGACTTTCTGATCGAGACTCTCGACGCGCTGCATCAACTGCGCCGCCAGAGCGCGCAGTTGTTCAGGGGGTAGTTGGTCGAGATTGGGCAGCGAAGTCATGCCGCCGATCTTGCCAGAGCCGGCTAAAACCGACGATAGGCTCATCGGACAATTGCACGGCCTGGGTGGTCATGGCAGGCGTTATACGATGGAAATCGCGCTGCCAGGCCCGACTCTTTGCCATGGCAAACCCAGCACTAGGGCATGCAGTTGTTCTGCACCCAATTCCATCTGAGCGCCGTGTCGAGAACCCGGCCAGAAGAACTTGCCTTGATGCAGGCGGCGCGCCGCCAGCCAGATACCCAACCCATCGTGCACCAGCACTTTCATGCGATTGGCGCGGCGGTTGGCAAACAGATAAGCACAGTGCGGCTGCGCCGCACCGAACACCGCCACCACCCGCGCCAGCGCGGTGTCGGTGCCGGCGCGCATATCCATCGGCTCGGTGGCGAGCCAGATGGAGTCGATGCGGATCATCGCAACAGGTCTCGCAGAAAGGTCGCGCAGGCAGCAGCGCTTTCGGTCGGCCAGTTCACTTTGACGGTGCCGCGCGGGTGCGGGATTTCCAGACAGATAGTCAATGATGCGGCTTGTGAATTTGCTCCGGCTAGCTGCAAGGGCAGCGGAATGAAAGCAGGTTGCAGCGCCATGGTTTTCGGCGTTTGCACGCGAATCCATTTATGGACGAGGTTCGCGTTGAGGCTGTGGCTCAGCGCGACATTGGCAATCGAGGCCCCGGGCTGGGCGCACTCTTGAATGACCTGGGCCTTGAAGGATTTAGAGTAGGAACGGCGTTGTGGCTGCATGAAAGACCCGCTTAAAAGGCTAGAAATGGTGTCCACTTAAATCAGGTGGACACCATCGCCTTTGGTGTCGGGGTCAGGAAGGTGTGTTGGCCGGACGCATACGAAAAGCCACGAGTTCGCCGCATTGAAAAGCCTGTTCAAGCGAAAGCGCTACTCCTATGACACGCTGGAAATGCGCGAGCCAGGCGATCACTCAAACTGGCTTCGCGGCCGAGATGGGGAAGAAGGTATTACTAACGAGGTCACCAGTATCCACGGGCTGAAAGAGCTCTCAGAACTGGAGATTTAGTCGGTCGGCAGGCCAGCGCTCAAGCGCTGACCTGGGCCGCATAACCAAGCTCCTGGATCAGCTCGCGGATCGATTCGGCACTTTCTGTGCTCTCTACAGTGACCTTGCCGGCTGCCCGATCCACCTCTATGCGTGCGTCCTGATCCAGCGTCTGGATGGCCTTCGTGATTTTGCTGACGCAACTGCCACAACCCATACCCGAAACATTCAGGCTGAACATCTCTCTCACCTCATTTCGTCCGCGGCTCAAGTTACCGCACAGACAGCATCGACCTTGACACGATGGCAAGGTCAAGTGCGCAAACGCAACAGTAAGGCTCAGCCGTTGTTCACAGGCATCAGGATGGGGTTCGATGAACACACCACTACGTGCCTTGCGCCCCTCGTAAGGGCGACATACAGATTCTGAGCGGTCATAAGTTCAGGATGCAGAACAACCGAGACATCCGCCTCGAGCCCCTTGAGAAGTAATGTGCTGCCTACCGAGCGTCTTGCGATGGGGCGGGCAAGGTGTCGATTGCGTTCTCGCGCTTGAATGGCTGCACTCAGAAAGTCGGCTGTACCTCCCGCCACAGCTTGCATAGCGGACCGGCAGCAGTGCAGAACTTCCGGTCGGTACATCCGTGCCCCCGGCTGTTCGGCGAGGGCGTTGAGCACAAGGAGTGCTCGCTGCGGTGTTGGCTCCCCGACGAATGCGACGGCCTCGGCCTCGGCTGGGGTCGGTGGCGTTCGGGCACGTCCTGTGCGCAGAGACTCCACACGCGTTCGCAGGTTTGCTGCACCTACCCCCGTCATCACGCTTGAAGCAAATTCCGCAAGTTGTGCCAGAGCATTGGCACCCTGCAGGTTAAAGTTCCTGGCGAAGTTGACGAGGTCCCTTAGGTCGACGGCTTCGACGGCCATGGCGCCGGGTGTCTGGCTCGTGAGCTGATGGCGACCTTGCACGTTGATGGAGTCCCCGATGATGAGGACGCTGCCCCGAGCGTTGGGTGACTCGGTTCTAGCGGCCACCAGCCGCTGCTGGACTTCGGTCCCGGCGTTGAGCTGCACCCAGCGCACTTCTGCCGGAGCCGTGCGCAGATCCACCGGCTGGCCAACTTGAAGTTGCTGCCGTATGGCGAGTAGCCACTGCCCAAGGTTCTCAGCTCCGGCCAGCCGCCAGCGCCAGGGTATCCTCAGCTCTCCTGCCGCGGGGAACAGGGGCTGCACCTCATTCGCCCAATGCACCAGTCGATTGCCACGAAAGTCGAAGATGGCTTGCATTGGGTCACCGAGCACGCAGGTCGGTAGCACCTGGGCCAAACCTGACACGATGGCGTGCTGGACGACGTTGCAGTCCTGGTATTCGTCGACAAGCAAGCGCGCGTAAGTGGCACGGAGAGGCTGAGCAAGGTGGCCTGCCTGCAGTAACAGCATGGCGGCGTGCCGAATTGCAGGGTAGTCGGTGTTGGGCTGGTGGAGCTGTAAGATCTGTGGGTTATGGCCGCTTCGCGCTGGGAACTTAGCGATGAGGCGCATCGAGAATCCATCAATGGTGGAGACTCGATATGCGGAGTTAGGAACGCCGGCTCGTCTCAGGCGTGCCCGTAAGGCCGCAACGCCTGCGTTCGTGTGCGTTAGTACGAGTATGGGTTTGCTCTGCCTATGCGCGATGAGCGTCTCGGCAATCAATTGCGTTTTTCCACAACCTGCGGGGGCTGTTATGGAGCCACGCTCGATAGCGAAAAGATCGATCTCAAGGGGCACTTGTAAACGTCCAGAGCTGATTCGTGACTGCCATGAAGCCCTGGTCGGCGTTCTGTAGAGACGGGCCGACGATGTCCCTTGCAACCTCCTGATAGGTTGTCAACGACTTGAACCACCCGCTGTTGCGGATACGAGATGCAGCTCCCAAAAGCTCTCGCGTCGCGGGCAAGTAGCCCTGAATAAGTCTTTCAGCTTTGATGTCATGTAGTGTCATACGTCCTTGGGACTTCGTCTGGATGTGCGCATTCATCAGCTCTGCACCCACTATTGTTTCGGCTTTCGCCAGAAGTGCATCGAGTGCTTGGTCACTGAGATGGCGGAAGATCTCGTCCTCCAGAGTGAGACCTGGTCGCCATGTCAGAATTTGTCCGCCTGCGGCCAAGAATGCTTCAGGTAGCCCTGCGGTCGAAGGTTTGTCGGCGTCTACAAAAACCATCACGCGATAGCCTAGGTTCTGAAGTGCCGTTCCGCGGATAAGACTGTTATCGGGACTTCCCCCGCCGGCGTCCACATAAGCGCCACCATGAGCCAGGAATGAGGTAGCGCCAAGGCTGCCCCACCATTGGTCAAGGCCACGCGCGAAGCCAACCTCGCTGGCACCCTCGCAAACGATAATGGATTTGGCGAGGAATGCCTCTGGGTCCTTCCGAAGGGTACTTTGTACTTCGTTGGCCTCCCCTGCCGCCATAACGCTGTGGCGTTGAGGCCCAGACCGAACAACGAATAACTGGCTGCCGGACAATTCGCGCAGCGCGACCGGTGAGTGAGTCGTCATGAAGACCTGCAGCGGAGCGGCAGCGTCCTTTGCGCCCAGGGAGTCCAGGAATCGCATGAGCCGATGAGGTTCAAGCCCATATTCCACCTCATCGACAAGAGCAATTGGCGCGGCGCTAGCTGCAGCTCTTTGCAACCCTGCCACTAGCAATCGCGACGAGCCCGTGCCAAGGGAGCGAAGGGGAATGCCTGTGTCGCTGTGCAGCGCGATCGCACCCTCGCCAATCGACACAGAATGTGCGTCAAGGAGTGCTTGTGGCATCGCTCCAACCGAAACCCCAAGATGCTGAGCCGTGCGTTGCACCACCTCAAGCGTCTGAGTTAGATGTCCGACGGCTTGATTGCCAAAGTTCGCTCTTGCTTGCCTCGCGGCGCGCGCAAGTTCGGCACCTAGCTCTGCACGCTCGTCAGTAAGTCGATTGAGCACTGAGCCACGACTCCACGACAAGTTCGAACTCGCAAAGCTGCCGATACGGGCGGGTGCTAGTGCCGCTCGTTCCTTCCAGGGAAGAGTGCGTTCGAGTTGCTGCTGCTCCGCACGCTCAGAAAAAAGTGTCCAGGTAGGTTCCAAATCGGCACCAACTTGCAGAAGCAAGGTGATAACGGTCTCCAGCCCCGCTCGCGGTTCGTCTTCGACTTCTCCCGTTCCTGGATTGAATCCACGCAAGAACTCGCCGTAAACATCGATATCCATCAGCGATACCGGCAAATCGCCAAGCGTCACACTGATGGTGATGGGTGTTTCGACGTTCAGAGCGAAGAAGTCCATGTCGCCGAACGTGCCGCCCCGGCGGGCACCGACGCAAAGGTCAATCGCATCTAGAATGCTGGACTTTCCACTATCGCCAGGACCTATGAGGCAGTTAATTCCTGGGGCCGGCACCCAGTCGAGCGCCTGGATAGATCGGAAGTTGCTGATAATCAGTCTGCGAATGCGGGCCACGGAGAGTCCTCATGGGTTAACGACGACCAGTCTCCTACCCGCAGCGGCAACAGTCCATCGAACGTCACCTCGTCACTATGTGTTGCGACAGATAGGTCGGACCGGAAACTACCGTACGGCATTTTCCGGTCAGATGCGCTTCTGAATAATCACCTGGTCGGTGGTATGGAAGCCTATCCGATGTCCGTTGATTTCAACCTCAGAGCATTGAAGACCACCGACGCCGAGCTGACACTCATCGCCAGCGCAGCAATCAAGGGCGACAGAAGATGCCCCGTCAGCGGGTACAGCAGCCCCGCTGCTAGCGGGATTCCCATCGCGTTGTAGAGGAACGCAAAGGCGAGGTTCTGCCTCATGTTTTTCACGGTTGCCACTGACAGGGTGCGCGCTCGCAGGATGCCCATCAGATCTCCCTTGACCAGCGTCACTTGGGCGCTGTTCATCGCCACATCGGTACCGGTGCCCATGGCGATACCTACGTCAGACCTGGCCAGGGCGGGCGCATCGTTGATGCCGTCACCCGCCATGGCGACACGACGGCCATAGCCCTGCAAATCGGCGACCAGTTTCTCCTTATCCTGCGGTTTGACCTCACCATGCACTTCCTCGATTCCGAGCTGCTTCGCCACGGCTCTTGCTGTGGTGAGGCCATCACCAGTGGCCATGATGACCTTTACGTCTTCGCTTTGAAGCTTGGAGACAGCCTGTTGAGAAGTAGGCTTGATCGGATCGGAAACGGCCAGGAGTCCCGCCAGGCGACCATCAACGGCCAAATAGATGATGCTGATGCCTTCCAGACGCAGTTGCTCGGCGCGATTGCGCAGCGGGGTAATATCGACGCCCGCCTCGTCCATCAGTGCGGTGTTGCCGAGCTGCAGCTGATGGCCATCGACCTGACCGCGCACGCCAATACCCGAGCCCGACTCGAAAGTGTCCGGCTTGACCAGTGCAATGCCTTGACCCCGCGCATGATCGACGATGGCATGAGCCAGCGGGTGCTCACTACCCTGGTCGAGACTGGCAGCCAGGCGCAGCACTTCATTGGAGTCGTAACCGCCTGTCCCTTCCGCACTATGGAATACGGGGCACCCCTCAGTCAGGGTTCCGGTCTTGTCGACGATGAGCGTGTCGATCTTGCATAGATTTTCGATGGCGCTGGCATCGCGGAACAACACACCGCTGCTAGCGGCCTTGCCAGTCGCAACCATGACGGACATCGGGGTTGCCAGACCCAGGGCGCAGGGACACGCAATGATCAGCACCGCCACCGCATTGATCAGGCCAAATACCCAGCCAGATTCCGGCCCGAACAGCCCCCAGCCGAAGAAGGTCAGAATCGCGATCAGGATCACCCCGACCACGAAATACCCCGCAACGGCATCGGCCATACGCTGCATGGGTGCCTTAGAGCGCTGGGCCTTGGCCACCATCAGCACGATCTGCGACAGCATGGTTTCGGCACCGACTTTCTGCGCCTCCATAACTAGGCTGCCGTGGGTGTTTAGGGTGGCACCGATAAGGGCATCCCCTGCCCGTTTGGTCACGGGTAACGGTTCTCCAGTAAGCATCGATTCGTCGACTGCGCTCTCACCCTCCAGCACAGTGCCATCTACAGGAACCTTCTCGCCTGGCCGGACACGCAGATGATCGCCCTGATGGACATGGGTTAGAGGAATGTCCTCTTCTACTCCATCGGGCATGATGCGCCGCGCTGTCTTTGGTGCCAGTCCCAGCAGCGATTTGATAGCTGCGGACGTCTGCGAGCGGGCCTTGAGTTCGAGCATTTGGCCCAACAGCGTGAGTGAGATAATCACCGCGGCTGCTTCAAAATAGACGCCGATACGTCCGTCCTGGGCAAAAGCCGCCGGAAACCACTGCGGAACCAAGGTAGCGGCCACGCTGTAGAGGTAGGCAGCGGCCGTTCCCAAACCGATCAGGGTCCACATGTTGGGGCTGCGGTGCCGGATGGAGTCAATGCCGCGGGCGAAGAACACCCAGCCACCCCATAGCGTCACGGGCGTCGCCAGAGCCAGCTCGACCCAGTTCTGGGTCGTGCCATGAAACAGTTGCAAGGAATGGCCAGCCATCGCCAGCACGGTCACGATGACGGTCAGCGGTAGGGTCCACCAGAATCGCCGAGAGAAGTCCTTCAGCTCCGGGTTTTCCTCCTCTTCCAGCTCCGGGATGACAGGCTCCAGCGTCATGCCACAGATCGGGCAGTTGCCAGGGGTCGGTTGGCGAATCTCTGGATGCATCGGACAGGTATATGCGGCTCCTTCTGGTGCCGATATCGTAGGGTGACTCGTATGCTGATGTGCTTCATGAGACGAGTGGCCCATGTACGAGTGGGGATCAATTTGAAACTTCTGCAGGCATTTGGCACTGCAGAAGCGATAGGTCTTCCCTTCAACGCTCTCGCGGTATGGGCTATCAGATTTCACCTCCATGCCACACACCGGGTCGCGCTGGCTCTCGGAGTGGGCGTGCGAGTTATGTGAATGATCCTGGTCATGATGGCAGGAGGTCTTTTGCATGCGATCTATGTCCTTTCTTCGTCCTTGGAAACAGCGGTGCTGCTGGAGTGGGAGTGCCCGCCGTGATTGTGGCCAAACAGATGCATCAGCGGGCATAGCAGCAGGATGAGGTACGGCAGGGCCTGCGAAAGATGACCGTAATGCTCACGCGCTACATAGAAGATGCCGATTACGGCCAGCATGATCAGCGCAATGCCAATCTTGCTCTTCCAAAAAGGCGGCTCAGTGGTACTGGTGTGATGGGTATGGTCCACGACAATAGCCTCGTTTCAATGGCGGCCGGATCAGTATAGGTGTCTCAGACTGGACGGAGTTGGCGAGTATCAATAAACGTCAGCGTACGGTCACCTTACCGACCATTCCCGACTGATAATGTCCTGGAATATTGCAGGCGAACTCCAGTTCGGTGGCGGCGGAGAAGGTCCAGATCAACTCTTCGCTTGCTCCAGGTCCGACAAGAACACTGTTGGGGTCATCGTGTTCCATACCGACCATCTTCATGCCGCCCATGGCATGGCCCATATTGCTCATGTCATGCACACCTGTAGGGGACAGCGTGCCGTTCTGAAACATCGCGGCCATCTCTTTCTGGTGCGCGGCATGGGATGCCGCTTTGCCAAGATTGAATTCGTGTAGCAGTGCACCGTCATTTTTCAGGACGAAGCGAACTGTCTCGCCTGCTTTGATCTCCATTGCTTTGGGTTCGAAGAAGATGTCCCCCATCCGGACTTCGATGGTGCGATCTACTGCCTGACCGTCTCCCGGTTGCCCAATACTGTCTTTCTTGTGGCCCGGGCTGGCCAGCGCATTGGCAGCACTGAGCAGCAAGCCAAGGGTGGTGATTATGAAAGCGGGTCTGAGTTTCATGGTGTGCCTCTGAGGTGTTGAGGAGGGATGAGTCCCGATGCTAATGAGGTGCAGCTGGCGGTACGCTGACGTGAAAACTACATCGCAGTAAGGTTCGTCAAATCGGTGCTACCCAGCTCGCGGCCAACGGGTAGCACCGGTGCCGGACTAACGCAGAGCAAACTCACCGACCATCCCCGCCTGGTAATGCCCAGGCAATGTACAGGCGAAGCTCAAACTGCCCGCCTTAGGGAAGGTCCACACGAACTCTTTGGTTGTGCCGGGCTCGACGAGAACCGCGTTCGGGTCGTCATGCTTGGCTTTGATGACTTCCGGATAGCCTGGAGGGTTGGAGTCTCCCGTGCCATAACGCTCATGCCAGACAATGCGCTCGGCCATGCCGGTCGGGGTCAGTGTGCCGTCCTTGAACAAGGACGCCATCTTGCGCTGGTGCTCCAGCTGGGACGCTGCCTGCCCGATGTTGAACTCGTGCATCAACGCGCCCTCGTTCTTCAGAACGAAGCGCACGGTTTCACCTGGCTTCACATCGATCGTTTTCTGGCTGTAGTTGATGTCGTCCATCTTTACCAAGATGGTACGAGTCGCTGGCGTCGCCTGGGCCTGCTGCCCAATGCCATTGCTACTGTCGCTGGTCTCGGCAAATGCCGGAAAAGTGGTGCTGATCAGCAGTTTAAGAGGGATGCGTTTCATGGTGAGACCTCGCTAGGTAGGCTGGAAATCTCATGCTATTCCCCGCTTCCTGCCAGGCCGCTGACCCCAAAACTACAATTGCGTCAGCTTGAAAAAAGCACGGCGCCATTGAGGCGCCGCTAGGTCAAAGGAGCAATCACGGAAGGCCTGGAAGATGGGGGAAACTCTTACTTATGGCACTCTTTGTCGGCCATCATCAGCTTGTGCTCGCGAATCATTTGACCCAGCACGTCGTCTACTAACTTGTCGTGTTTTTCCATCCAGGCCAAATGATCTTCGGCAGACATGCCTGGAGCAGGATGTTCATTGTGCAGCTGACCCATGAGGTCTTCGAGCATGTTCATGTGCTCCTTCATATGCACATGCCGCTCGCCGACTGGGGCCTTCTCTGCCTGGATCAGCACGGCTTCCGCTTTGTCGCGCATCTGCTGCATGCGCTCAAAGGTACGATCACCCCCCCCTTCGGCCCAGACCATAGAAGAAAGCAGCAGCGAACCAACCAGAAGTAAAGGTTTCAACGAATTCATAGGGGCAGTCTCCATCAGGGAAAGCTGTAATCGGCACTCTGCTTTGGGTCTTAACGAGAGCCGTGAGCACAACCCAGTGCTCATGCTTGCACCCTAGACAAAGCCCCCTGTCAGTGACCTGAAGCCAGGATTACATTTTCGTAAGCTTCTGGTTGGTGGTGCCGTTTGCCTGCAAACTCAGGCCACCCGACTTTTGGAATCTGCTCGCATGAAACTACTTGTAGCTGAAGATGAACCCAAAACCGGTGCGTACCTACAGCAAGGTCTTACCGAGGCCGGATTCAATGTCGACCGGGTCATGACAGGTACAGATGCCCTTCAGCATGCTCTGAGCAAGTCCTATGACCTTCTGATCCTGGATGTGATGATGCCTGGATTGGACGGGTGGGAAGTGCTGCGCATGGTGCGAGCGGCAGGAAAAGATGTCCCTGTGCTGTTCTTGACCGCACGCGATGGTGTGGAAGACCGCGTTAAAGGTCTGGAGCTTGGCGCGGACGACTACCTGATCAAGCCATTTGCTTTCTCAGAGCTTCTGGCCAGGGTCAGAACGCTGTTGCGCAGAGGTAATGGCTCTCCTACGCAGACCACTATGAGAATTGCTGATCTGGAAGTCGACCTGATGAAGCGGCGTGCGATCCGTGGCGGGAAAAGAATTGACCTGACGGCCAAGGAGTTTTCCCTCCTGGAATTGTTACTGCGCCGGCGCGGCGAGGTCCTCCCGAACCCCCTGATTGCCTCTCAGGTTTGGGACATGAACTTCGACAGCGACACCAACGTCATCGAGGTTGCTGTACGCCGGCTACGCGCAAAGATCGATGATGATTTCGATCTCAAGCTGATCCATACCGCCCGCGGCATGGGGTACATGATGGATGCGCCGGAGTGAATATGAAGCACCTTTCGCTGACAGCACGCATGAGTCTGATGTTCATGTCTGCGGTAATTGCAGTTCTGACGGTAGCAGGACTGAGTTTCAATATGCTCAGTCAGCACCACTTCAGAATGCTGGATCGGCAGGCCCTGGTTGAGAAGCTCGAATCAGCCAAGCATATCCTCAATAATGCCCGCGGCGGAGCAAGCCTTTCCGAAGAGTTACCGCAATTGCGAGCCTTGCTGGGAGCGCATCAGGACCTGGCGGCAACCATCCTTTCTAGCGACGGCGCGGTTCTCTTTTCCGATCCCAGAGCAGTCGAGATTCCTGAAAGCTTCAGGCGTGCTAACGAGCAGAGCATGTGGGAGTGGCAGAACGGACAGCACATGTACCGCGGTATGACGGCACAAATTTCGGTAGCCGACCAACCTGAACCACTTACAGCCCTGCTGATTCTCGACGTCACCAATCACACACACTTTTTCGACACGCTGCAGCGATGGTTCTGGGTTGGATTGATCATCAGTGCTCTGGTTAGTGCCGCGTTAGGCTGGGTGGTTGCTCGAAGCGGCCTCAAGCCTCTGCGGCAAGTCACTCGCGTGGCCTCCGGGATGTCCGCCCGATCATTGCAGGAGCGAATTCCTCTCGAACCAGTACCGCAAGAACTTCAGCAGTTAGTTCTGTCCTTCAACGCGATGCTGGCTCGACTTGAAGAGGCCTTCATTCGACTCTCCAACTTCTCGGCGGACATCGCACACGAACTACGAACACCCGTTAGCAACCTCATGACCCATACTGAGGTGATCTTGAGCCATAAGCGCGACATCACCGCTTACGAGGAGAATCTCTACTCCAACTTGGAAGAATTTAAGCGCATGTCACGAATGATTGATGACATGCTGTTCTTGGCCAAGGCTGATAATGGCTTAATCATCCCAGAGCAAGCCAGGATCGAACTGGCTGACGTAGTCTTCAAACTGTTTGACTACTACCATCTACTGGCCGAAGAGCACGGAATTGGACTATCGCTCATTGGCACAGGCCAAGTACTGGGAGATCGGCTTATGCTTGATCGTGCGCTATCCAACTTGTTGTCCAATGCGCTGCGCTACACGCCGGCGGGAAAGACAATTTCGGTTCTGATCCGCCAGGCAGCGGACTCCACCACCTTCAGCATCGAGAACCCAGGGGACACAATTAGCTCAGAGCATTTAGAGAAGCTCTTCGACCGCTTTTACCGGGTCGACCCCGCTCGGCGGGAGGGAAGCCCGAGCAACGCCGGGCTCGGACTTGCCATCACCCGATCCATCATTGAGGCTCACAAAGGCCGCATCTGGTGCACCTCAGCCGCCGGCCTCACGGGCTTTCACATCGAATTGCCCCATTCCAGATGATGCCGATCTGGCGGTAAGTAGGCTACAGCTAAACCGCTAGCCCAACTTGACAGGGTGGGTGCAACTCGACTGAGCGCAGATTGCATTCGCCATCCAGATAGGTAACGAGCGGTGAGCTGACACCAGATCACCCCATTCGCTCTCGGGTAGTAGTTTATGAAGTTTGAAAACGGCATACCCCACGCTTGCCTCGCCAATCCAATCCAATGCTCGAATGGCTTCCCCCGCTCCAGTAGCGCCTAGAGCCATCAACCATCGAGGCGCATACCGAATCGACACGGTGGTCTTGCCTACCTGAAGCTCCCTAGAGCGTCCGTCGGTTAGAAAGACATAGCGAACTGGAACCTGTGTGCTCAGCCCTAATTTATTCGCGGCACGAGCCCCGTGGTCGACCAGCACTTCACCCAGCGCATTAGCCAGCGAGTGGACAACCTTCTCCGGTGCCGGCGGGCGCACGCCGAACCGAGTTTCGACTGCGGCAACATAAATGCCCCGAGCAACGCGAAACAGCTTTCCACCTTCGACCAGGCGAGAGAGTCCTCGCTGCACAGCATGGCGAGAACCATGATGCAGGAATCTGCTAGGTGTCAGAACCTCACCTTCTGGAAGCTGTTGAATGATGTCCAGGATTTTCTCCGGAAGAGCCTTCATTGTCCTGTCAAACCTCGTGAGTGGCCCTGCCAAGAACCACCAGAGGTGGCGACCATCTCATGCGGGACACATCATCGAACAATAGACCTGGTGCTTGGCTCCGTCCTGTGAGTACAGGCAATCTCTGTGCGAGTAGGTCTGGCCTGATGCCGTTTTGAAGTCGTAGCCCAAGACTCGTTCGTCCCGGTCATAGACCCTTATCAGCTCGGTCAGCTTCTCCATCGTCCAGTCATTGGATCCATTCAGCCTCGCAGGCAGTACAACCTGGACTGCCTCGACCAGCGTTCCCTCAGCGCGTCTTTGTAGCATGAACACTTGACCATTTCACTCAACGCGGGCGAATGGGAAGAGAAAAAACTAACGCCTTACCAGGTGGTCGTCCTTTGGAGCGAGTGGTCAGCAGCTGCCCGCGGGCGACTGAAAAATGAGCTGGAAATAGCCCGGCAAGAGAACATAAAAGCCAAAAAAGACAAGCAGGCATCCCGCAGTTACCTCTTCTTTGTGGGTGCCCAGGATGCCAAGAACCCTGCAATTTTCCATGTGCTGGATCATCGACTCATTTGCACCGCACATGACGAGCTGGTGTTCCCAGTGCGCAGCTAGGTGCAGATCGGGGCCGCGGAAGGCGGTCTTATGGCAGTCCCTCGGGCCAGTTTGAGATGTGTTGTAGCGCACTCAGTTGCCCAGGGAACACTCCTGTGCTCTCGACATAGCGCAATGCGGATTGCCCATCGCTCCAGCCTACGTACTGCATCAGCGCTTTGATATCCCAGCCGCTGCGGGTGGCCCAGGTGGCAAACCCGCGGCGCAGCGAGTGGCTACTGTACAGCTCCGAAGGCAGCCCTGCTGCCTGCAGTACGGCGCGCATGAGTGGGACAACGCTATTTGGGTGCAAGCCCTGCTCACCTAAGTGCCCCCAGCGATCAATTCCACGGAATACCGGCCCGCGTGCGATACCCGCAAGACTGATCCAGTCGACGTAGGCTTGTACTGGGCACAGCCTGGCCAGCGCCGGCGCGTTGAAGGTCTGGCCTTGGTTGTCCCGATCACCTTTGCTCCAGGGCAGGAACAGTTGCATGCCCTCCCCGGTCCGCACCTGGATGTGTTCGACCTGCAGGCGGCACAGCTCATCGCTGCGAAACGCCCGCCAGAAGCCAATCAGCATCAACGCACGATCGCGACAACAGCGCAGCAACCGCGGCCAGTCGTCCTCCGCTCGTGCTCTCCCCTCGGCCTGCTCCAGCCACAACACGCACTGCTCGAGTTGGCGTAATTGCAGCGGCTCGGCCTGCTTCTCCTGACGCGGATGCAGGGTACGGATTCCCTTGAGGATCTGGCGGACCAGGGGGTCTTGGTCGGATCAGGGAAGCCTTGGCTGACGTGCCACTGCGCCAGTGCCGCCAGGCGCAGCTTGAAGGTGTTACTGGACAGCGTGGCGGCGTGATCGACCAGGTAGCGCACGATGGCATCGCTGGTCGCCGGCAGAAAGCCACCCCAGGTGACTTCGAAGTGTTCGAGCGCCTGCTGGTAGCTGCGCCGCGTGTTAGCGCGGGTACCGGCCTGCAGGTACCGCTCGATCTCCTGGCTCATCTGAGCGCATCCCCTTGGTGTACCGGTGAGCGACTGTCAAACGACAAAAATGGCGCTTCACCTTGGATAATTCGTCATTACAGGCGCACCTCTCCCGTATTGCTCAGTAAGTGTCGGCGTGCCATCCACAGGTTCGACAGCGCAAACAGTGTCACCAGTTGCACGGTGTTCTTCGCTAGACCACGGAAGCGCGTCTTCACATAACCGAACTGCCGTTTGATCACCCGGAACGGGTGCTCGACCTTGGCGCGCACTTGGGCCTTGGCCTTCTCGATCTTGCGCTTGGCTTTGTACAAAGGGCTGCGCTTACCCAGCTTCTTGTATGTACTGCGGCGGGCGGCAATCTGCCAGATGACCTCTCGGCCTTCATGTTCAGGGCGTTTCTCGACGCCGGTGTAACCCGCGTCGGCGCCGACCATGTTTTCCTCGCCGTGCAGCAGTTTGTCGACTTGGGTGATATCCGCCACATTGGCCGCCGTGCCCACCACGCCGTGCACCAGACCCGACTCATCATCGACACCGATGTGCGCCTTCATGCCGAAGTAGAACTGGTTACCCTTCTTGGTCTGGTGCATTTCTGGGTCGCGTTTGCCGTCCTTGTTCTTGGTCGAACTCGGCGCATTGATCAGCGTGGCATCGACAATGGTGCCTTGGCGCAACGACAGGCCTCGATCACCCAGACAGCCATTGATCACGGCCAGGATGCCAGCAGCCAGCTCGTGTTTCTCCAGCAGACGACGGAAGTTGAGGATCGTGGTTTCGTCGGGAATGCGCTCCAGCCTCAGTCCGGCGAACTGGCGCAGGATGGTGGTCTCGTACAGCGCTTCCTCCATCGCTGGATCGCTGTAGCCAAACCAGTTCTGCATCAGATGTACGCGCAGCATCGCCATCAACGGGTAGGCCGGACGGCCACCATCACCTTTCGGGTAATGTGGCTCGATCAGGGCAATCAAACCCTGCCACGGCACCACCTGATTCATCTCGATCAGGAACAACTCTTTGCGGGTCTGCTTACGCTTGCCGGCGTACTCGGCATCGGCGAAGGTCATTTGCTTCATCGGAAAACTCGGCGGGTGGAGTCCGGGCATTTTGCCAAAATCAGGAAGTCTTCTTCAGGATTTCCCTATGGTTGCCGACTTTCCTATGTACGCTTCTTTGATTGCCTGTTTTATTACGTCATCGACATCTTTAATGAGTCTTCTAGAGCCTTTCTTGTTCCCTCTCTTCATCCTTAGCAGAGACGCTGGACCAATTTCTTCATCATAAAACTTAATGTTTCTATAAAAGGTACCATTTGAGACGCCGGCTTGCTCTAGCGCCTGAGTCAAGTTGAGTTCTTTTGCCAAGTATCTCTTTATTAAGTCGAACTGTGACTGAGCGGCCTGCAACTCCTCCAGGGGCACTACCGACTCGCTTGACAGCGACTCAACTTGAAGCAGATTAATATTATCCTCATCCCTTGAGGGTAAATGCTCAATTTCGTCAATATCGACAACTAACTTTTCACTGCTTTTTTTAGGACAACCTCAATCGTCAAGTTAGGAAGGCATTTATTAACTGTTGCTACATGCCCCCTCGCGACGACAACCAAGCCCTCCCGCAGCAAAATTTGCCCCATGTTCCCTCCCTGCATCCTTCGATAGATCACAGTTCGTTATCAGCGTAGCTGGTCTTTGAAAAATGTAAAAAATACCTTTTAGTTTGTTTTTTTACAGGATATAAAAATCACTTTAGGTTTTTTTATAATAAATTCAATGAGATAGCATAATTACGATATTTAAGAGTCACCTACATCACTCATGCATGAGTGCGAAGACTCAGAATGGGCCTAACACCAGGCTGAACTGACTGTGCCATACTTCATTTGTGGGTATTCCGGGGAATCCGAACGGAGGTCCCAACATGCGTTCGCTCACACTGATTCCCTTGCTGACCAGTTGCCTCATCAGTCCGCTGTGCGCCTCCCAGCCGTTTCCCAACACCCAGGTCAACGATGGACAACTATTGGCGCGGGACTTTAATCGCGGCGGCCACTCGCATGTACAGAAGCTAGCCAATAATCCTCACAACCATGCCGGCAAACGCCAGATTAGGGTGCACAACTACGCTAACGAGGCCGTGCCCTTCATCGTTCACGGCAAAAAGGCCTTCCGCGGAAAGCCTGTGAAGATAGATTTCGTAGCGAATGGCCGGCGTTTAAAAGGATCACCCACGAACTCTTTCTCGCCAGGCCAAGCGCAGCAGCGTCCCAAAATACTCTTTGGAAAGGCCCAGCGCTTTGTTGCTGGCTTGCCAAATAAGCCGTTGGTGGTATTCCGGCAGCCGGTGTACATCAGTAATGGCAATGGGTTCCAGGAAAAGGTGTTAATACATGTCTTCGATCCGAAACAACGGGCATTCATCGCCAGACAATTCAAAGATCCATAAATCGTACAAGCACCGCCAATTATGGGGTTGACGTAAAGACAGCAAGACACAGGGAAAGATCCATCTTTACCCTGCCCTTATATATTGACGAAAGACTATTCCGTTCGGACTTCCGATTTATAAGTTAAGCGGAAATGCGGAGTTACGTACATTTTATATACAGGTTGTAAACAGAAAATGGCCTTGTTATCAACAGGCTACCGGAATTCGATGTGCGGGACCGGGATTTGTTGAGCGCCTACCGGAGTTCTATGTGCGGTGGCCGGATTAGCATGTACGGTCACCGGAAATCCATGAGCGGTCACCGGAATAATGTGTACTAACACCGGAAAGCTGTGCGCGTCAAGATGCACTGTAAACACAAGCCCGCTGCGTGTTGTAGCCATCTATCCACACCCTATAACCCCAGTTCGTAATCCCACGTTTAATAACCACATTGCTTCTAACCCCAAGGCTTAAACCGAGCATCGCACCCCGCTGTTGCTTGCAGCTAACCCGCCAGCAATTGGAGGCGTAATTCTGGTTTGACTGCAGGTGCTCATCGCCGCCTACCCTGGCCGACGTTTTCCGGCCCCCTGTTTTGGTTTGACCTGGCCAAGGGCGTCGATAGGCTGACGTTGCCCGCTGGATCGTGCTCGATATGGGTTTCCAGCATTCACAACAAACGGAAGGTCATTATGTCCAAGGCCCTGATTGTCGACGACTCTCGCACCGACGCCTACGTATCCCAGAAATGCGCGGATCAACTGTTCGATGAAGTCAAAATGGTGGGTACCTTGCAGGAGCTCCTGCAGGTGGTGCCGACGTTCAAACCCGATGTCATTTTCATGGATGTGTACCTGGGCGAATGGCACAACGGCCTTTCCCACATTCGAGAACTCCGCTCGGGCCATGGCGAGCTCAGCATCACGCCGATCATCGTTCTCTCGAGCAAAGCCGCTGAGGAAGATAAGCGCCTGGCAGTCGAAGCTGGCGCTGCCGGCTACATCGTGAAGCCGGCTACTCTCGACAAAATGATGGAGTCCCTTCGCCGCTACGTCCCTGGTTTCATCCCCAAAGGTTGGGAGTCTGTCATAGCGTGATTGAAATACTCCAAGCAGACCAAGAACTCTTCATTGGCATCGTTGCGCTTGTGAGCCTCATGGTTGGGAGTTTCCTCAACGTCGTGGCGTACCGGCTGCCGATCATGCTGGAACGCACCTGGACCGTTGAGGCTCAGGAATGCCTGGGCCTACCCTCAAGCAAACCAGTTGACCGACTCACCTTGTCGTCGCCCTCCTCTGCTTGTCCCAATTGCGGACACAAGATTCGCCCCTGGGAAAACCTACCAGTGGTGAGTTACATCGCGTTACGCGGCAAATGCTCAGGCTGCGGTACCAAGATCAGCATCACTTACCCTGCCGTTGAGTTGGCAACCGCCCTCCTCTCCGCGTCGCTGGCCTGGCACTACGGTGTAACTCCTGCTGCCTGTGCCGCAATAGGGCTGCTGTGGATGCTCATAGCCCTTTGCCTGATCGACCTGAAGGATATGCTGCTCCCAGACGCGATTACACTTCCAGCCCTTTGGCTCGGTCTGGTTGCCAACTATTTCGGCGTATTCGCGTCTTTGCACGACGCGGTTGCAGGGATAGTGGTGGGATATATGACGTTCTGGACGATAGGAAAGCTCTTCTACGTCGTCCGCGGTGTTGAGGGCTTGGGCCGGGGAGATTACAAGCTGTTTGCACTCTTTGGTGCCTGGGGTGGATGGCAAGTGTTGCCCGCGACTTTGCTGATCGCCAGCGTGACCACTGCTGCTGTGGGGATGGCGATCAGACTCGGCCGAAAGGACCGCTGTCTGCCGTTTGGCCCTGGTCTGATCGTAGGTGGGGTGATCTCCCTGGTCTTCGGCAGTGAAATCAATCATTGGCTTCTGTACCGGTAAACGCTGAAAACCGGGACCGGAATTTCCTGAGCGCCCCATGATCTGGGCGCTTCAAGGGCAATCTTGGCTTGTGCTACGAAGCAACGCGGTTAACCTTGGGGTATTCGCTTTCTATTGCTCCGAGGTCCGCTTGCCAGCTCCAGCAAAAACACCTAACAGTGGCGCCCGCCCTTCCCCACTGTTTGATACCTACGAAACCTTTCTCTCGTCTTCGGCTGCTGAGTATGTTGCAGAGCGGCCTGCGATTGAGGAGTTCCTAAAGGTTTTCGCTCCCCATATTCCGGCAGCAAATGACCTCGCCCATGCTCGAGCGTTTTTGAAGTCCTATAGCGGCCAAGCAACCACGTTTAAGGCCTATCGCACGCAGGTAGAGCGCATCCTGTTGTGGTCCTGGATCATCGCTGGGAAATCGATTCTGGACTTGCGCCGGTCTGACGCTGAGAGATTCATGGATTTCAACGTGGCTCCGCCCGTGAGCTGGGTGGGAGATGCTGTACGCCAGAGGTTCCTCCCAAGGGGGGGCGTCTACGAACCGAACCCTGCCTGGCGCCCCTTCGGCATAAAGATTTCGAAAAGTGATCGAAAGAGAGCCAAGGAAGCCGGCGAGGAGTTGGGGGTGTCTGGTTACAAAATGGCTCAGGGCAGTATCCGGCAGGTTTTTTCCATCTGTAGTTCGTTCTTCGAATTTTTGACCCAGGAGGACCTGGCTCAAGGAAACCCCTTCAAGGCGATCAAGGGCAAAAGTCGTTGGATTAGGACAACAGCCAAACGAAGTGGAGGGAAATCCCTTACTCAGCTGCAGTGGGACTTCGTGATTGAGACCGCGGAGCTCATGGCTAACGAAGCACCGGAATCTCATGAGCGCACGTTGTTCATTGTCTCTTCTCTGTTCTCGATGTACCTACGAGTCTCGGACCTGGTAGGTAATCAGCTATGGACCCCAACGATGGGTTCGTTCGTCAAGGAGGATGAAACTTGGTGGTACGAGGTGGTTGGTAAAGGGAACGTGGAAGCGCGCATTGCAGTGAAGCCTGACTACCTCAAGTACCTGAAGCGGTACCGTCAGAGTCGTAATCTCACGCCCCTGCCGCTGAAGGGAGAGCAGGCCCCATTCCTCACAAAGTTGAATGGTGCCCCAGGATTGAGCGATCGCCAGGTGCGGAACATTGTTCAGGAGGTCTTTGATCGAGCTCTGAAGCGAATGCACGAGGAGGGACGATCGGATTGTGAAGTTGACGACCTACGTGTGGCCACCCTGCATTGGCTTCGTCACACAGGGGCGACCTTTGATGCTCCTCATCGTGATGCAAAGAACCTTCAGGCCGATCTCCGGCACAAGTCGATGAGCACGACTCAGGACATCTACTACAACTCGCTGGACGATCAGCGTGCGGCCGAAGTTGAAGGCCTGACAGTCAAGCGCTGATCCAGCGGGCGGGTTAGCGCAAGCAACAACAGGGATTAGTCTGCGATCGGCTTACCTTCCGGGTTAAAAAACAGGGTTATCTTTCTCGGGGTTACCGAATGGGGTTATAGGGTGTGGACAGATGGCTGCACCCCAAGCCCTGTCTACCGTAGGCTGCTTTGAGGCTGTACACCGGATTCCGGGACCCGTACAGCCTAATCCGGTAGCCGTACGCGAGGTTCCGGTCAGCGCTCAAAGGACTCCGGTTGATGCACGCAAGATTCCGGTCGCGCTCAGGGGATTCCGGTGGCGTACACTGGAATCCGGTCTCCTGTTGATAACCGGCTTTAAATTAGTGGATAACCTGTGCTTAAGCTGTGCGCAACCTGTGCATGGCAAATGCATTACTTTGCCGGATAATCAGTAAATCGCCTTTAAAATCAGTGGGTTAAAACTGAATTCGGTTTTCTTTGCATACAGCTTGAGTCCCGCCTGGCTAACGACCGGAATGCTGTGAGCGTGCGGGTAAAGCCACTTCTGAACCGGAATTTGTGGAACTGGAGGGCGTTCAGGCCAGGAATGCGGCTAATGCGAGACCGGATTTCTCTGAGCGCTTCCCACAACGCCCCTGCCCGCTGCTGTTTGCTCTTCGAACCGGAATCTCCTGAGCGCCAGGGGAGGCAATGAAGGTGGAACGGGGACCGGAATCTTGCGAGCGCCAGGGAATCTTGCCGGCCTGCGCCAACATGCTCATCGAGACCAACCGGAATTTCGTGTACGCCTTGTCCGAAGCAGGCTCTGCAAGTCGGACAAAGCGATGCGCAGATCGACCGGATTTTGGTGAGCGGGTACAACAAGGCACTCGCACAAGAGTGGTACGGGACCCAGCAACAGCGGATTGAGCGCGCGGTTGACGCAATATCCCAGCCCCATCAGGGGCTCCGGCGACCAGGGAGAAGCGATTACGACCAGGCCCGCATGCTGGATCTCCCGGAATTCCATGAGCTGGGAAACGTGCAGAGGGGCTGGCCTTGAGATAACGGGTGTCCAGGGTTTGCTTTACTGGTACCGGATTCCTTTGAGCGGTAATTGGCGTGACGGTGGCTACCCTTCAGCAAGACCGGATTCTCTTGAGCGGTGCCCAGCGCATGCCAATCATCGCGATTGATAGACCGGAATCTCGTGAGCGCAAGGCTAAATGACTGCTCTTGGGTGAACCGGAATCTGGTGTACACCCACTCCCCCGGGGCTTTGCAAATATGAGAAGCATGGGGGCAAGAGCTGCAGTGCGATTGAGATAGAGGTCTGAACACCGGAATTTCATGAGCGCAGCGTCCCGCTGGACGCTACACCGTTCAACACCGGATTCTGGTGAGCGCCCGGCAGCGCGCCGGCTAGGGAGGCAGAGGGTGACCGGAATTCTGTGTGCGGATGCCCGCCTGGTCTTCTTCTCGTGGGGCATCTATCCGGGCGGGGAAGATCACAACAGCGCGTTCCGAGGATTAAGGCGGCAGGGTTTTCAGCGGAAGACCGGGCCCGATACGCCGGCCGGAATTTTGTGAGCGGCCCGTATTTCCAGCCCTGTATGCACGGTCGGAGATAAGCACTCCGCAGAATGGACCGGAATTTCCTGAGCGGTCCCTCAAAGAGCGCTCATTCTCCCGGCCGGAATCTGGTGAGCGCTCAAGCTTCGGACCGTATTGCCACGGTAACCGGATTCTTGTGAGCGCACCGGTTTTCATGGGATACAGCAAAGCCTTGCTCGGTTTTATCGACCGGAATCCTGTGTACGGTATGAGAGATGCCGAACAGGTGGGTTGATCCTCTTCGGGCCGGAATGCTCTGAGCGCTCACAGGATTCCGGCGATCCGAACCGCCAAAGCGGATCTCAGAACGGCTTATGCGAAAACGGTCTTGATTTGGACTAAAAAATCAAGGTGAGGGAATATATCCTTTGCATCAGGTTTGTCGAGACGGACGACACGCGAAAAGTAAGAGAGATAGGCCATGACCGAGTTGAAGCTGACACCTGAAGAAGTACGGCAGGTAGCTGTAGATGACAGGCGATTCAAGCTGCAAACAAAGTTCGATCTGGAATCAGGTCAGGGCGTTCTCCCTTTCACGAACGAACGCTTCTTTGAGCAAAGCAACCCCATCGTCCGTTCAGCCCTCTTCTCAGCGGGCAAGATTCCCAAAGGCCTCTTCTTCCAGGAATGGACAGAGATCTTCTCCTTGGGATCTGGCTCAATCTGGTACCGCGGTCCGGCGCTGTCTACTGATCACGAACTCGTCCTTGCCCGAATCATGGTGCTGGCCCGCGGCAGATCACTGACCCAGTCCGTCAAAGTCAAACAGGCTGATGTCTGTCGCTGGCTCAAGCTCGACGACTCCGGTGCGAATTTCAAAAAGGCCAGAAGGATTCTTGATGACCTCGCCGGCGGCGAACTGCGGATATCAAGCAAGCCTGCTCTGAAGAGACTCTACAACCTGCTCACACGGCCGCCGCTCGGGCTGCCTGATAGGGACTTCTTTCTCGAGTACATCAAGAATCGCTACGGCGATCAGATCAAGGAAATCGCGGCGGCAATTGAGTCAGATGATACGGTGGTCGATATCAGCATGCGGTTCTTGACCAACCAGGCAAAGAACCACAAGACAGGGCGACTACTGCTTAACCTTGACCCGATCGCTGCAATTTTCTTCGATGGTGTGAATACCACCCTGGTGCCCTTTGAGATCATGGATCAATTGGATCGATTTGGGACCAAGCTTTTGCCCTTCATCGCATCCCATAGAGATGGCGTATGGCCTATTGGGCTTGAGAAGTACCACGAATTCAGCGGTTCAAAATCCGAGTATCAGAAGGTCAAGCGGCGGGTGAAGTCGGATCTCAAAAAGCGATTCGAAGACTGGCAGGCGAAGGCCTGGATTGAACCTGGTTGGGACATCTCCAGGAACGATGACGGGGACGAAATAGTCCGAGGGCTGAAGATCGGAGCGAAGGTTCGCATCCGTTCAGAGCTGGAGATCCTTACGGATGTAGGTGATGACTTAGAGGATGCGGAGGACATTGATGCCGCCGAGGCTGAATCTGCATGAGGCGCGGTGACCGCGCCTCCGGGGATGACTTAAGCAACGCTTGGGGTCGAGTCAAAAGCTAGGCATTCAGAAACTGGGATGAACTCTTGCCGCCGGCACAGCCAAGCCGAAAGGAAGGTGTAGGCTGTAGTGAGCGCGGCGATCATGGCCATCGTTTCTCTCTTCTCCCTTCGATTCCTTGCATTCGCTCTCGCCTGGGACTCCCCTTTGTACTTGGTGCTTACAAATAGTGATGCCACCAATGCGCCGAGCACCGCATAGAACACAGACACCAGAGTCATTTTGGCGATGAGTGACAGGCTGATGCTCAGCCATCCCTGATTGGTTCGCACTGACGCATACACCGCGAACATCAACGCAAGGATGAAACCCGTTAGGCCTGCGACCATTGCAAGTTGTCGAGGCAGCTCGAGCCAATTCATCAAGAAGGCCAGTACCACGCCTGCAGCTGGCAAGAGGTTCGTAATCGCGGCATCCGTGTAGTCGTTGTAGATGGTTGCCTGCCCCTGATGGTGCCTCCACATCGCCCAAGCTGTCAGAAGTGCACCCGCCAGAAGCATGTACTTCCAGGCCGGGCTTGATTTGAACTGCTGCCACAGTGATTTCTCCGGCGCGCGGTATGACGGCGAGGTCGAGGTTGCACTCGAAGTTTGCGCAACCTGTTGAGATGGTTGGGACTGCGGGATCTGGGCTGGTGTCTGCTGGTTCTCGATAGCACGTTGAGTTTCGATCGCTTGGGCGGCCTGAATGCTCTGCTGGAGTTCGATGGTCGCCTGCTGGCGCTGATACTCGATCTGCGACTGTCGAGCTGCTTCTTCAGCCGCCAGGCGCTCCGCAGTTTGTCGCTGCCTCATAGCCTCCTCTTCCTGGTGCTTGATGAACTGGGCCTGGGCTGAAGCCGATGCCGCTTTCCCCTTCTCTGCCGTCACATATTGATCCAGCGCCTGGATGCGGGTACCGATGGTGTTGTCGAGGCACTTCTGGTCAGTACACGCATCCCTTGTCGCGAGCCATTCACGCTGCGACTGACGGACCGCCTCATACTGGTCAGGATTTACCTCCAGGGCGGTCTTATAGGATCTGGCTAACCAATCGTCCAACCCGGAAAGGTAGCCATCTCGGCAGATTTCTTTTTCGGGGAAGCTGCTGGCCTTGGAGCAGTCAAAGCTTGCTGCCACAGTTTGGCCGGCCAGGAGGGCCAGAAGCAGGCCGGAGGCTGCTGCACGAAGTTGCATCGAGATCATCCTTTACTTGTTGATCGCCTGTCTGCGTTATCGATGGCCAGCGGCGGTTGGGAACCCCGTTGAGCCAAACGACCGACACGAATGATGCCATTCAGCACAACTGGTGGCTATCTGCCAGGCCCTCAGGTGTTACCTTCTGTACCACGTCCTTCCGCGGGCTTAGTGCCGGAGGAAAGCTCTGCCTTCATGCCTTCCAGCTGGGCGGAAAGGCGTCTCACCTCGCTGTTCTGAGTTCGAGCAGCGGCTTTTGCTTCCACCAGTCGCTCCTCGGTCTCTCGTCTCTCCTTGATGGCGCTTTCAAGCTGCCTTTCGGCCTCCGAGTGCCGAGTTTTTACCGTGGCGAGTTCGATCTTCAAGTTCATGAGTGATTGCTCCGCCACCTGCAGCTTGTCCTTCGCGCTGTCAGCCTCAAGCGTCAATCTCCTGTTCTGCGCTTGCAGATCGGTCAACTGGGAGGTCATACCAGACAGTTGCTTATTCAGGCTCAGGATTTCCCCTCTCAGCTGTATGTTGTCTGCCGAGAGGGTGCGGTTGTCTTCTCGCAGAGAGGTCAGCGCGTTATCGAAAGTCGCCTGCTCCTGCCGGCGTTGCTCGTTCAGGGCTGCGAGATAGTGCTCATGAGCATCCCGCTCTGCTTGTAGGTCGTGGGTTAGCTTGCTGGTCGAGCTCTTCTCTTCCTTTAGCGAGCGTTGCGTATCGGTTAGCACCTGTGCCATACGGGCCAACTCAATGTTGGCCGAATTCAACCGGTCAGTCAGTTCGCCCAGCAGTCGTTCGCGATCGGCAAGGGTGCCTTCAGTTTTCGCAAGCTGATCGACGGTGACTTGGTGCGCAACGCGCTCGGCATCCAGGACATCCTCCATTTCCTTGACTTGGGCCTCGCAGCGTTGCTCGCCTTCACGAACGATCCGCTCGGAGTTCTCTTTCATCTTGTCGTGAAGCGCGTTTACCAAGGCCTGCAGCTCGGTCTGGATGCGCCCGCCATCGCCCAGCATCTCAATTTCCTCATCACGGAGTTCCTTCCAGAGCCTCTGCACTGTGGAGTAGGAGCCTCCTGTGATGGCCTGTATGGAGCGCACAGTAACCGGGGAACCCTGCTTCCGAAGTTGCCCAATCGCCTGGCGAACCTCCTCTTTTGTGATCCCAACGCGGCTCATGGCAGCCCTCCTTTTTTCTTGACAGCATCCGAAAACTATGCTAGGTGGCATTTTACCGACGCACTTTTGTTACTTGTGTTACGTAACGAGTAATTACAGTAATAGTATAGGTCAGGCGTAAGAGAAAAGTGCTAAAAATAACATCGGATAAAAACTGTAATCCTTGGTCATAGCCTAAAAATTGCCCTGTACGTGATTTCTGACGGTTTCATGTGGGGTGTAGGGCGTACTTTGCGCGTACGGATGAATTTGGACGCGGGGCTGATTTGGCTACTAATCGTCGGGGCTGTTACTGAGAGGGGCGGCCGCAAGCTGGGAATGCAGGAAGACATACAGCCTTCCAATACCGCGATGAGGTGGTGAGCCGAGCGCGAGTGTATTCTGTCGTCCTTGCTCTAACTGAACTCACAGGAAACGGAATGAAAGGGCCGGTCGCGACAGTCGAGCTCTGGGAAAAGGGCCGATGTGTTTTCAGTCACGCGGTCTCTATGGAGCTGCTCCAGGCTGCTGTTGATGAAGGTTGTCATTTGCTGCTTGTAGGAGGAGACGGGGCACCGGTGCTTGGCAAAGATGCAATGGTCCCCCTAGGTAATCTGTTGAAACGACAACGGAGCCAGCGCGGCCAGCAACCTGCTGGTCAGCCAAACACTGAAGATCGCTCGCCCGATGTCAGCTTGGGGTGGCTCATCGCACTGTTCGAATGGGCCTGTCAGAATTCCCCGCTCGCAGAAATCCGGTACGTTCACCATGCCGAGTTCAGCCTTCCCACACCGAAGCAGCCCTTGCTTCGGATCGAACAGCATGACTCAGGCCGCTACGCCCCTCGGACTTGGGAGAATGCCAAGAGCGCTGACATTACCGTCGCCTTTGCCTCAGATTTCACACCCCGGGGTGAGCAATTGACACTGCGGGCGGCTGGTGAAGCCTATCTGGCCATCCCGGTTTCAATCGAGCCAGTCGCCGCAGCCCGGCGCCTCTATAAGGCGATGTCAGCTGCAAATGCGCGCACCTTGAATGTCGCCGGGAACGGTATCTACACACTGTCTAAGCATGGCTGGACGCAGGAGAGCATCAATGCCTGGGTGTACCAAGTCATTGGCAAGGTCCACCAGCACTGGCCAATCGAGTTCATCCGATCTGGCGCCCAGACAGGAGCTGAGGTTGCCGGTTTGGTTAGTGCGCATGCGCTGGGTATTGATTGTCTGGGCCTGTTTCCGAAGCACTTCCTCCAACGAGCGGAGGACAACGTTGATGTGCGTCGTACTGCAACAGAGCTCGAAGCTGAAATTCGGACCTGGGCATTGTTGCTTGGAGTTGAGAATCCATCGACTGATGATTAGGCCTGGCGCAAGCGGTAGGCATCGTACCCCTGCAAGAAATAGCCTTTGGATACGAGGCTGTTCAACAGTCGCTGATTGACGATCGATTGCACGTACACGATCAACTCATTGCTGTCCGCAATACGTTCTGCATTGCTCAGGAAGAGTGTGAATTGCCCCTTCACTCGCTCGCCTTCATTCGAGACTTCAAGATCAGCCAAGTCAAGCGTCCAGCGGCCTTCCCCGTCAATCCAGCGTGCCGCGATCCGGGCATAGACCTATGCGCTACCTGTGGTGATGCGGTCCTGCTTCACTTCATGGCTTCCGTGAAACACAGCGAGTTCCCATATGGCTTCCTCGATGTGCGATGCCTGGATGGTGCCGAGTGGGTGGAGGTCGAAGCAACCCGTGAGCAAATGGCCAGGGGCGAGTATGACGAGGCCTACTACTGCCTGGCAGCACTTGCTGGATTCCCTAACAACTTTCCTGCTGCATACCGGCGCCTCCTGCAGGATTCCTTTGAAAGCTCCATCGTCGCAATCCAGAGACTGAGCGTGAGTAGTAGGCGGGCATGAGGCCCGCCCTTCGCTTATTGGTCTTGGATCACCTCGAAGTAGCCCGCCGATTTCTCCACGGTGGTTTCCCCGCAGTGCGGACATTCAACCGGCCAGCGGTCCAGGTCGCCCAGCGCATTGGGACTGAATTCGCGGATGGTGAAGGCTTCGCTGCACTTGCTGCAAATGAGCTGGTGGTCTTCGTACACAAGGATTCTCCAATCTGAAGGGCTAACTCAATCTCTATCTTGACTGAGCCTCTACCCTTTACAGTTTTCGAACAGGCGCCTATTCCGGCGGGTCAAAAGCTATGCTTTCAATCCGACCAAAAGGAACCCAGACATGTGCAGCCACTATGAGGCCCCGGAAACTCAGCGGTTGATCGATGGATTTGGGGTAGCTCCCGAGGGGCAGTTCAAGATGGATCTCTGGCCCTGCTACGAAGGACCATTTATCCGTCTGCGTGACACTGAATCCCCTGATGAGGAAGGGCCGGAATTTGAGGCGTTAGTTGGCCAATTTGGGCTCTTGCCTTTTTGGGCGAAAACACGAACGTTGGGGCGTGATACTTACAATGCTCGCACCGAGACTGTGGCGAGCAAGCCTTCCTATCGAGTGGCTTGGCGTGAAGCGAAGCACTGCATCATCCCGGCCGCGGCAATCTATGAACCAGATTGGCGCACAGGAAAATCGGTCCCAACCCGCATCAGCAGGAAGGACGGCGGCATCATGTCGATCGCTGGGTTGTGGGAACTGTGGAAGACTCCTGAGGGCGATTTGCATTCCTACACGATGCTGACTGTTAATGCGGATGACCACGCACTAATGCAAAATTTTCATAAGCCTGGTTCAGAAAAACGCATGGTCGTCATCCTGCCAAACGGGCTGATCCAGGATTGGCTCCGCGCGCCGGCGGAGCGAAGTATGGATTTCATGCAGCAGTACCCTGCCGATCGCCTCCAGGCCGAAGCTAGGGGATGAACGTTCCTGGGCAGAAAGGCTCGCAGGGTGCGTTCCAGGCGCAATATGAAGCTCAGTGCCCCTGCTGGCGCTTATATTCCTGCCATGCGTCGATCGGGGTGTTGATGCCTGGCTTGTTTATCCAGCTGTATCTCCCATGCTCGCCAAGTTGGGTCCACCACTGGAGTGCATCCTCTCCGCCGACAGCCAGAATGGCCATGCTCACCTCAGAGGTCAGCTCCCCAGGAGCAAGCTGGGCGTCGAACATTTCAAACAGAGTCTCAAGCGTGGCTGGTTTTCTCGGAAGATTGTCCTCTACGGTGTAGCCGTAGGACCCTTTTTGTCCCAAGAGAAAGCCATTACCGCTGGCAGATCCGAACTTCACCCCATCGATGGCGTTATCGATCATCTTGGGGATTTCTTCCAGGGCATCAGATGGCGCATCGATCTCGATTGTGATCTTCATTTTGATGCGCTCGGGTAGGCTATCAGCCATGAAGGTGCTCCTGACGATGAAGGGCTCTTACAGAAGCCTGAAATGTAGCGCGGCCTCGCCTGCACTCGCCATTCCCTCTACAAGAAAATTTTCCTGAGTAAGTGAAAGCCCCCTAGTGGCACAGGAAGCCCGCGTCGATGATGGACAGCAGACGTCCGAGCTTAGGGAAGGTCTGAAGTAACCCTGTATTTCCGGTCGACTTCAGCCCTTGCTGCTTTTGAAAGCGGGCCGTCGATCAA
>NZ_JBIGLU010000045.1:0-33202 GCF_043658375.1 Pseudomonas sp. PsB | reverse complement strand
GAGGTCCCTGTGGGAGCGGGCATGCCCGCGAAGCAGGCGACGCGGTGGATGGCACCGGCTGCGCCGGTGTTCGCGGGTGCGCCCGCTCCCACAGCCTGGTGCCCGCCAGACCTCAAACCCTGAACCGCCCCACCAACGCCGTCATCTCCCCCACCAACCCCGACAACGCCTTGCTCGCCTCACTGGTCTGCTGCGCCCCCGCTGCCGAGGATGTCGACAACTCGCGAATGTTCAGCAGGTTGCGGTCCACCTCTCGCGCCACCTGGGCCTGCTCTTCGGCTGCGCTGGCAATCACCAGGTTACGCTCGTTGATCTCGCCGATCGCACTGTAGATACCCTCCAGCACCTGCCCCGAGGCCAGGGTCACGTCCAGCGTCGACTGGGCGCGGCTGGTACTGGCCTGCATCGAGGCCACGGCCGCTTCGGTACCCGCCTGCACGCGCCCGATCATCTGCTCGATTTCCTGGGTCGACTGTTGCGTACGGTACGCCAACGTACGCACCTCATCCGCCACCACCGCAAAGCCGCGCCCGGCCTCGCCCGCACGGGCGGCCTCGATGGCGGCATTGAGCGCCAGCAGGTTGGTTTGCTCGGACACCGAGCGAATCACCTCCAGCACCTTGCCGATGTCCCGCACCTGCCCGACCAGTTGCTGCAGATGCGCGCTGCTGGCCTGGATCTCACGAGTCATGGCCTCGGTGCCGTCGATGTTGTCACTGACTTGCCGGCGGCTTTGCGCTGCCAGCTGGTTGGATTCGCTGGTGGTCTGCGAGGTAGTGATGGCATTGCGCGCAACCTCCTCCACGGCCGTGGTCATTTCGGTGACGGCGGTGGCGGCCTGCTCCAGCTCCTGGCCCTGCTGGCGCAGGTTGTTGGCACTTTCCTCGGTGACGGTATTCAGCGCCGTGGCGGCTGCGTCCAGTTGCCTGGCACAGCTGCTGATCTGCCCCAAGGTGTCGCGCTGGCTCTGCTGCATGCGTTCAAGTTCATGGAACAGCTGCCCGATCTCGTTACCGCCCTGCCCCTGCACCGGCACGCTCAGGTCGCCACCGGCAATGCGCTGGAAGTGCCGGCCAGCTTCGCGCAGCGGGTGCAGCACGCGCTGGGCAACAAAGGCCCAGCACAGCGCCGCCAACAACAGCGTCACGCCCAGCAGCCCCAGGCTCAGCAATTGCGCACGCGCCAGGCGCCGGTCGGATTCCAGCATGATCTGCTGACCGCGCTCACTCAATGCGCCGACCAGTTGCTGACGCAGTGCCTGCAGCCGGCCCATGGCGTTGCCGGCGTCGGTGTTGACCTTGAAATACTGCTCGAGCGAACGTTGACGGGTTGCCTCACGCTGCCCGGCGACCGCCTTGGCATAATCGCCATAGGTGACCTGCAGCGCGGTTGCCAGTGCGTGCAGCGCAGGCTCGCGGGCGTTTTCGACAAACTCGTCCACCAGCTTCTGGCTCTTGTCGTTCAGCTCGACCGACAGCGCCATGCGCTTGTTGGCGCTTTCCTCATGACCACCCAGCTGCTCGATGAAGCCCGAGGACACATTGGCACTGGCGCGAATCGCCATCAGCAACGCATTGTTCAACCGGTCCGACTGGTGCGCGGTCTGGTCCAGTTCGGTGATCTGCTGGTCACTGCCTACCGCCGCCCGCCAGGCACTGACGGTGGAAAACAGCAGGGTCACGCTGAACAGCGACAGCACCCAGAACATTCCGGTGCGGATCTTCAGGTTGGCAAGCATGCGGGCAGTACTCCTTGTTGGCACCACTTCTGGTCGATGATTCGACGGTGGGTGTGCTGCTATCGGAGGTACTGCCTCAGGCTTGAGGCGCCGGAGTGCGGTTATGGGCGGTAACCGAACAGATGTTGTCGAGGCAAAGACCGGGCAACAGGCAACAAGCCGACCAGCCGGGAACTTCAACGCTCCAATTCGGTCGATAGCATCCCCTCGCCCTCCAGCCAGGGGCTTGCCCAAGCCCTGCCGAGTCTACCGCCGATGCCCAGCACACCTGTTCTGTCAGCCCTGCTCCTGTTGTTCAGCGCAATCACGGCACAGGGCGCACTGGCCGGCGAACGCTACGCGCCCGCACGCAGCAACAATGCCTCGACGGCGCTGATCGAAACCGCCTCGCAACAATATGCCGACGGCCAACTGGACCAGGCGGCAGCCACCCTGGAGCGTGCGCTGCACATTCAGCCGAACAACCCGGCAACGCTGCACTACCTTGGCGTTCTGCGCCTTCAGCAAGGGCAGTATGAACAGGCCGAAACCCTGGCGCTTCGCTCCAACCTGCGTGTTGGCAACAATCACGCACTGCGCAGCCGCAACCTGCAGCTGATAGAAGCCGCGCACAAGGCCCAGGGCTCGGGCATGCTGCCGACGGCTGCACACTGACGGCGATCAGACGCTGCGCGTCAGGCCACCATCGACCTGCTTTGCCACCGGCTGCGCCGGTGATCACCCGCAAGTCAGCTCTCATGGAACTACCCATAACTCATTGCATCAGCAGGGACCCTGTGGGAGCGGCTTTAGCCGCGAACACCGGCGCAGCCGGTGCCATGCACCGCGTTGGATTCTTCGCGGCTAAAGCCGCTCCCACAGGGTACGCGGACCGCTTGCGAATTCAGTTTTCTACTCGACAGCGCAACCCAAAGGGCTGGGTGACCGCCCACATGGATTGCGCTGGACCGATGTTGCAATCGCCTTCGCCGCTTGCGCCAAACGTTGTGTAGCCAGCCGGATTTCATCCATGTCCAGCGAGGCGAAACCGAGGCGCAGGGCATTTTCCGCATGACCAAACGGCGAAAACTGCCGGCCACTGCGTACCACCAGGTCCAACTCCAACGCCTTGCCAACCAACTGATCCACATCGATCCCGTCAGCAAACCTCACCCACAGCGCCAGCCCACCTTCCGGCTCGCGCACGGTTACCTGCTCGCCAAAGGCATCGTGCAAGCAAGCCAACAGGGTCTCTCGACGCCGGCGATACTCCCGGGTAACCCGACGCAAGTGCTTCTTCAGCTCGCCATCATTGATCAAGTCCGCCAGCATCTGCTGCATCACCGCATCACCCTGCCCCAAGGGTCAGCGTCGCCCTGCGTTCGAGCGCCACGGTCACCTCCGCCGGCGGCACGATGAAACTGCAACGGAACGTACTGCCCAGGGACTTGGACAATGAGCCAATGTAGATCACGTGCCGCTGCTGACGGTCGCTGGCCAGCGGCAGGTAAGGCCGCCCGGCGAAGTGGTACTCATGGTCGTAGTCTTCCTCCCACGCAAAAGTCATGCTGCCGCGCCAGCTCCAGCGGAACGGTCTGCGGCAGCAGGCGGTGGTCACAGGCACCGTTGTCGAAGAACAACGCACCCGGCCGGTCCTGCTGCGCGGCAGCCTGTTCGTTGGCCGCGAAGTAGGCAACGGCAGGCTCCTCCTGTAGCACCAGGGCAAAGGGCTGCGCTGCGTCGGGCTCGGCCTGGGTGCCAGCCGCCAGCTGCCGACTGACGAAGGTGCCACGGCGTTGCACGCTTTCCAGCCAGCCTTTGGTCTCGGCTTCCTCGTAGGCGAGGATCACCGTCTTGCGGTTGACGTTCAGCAGTTGCGCCATTTCCCGCGTGCCGGGCAACGGCGTGCCGGGGCGCAGGCGGCCCTCGGAGATCGCGGCTACCAGGCCCTCGACGATCTGCCTGTACGAAGCCTGCGGCTGCGCCCCGTCGAGCTTGAGCAGCGGCTGCCATTTGCGAAGCTGGACCATGTGAATTAACCGAAACTGGAGGTTCTACTGGTCCTGGACTATAGCAACAATCGAACCTCCACTTGCCCCGAGGTGCCCATGCAGAACCGCCACGTCATTGAATTGTCGCCCTCGGGCAAAACCTTCGACGCCAGCCAGGAGCTGCTGCTCGATGCCATGCTCGCCAGCGGCCTGCCGGTGCCCTTCTCATGCCGCCGCGGCGCCTGTGGGTCGTGCAAGGTCAAGGTGGTGTCGGGGCAGTATCGGGACAAGCAGCGGACGGCAGACATGCCCGCGCCCTGCTACCCCCTCGCCGCCGACGAAATGTTGCTGTGCCAGAGCCACGCCTGCAGCGACATGCGCCTGGAAATCCCCGGCTGGTCCCTGGAAACCCAGGCGCTGGAAATCCACGCGCAGGTTCATGGCAAACGCGAACTGAGCGCCGATATCATCGAACTGGTGCTGCAGCCTGCACAGCCGTTGGCGGTAAGGGCTGGCCAGTACGTACGCTTTCGGCTCGCCAACGGCGACAGCCGCTGTTTTTCCATCGCCAACCTGCCCGCCCAGGACCAGGGTCAACTGGTGTTTCACATCCGCAAGGTAAGCGGCGGCCTGTTTACCGAACGCCTGCTGCCAACCCTGCAAGCAGGTGACAGCTTGAAACTTGAAGGGCCGGTGGGTGCCTGCACCTGGCAGCACGAGGACCAGCGGCCCCTGGTGCTGTTCGCCACTGGCACAGGTTACGCCGGCATCAAGCCATTGCTGCTGACCGCCCTGGCAGGTGATGCAGAGGTCACGTTGTACTGGGGCGGCAGATCGGAAGCCGACTTCTATGACCGTGAGTTTCTCGACCAGGCCAGCCGTGCACACGCTCACTTTCGCTGGCACCCGGTGCTGTCGGACCAGGCGCGCGTGCAGCAGGTGGCGCTGGCCCAGGCCCATCGCTGGGCCGACACCCAGGTCTATGCCTGCGGCAATGCCACGATGATCAGCCAGGTTCGCGAGCAGTGCCTCGCAGCAGGCCTGCAGCCCCATCGTTTTGTCGCGGAGGCTTTCGTTGCCAGCGGCGCACTGGCGCCCGAGGCTTCAACAGCCAACCCATTGCACCCGGAGCTGGAAAAAGTCGGCCCGCGCTACTCGCTGGACGGCATGCTCGCTGCCCGCGAGCAGTCGGTACGGGCCGTAACAGCGATCGCCAGCCAGCTGAAAATCGGCATGACCACCGCCCACGCGCTGGAGATGGCCGCGCAAACATTGCAGGCAATGGGCGCATCGCACACCTGGCACCCGACCTACATCCGCTTTGGCGACGACACCGTGCGCACGCCGCGCCAAGGCATTGATCTGCAACGTGTATTACGTAACACGGATATCGTCGTGGTCGATGTCGGCCCGGTATGGGATGGCTATGAGGGCGACTATGGCGACACCTTCGTGTTCGGCCAGCACGATCTGCACCACGCCTGCGTCAAGGCACTGCATGAAGTGTTCGACGAAACCCGCCAGGCCTGGGGCCGTGGCCTGACCGGGCGCGAACTGTACGACTTCGCCGAGCGCAGTGCCCAGGCAAAAGGCTGGCAGCTGGAGCGCAATCTGGCCGGGCATCGCATCGCCGACTTCCCGCATGTGCTGTATGGGCAGGACAAACTGGCCGAGGTGGAAATCGTCCCGAGCGAAGTGGTGTGGGTGCTGGAGATCCAGTTGTGCCACCCTACCGAGCCGGTCGGGGCGTTTTTCGAAGACATCCTGATTGGCGAGGCCAGGCCGCTTTCATAGATTCAGAAGCAAGCGATCCGCGTACCCTGTGGGAGCGGCTTTAGCCGCGAAGAATCCAACACGCTGCATGGCACCGGCTGCGCCGGTGTTCGCGGCTAAAGCCGCTCCCACAGGGGCCCTGCTGATTCAATGAGTTATGTGCCGTGCTATCTCAAGCACCGAGCGAATCCAGCACGCCTTGCAGCTTGCCCCGGGTCATCTCGGTGCACGGCTGCATGGGCTCTCGCAGTTCGTCGCTCATCAGCCCCTGCAGCTGCAAGGCCGCCTTGACCACAGCCGGGTTGGGCTCGGTAAAGGCCATCTTCATCCACGGCACCAACTGGTAGAACGTGCCGCGCGCAGCTACCCAGTCGCCATGGTCGACCTGCTGCAGCATGCGCACGTACAGGTCGGCGCGTACATGCGCCGAAGCCGAAATGGCCCCTGCGCCACCCAGGCACAGGTTGTTGAAGATCTGCACGTCCTCACCGGCCAGCACCTGAGCGTGGCCGTCCTGGATCAGGGCCATGGTGGTCTCGCTGTCGCCGCTGCAGTCCTTCACCGCCGCGATGCGCGGGTGGCGCACGATGCGGCGCAGGGTTTCACGCTCGATGCGTACCCCGGTGCGGTAGGGGATGTCGTAGACGATCACCGGCACGCTGGCGGCATCCGCCACGGTGCTGAAGAACGCCTCGATGCCGGCCTGCGAAGGCCGGATGTAGCACGGTGCAGGGACCAGCAGTCCGCCAATGTCACGCCGCTGGATTTCAGCCTGGAAGGCCAACAGCTCGCGCAGGTTGTAGCCCGACAGGCCCATCACCACCCTGCCCGGTTCCACCAAGGCCAGCACAGCGTCCAGCACGGCCAGTTGCTCGGCCTTGGACAGCGCCGCTGCCTCGCCCGTGGTACCACACACCACAAAACCGGCCACACCCTCTTCGAGCAGCTTCTTCACCAGTTTTTCCAGGGTGGCGAAGTCGATTTCATTGGCGCGCATTGGCGTGACGAGGGCGATCCAGATACCACGGAAATTCGACATGCAAAAACTCCTGAAGTTGACCGAAAGTCAGCGTCAGCAGGGCGAAGAGTCGAAGTGGTCTGGCAGGGATACCTGGCGCCTTCTGTCTCGTCAGCCCACCTGACGAGACAGCGCGCCTCGGTCAGATGAGCGGCTGTTTCTTGGATTTCTTGGCAACGGCAACGCACGCGCCTGCCTGGGCGATGAAGCCCGAAGCGAAAATGGCGTGGTTGGAAATGGACATGCCGGCAAGCCCGTTGCGTGGATATGGCTGGATAATGGTGGCGCGGCGCACTCGGTGTCAACACTGAGATAGCAAACCCATCCGGCTGCGCTGGTGTTCACTGCCAAAGCCGCACAAAGATCTGTGGGCCCGATCTTGTACAAGAGGTATTTGATCAATCCAGCATCCACCCAGCGTCACCCTCCTCCAGCACACCACCGTGATCCGTCCGGTCACCTTTACGCGCCACGGCCGCGCCCTCGACCAGGAAATGCTCAGCCCCACTCTCGATCACGGCGCCGCACGTGGTCCGATCCCCCACCCTGGCAACCGCCCTGCCATTGAAGGTGTACGTGGCACTGCCGCTTTCTACCTGGTTGACGCCATGCAGCGGGCAGACATGTCGATGGCCTACCAGTACGACAGGGTTCATTGGGCTTCTCCTTCTGATGGTCCGGTACGAGATTCACGGTCCATGTCCTCCGGCCAATGAACCTTGGGTGCCAGGCAATGCATGTGGCTCAGGCCATCGTCATCGTTCCAGTCACGGGGTGGGTGCACGAACTTCGGCAGGGCTTCGGGACCTTGCTGCATGAATAGCCGGGCGATGGCCCAGTAGGCTTCGCCGTGATACAGGTCGTGAGTGAAGAAGACGCGGTCGATGACTTCGTTGGTTTCCGGGTTGCGTATCGACAGCATGACGTTTTCGATCAGGCCGCCGTGGCCGGGGGCGTAGACTCGGTAGACTTCGGCGGTTACGTCGTCCCAGTTGTAGGCGACCGGTTTGACACCCCAGTGTTTGCGGCTGAACAGATAGATGTAGTGGAATCTGAATTGATAGAGATAAATCTTGCGTCGCAGGCGATTGAAGCGGATTGGTTCGTCCCTTGGGAGCATTAGGTCGATCTTTACAAAGGACGCAATACCCCACATTCCAATCAGAGGCATTAGAACCATGAGAAGAGCTGCATACCAATCACGCGACCAATTAAAATCCAGCATACCCCAGTAGATAGGAATAAGCACCCAAGAACACAACACCAGCCCTGGAATCCCAAGAAGAACTGCAACACCACGCAAACTGACAGTAGAGCGAGGAAGCTCCAAGCACACCTCATCTAGATTGTTTGGTGATGGATTTATATCCTCAAAACTAAAACGCGGAATCTCCTGCGAACTGACATCAGGCAGATCATAACTCCAGCAAAGAGCCCGCTCCCAAAGAGCCCTGGACTTAGCTTTCACTCATTAACCTCCTTGACGCAAACCTCGACATAGGAATCCGGCATATTTCTATCTGGCCAGTACATTACTAACAGTGTCGCAGCCCTGATACTATGCATCCCGATAGTCGACATAAGCTCAATAGATCCGGTGATTTCCAAACTCGACGCACGCACGCCACCTAATCCCGACGATTGTCGCTTTTTATTCACCAAAAAATCACTTTTATAGTCAGGCGACCTTGGCTGAGAAAAGCCAGGAAAATTTACTGCCTTAGCGAGAGCCTTGACTGGAAAAGCTTGATACTCATCAACAATAAGAGTCTCACCACCAATAAAATCGGGGAAAGCTCCGTCACCCTGTCGATGTACTACCAGGGTCCAACGAAAGGCCGAGTTCCGTTCACTGTACCCAGGCAATTCAATATAGAATTTAAGTTTATGTTCTAGCACCAAGCTGACCAAGCCTCCTATCTTGGAAGTAACTGGATCGCTTGAACGCTTGGATTCAAAATTGACCCCCACATGCACACCTAGCGTGGCTGCATTAAGCTCAGCAAATGCAATATCTGCATACTCGGGAACATCCCAATGCACAGCCAGCTTTTCATCAGCCCTCCCAAAGTAGCAGCGTCGCGCCCAGCGTTCCAAGACAGTAGATTCGTTTCCGTCAGCCAACTTGCTTATTGCGTAGGCACTGAGCGCCAGCACTACAGCCAGACCTAATGGACCTAAAATAAAGGATTTGAATACCGCATAGGCAAATAGTCCAGTTGAAATTCCATATATGACGCTTGCAGTGGAATATAGGTCCCCTGCTTTACCGTCCCCCATTGCCGACGCGCGTTTTCCCGCAGAGAATGCTTGCACTGTGTCAAAAATCCCAGCTATCGCACTGACCATGGCACCGAGCCTTATCAGCGACACTCCAGTTCCTGACGTGCTTTTAGCCCACGACTTGTCCATGTGGCCGGTACTTGATCTCAAAATGAGCCCAACCAGTTCGACTTGCCCTCCCAACAGGCCCAACTGCGATCCTTGCAACGCCAATTTGGCCTCATGCGCCTTGGGCCCAATCTCTGTCTCCGCCTTTTCCTGATTCCTGCCCAGACTGTCCTGCTGCAAATACAACCCGCCCATCGCCAGCAGAACCTCCCAGCTGCCAGCAATCCCGCGCAACCCGGAAAAACCGGTTCTAACCAATCGGGCCGCCTGCTGCGTCGTGATCTTCATCCCGTGCAACAACCTGCGCGCATCGGTTTCCAGCGTCCCCGCTGCCACCGAGATATCCACCAGGGCAAGCTGCGCCGCGCTGCTCGCCTGCGTTACGCCCATGTTGGCTTCCTGGAACAACCGCCCATGCACCTCTTCCGCCTTGCCTTCGACCCACACCGTTACGCTGATCATCGAATTGGTGAACCGCGGGTCGAGCACGGTCAGGCTCATCAGCCCGTGCTGGATGATCGGCCGCACCTTGCGCATGGCCTTCATCGAGCCAAACTCGAAGTCATCGATATTGCGGCGCATCCGGTCCCGTGCCTCGGCGATCGACGCGTTGGCCTTGTGCTGCAACTCGCGGAGGTGGGCGCTCTGCAAGGCGTAGTACTCGCCCAGCTTCATCTGCACTTCCAGCTCGATCAGGTGGACGCCGTTGTAGAGAAACTGCGTGGCGCTGTTCAGATGCCGCACGGCTTTCTGAATGCCAGGTGACAGACATGGCGCCAGCCGCTGACTGGCCGCATTGAGCGCGCTCTGCGTTTCGGCAATGGCCTGCTTGAGGGTATTGCGCATGCGCAGGCCGGCGTCATCGCTGGCGATGATCTTGCTCAGCATGCCGTAGAGCTTGTCGCTGTCGTTCCAGTTGATCGCTTCCGTGGCGGAGAAACTGGGCAGCAGCCCGGCCAGCAGAGAGCGATCCCGCATCAACAACGCGCGGTAGGGCGGGCTGTCAGGGTCCTGCAGCCATTTCAACCAGAGCAGTTCGCTGGTGCCGGAAGCGGGAACATGCGGTTCAAGGCGGGGGACGACAGCTTCCGTAATGCCGCCACCCAGGCACAGGGCCATGGTCTTGGCGTAGGCCACCCCGGACTCACGATCGTTGCCGTCGTAGTCGTACGCCTCGGCCACCTTGAACATGGGTGTATCGAACAAGGCAACGTACGCCCTTGTGTCCTTGTCGATGTAACGCTGAAACTCGCGCTCCTGCTGCTCGTATTCAGCCTGGAACGCGGCCCGCTGCGGTTCGTGGTAGCGCTCTTCAAGCCGCTCGTCACTCTCCTGCTGTGCGCGCTCGACCAATAGCTGCCGCTCGACTGCCGGGTCGGTGAACACCGGCGGCCCATCGCCCGTCATCGGTTCCAGCGACGGCACCTTCTGCGCCGCCCATTCCCTGTGCGTGGCACGAATGATCTGCAGGATCTGCGAGGTCTGCAACTGATAGGCGCGCATCGGTTCTTCACGCCAGGCCTGACGCTTCAGTACCCAGTTCAGGCGCTGATGGTTGTATTCCTGAATCAGCCCGACGGTGTCGTCGAGCACCACCGCCAGTACGCCGTTTTCCAGCTGGTGCCGGTTGATCGCATTAACCAGATAGCCGCGCAGGGCGAACCGGCGCAACCAGCGGCTGTGGAAGCCATGCGCACTGTCGAAGGGGGCGCAGCCATGCTGGGCATACTCGAATACCTGCTGGTCGACCCCAAGCTTATCGGGCGTCATGGCGATGCCCAGCAGCTCGGGATTGCTGCGGGCCTGGATCAGGTCCAGGCCCTCGAAGCGATGCGCAGGCGACGCGCCGCTCTTGTAGGCGTTCAGCACGCTCACCGGCCAGGGATCGCTGGAGAAGGCCAGCCAGGCGCTGGCGTACCTGGTGGTATCGAGGTTGAGAAAGGCCGAAGGAATATCGTGGTCTTCGTTCACGCATTTTTCGGGCAGCGGCGAAGGCGGGCCGTCTGGCGGCTCGTAGGGATTGAAACGACGCAGGTGACCCTGCTCGCTGACGGCATACGCATGCCAGACCTGCTGGTCGAGCAGCACATACAGGAAGCCCCTGCGCAAGGTGCGCAAGCCGATCTTTGTCGAGATATGCCGGTTATCCGCCACGGTGGAGACACACTCGGGACGGGTATCCGGCACCAGGGCGCGGCGCAGCGGCAGGATCGGCAGGCCCTGGCGCTCGCAGAACATGCACTGGTCGTGCGGCAGCCCGGCTTCGGCGATCGCGAGGGCAATACGTTGGCTGATGGTCATAAGCGACTCTCGGATTTCGGCAGGCATTCGATCAGTTGGCGCCATTGCGCCTCGGAGTAGCGGGCGAGCAATGCGGCAAGAGGCGCCTGACCTCTGGCCGATGCGTCGATCATTTCGCCCACCGCAGGTACGGTATGCAGCCTCGGGTGAATGCACAGGTGATGGAGAGCGAAGGCCACGATGTCCTCCATCTCGCTCAGGCCCAACCTGCGTGCATCATCGACATGGTTCGAAGCACGCACCGCAGCAAACGGTGGAATCTGACACTGATTGATGTGCTGCGAACCCGCTCGCAACACTCTCCAGGTAGCCAGCACACGTTCGATCAGCCCCACGTCATCCTGAATTCGCCGCGCAGGGGTCGGCAAAGGGTGTCGCTGCCCGCTCTGCCCTTTCAGGCTTGCCAACCCCCCACCGCTACTCAGGAACAACCAATCACTGATCGGGCACCATGGGCCTTGTTCAAGCCGCTCGAACGTCGCCGCCAGCAACTCCAGACGGACGGGTTCATAGACCGGGTAGCAGCCAAATTCCCGATTGGAATCGGGCAACCGACACAAGGCCGTGAGATGGGACGCGACAGCGGCCGAAGGCGCCTCACTGAACAGCCAGCCACACAGGTAACGCCGTTGCTGAAACAACGCCCTCTGCGCTGCTCGGGCGGTCAGTTCCAGCAAACGGCGACTGGGAACGGTGCCGGGCGAAGCCAGGCAGACCAGTACGGGATGCAGTTGGGGGGCATGGGCCAGGTCGGCCCGGTGCACACGGGTCAATGCCTGCTCACCCAGGGCATTGCGCAGCGGGGCAAGCACGGCGTGGTCGCCATCGTGAGCAGTCGCAAGCGGGTCTATCAGCACATGGCAGTACAAGTGCGCCCCATGATGGCTTTCGATGAGCCTGGCCAGGTTATCGGTGCGCATCAGACCTTGGCCTCGCACTTTTTGCTGGCGTCAGGCGTAAGCGAAAGTGGCTGACTGTTTCCAGCCCCTGACGCAGCCGCACTGGTTTGCCCCAGCAGGTCGAGTTTCAGCCCGTTGATGGTGATGCCCTGCCCGTCCAGCACAATGCTGCCGCCCGCGGTTCTGAACTCGATGCGCTCACTGGCGCGCAGCTGATAGATCGTCGTATGTTGCTCCATGCCCTGCCCGACGGTGACCTTTTGCGCACCTTTGACGACAAGCTCGGCGTCCTTTCCGACAAAGGCCTGGTGATTGGCCCCTGTTGATTCGCTACGGTCGTTGCCTACTTTCTCAAACAGGTCATGCTTGATATCTACACGGCAGTTTTGCCCAATGAGCTGGGTATGGTCGCCCCCGGTTTCCTGGCGGAAGTCATGGCCGATATTCAAGTGCTCATCATTGCCGACCTGTTCGACACGATTACGCCCCACACGCGTGGTCTCGTCATTGCCGACTACATTGTTCTGGTCTCGCTGGGCATGGATGAACACTTCTTCCTTGCCGAGTTCGTCCTCGAAGCGCAGCTCGTTGAAACCATCGCCCTTGTGGGTCTGGCTCTTGATGGTCATGCGCGTCTTGTGTTCGGGCAGGTCGTACGGCGGCAGCTGGTCGCCGCAATAGGTACGCCCGGTGATCATCGGCTGGTCGGGGTCGGCGTTGACGTACTGGATGATCACGTCCTGGCCGATGCGCGGGATGGCCATCGAGCCCCAGCTGCCGCCTGCCCAACCTTGTGATACGCGCACCCAGCAGGAGCTGAACTCGTTGTTTCTGCTCTCGCGATCCCAAGGGAAGCTGACCTTGACCCGCCCCCATTCGTCACAATAGATCTCCTCGCCGGGTGGACCGACGACGGTGGCCATGTGCGGGCCGTCGATGCGGGGCTTGGGCAACGGCGCTGGGCGCCATTCGATCCGGCCGGGCACCAGCACGGCTTCCTGCGAGTAGCGTGTCCCTTGTTCGGCCCCGGCAGCTTCTTCTTGCAGGCTGGTGAACTGGCTGCCCTCGTGATGTACACGCATCACACGCCAATGGGCGTTGAGGTCTTTGCGCGGATGTTCGATGAGGGTGAAGCTCAGCCCCGGTTGCAGGCGTACATCGTCACCCTCGACTTCGGCAATACGGGCGTCATGGCGCAGGGCCGTCAGGCGGGTAGCGGTAAAGGGTACACCGACCGCATCGCGCTTGTAGCGGCCGGGGTAGTCGAAGCGCTCATAGTCCCGGGACTGATGGGTGATGCTACTGTCACCTGCGCGGTGTTCCTGCCGGTACTGCGGGTTGGTGAAGGTGTAGTCCCGCTGCACCTGGCGTGCGGTGCGCACCTGTTCGCTGTAACGCAGGCGGCGCAGGCAAGGCCTGGCCTGGTCGCCACCGCTGTTGGCGCGGTACAGCACCTGGTCGGGGCCGATGTCGTCTTCGTCGAAGAAGTCATCACCTTCGTCGTCGGCCTTGAGCGCGCTTCGGCTGATCTGCCCCAGCGCCAGCAGTCGGTCGGTGATGACCAACAGGTGGTGTTTCGGCGTGTGCTCGAAGCGATAGACGAAACCCTCTTCACCCGCCAGGCGGGCGATGAAGTCGAGGTCCGTTTCACCGGCCTGTACGCAGAATTCGCGCACCTGATGCTCGCCCATGCTCTTGATTTCGAAACGGGCAATGCCCTGGCGCTTGAGCATCAATTCGAGAATCTGCGGCACGGTCTTCTGCTGGAAGATGCGCCAGTTCGAACGCAAGCCGGCACGGGCCAGCACGGGTTCGACCACGGCGTGGTAACGGGTGCGATAGAACCCCGTTTCACCCTGGCTGAAACTGCTGACCAGGCCTTGCACATAGCGCAGGGGGCGCTCACCGCGCCAGATCGTGAACAGCACTGGTTTGTCGAGCAACTGGCCGAAGTCGACCTCGTCTTCAAAACTGATCAGTTCCAGTTTCAGCTGGAACGGTGAGCTGATCATTTCGTCGAGTTCGAACGAAACCACTTCGAAGTCAATCTGGCCAGCCAGCGGCTGGAAGGTGAAGCGCAAGTCGGATTGGCTAGGCATGCGGATCCCCCTGCTACTGCTGCAAGATGCCGTTGAGCGATTCCAGCACCTCGGCGGTGATCAAGCTCAGGCGGTAGCTGTAGTAGCAGTAGGCGCAGACCATGGCGATGGCGGAGATCACCAACGGGCTCCACCAGGGCCATTCCCGGCGCAGCCTGCGGTGGGGGCGATGGACCACGTTGGTATAGGGGTCGCCCACGAATTCCGGCGTGGGGCCGCGCAGTTCACGAATGACCTTGTGCATCCGCGAAATCAGGGCATTGATGATTTCATCGCACTTCGGGTCCAGGGCGTACTTGCCCTTCAGGCCCAGGCAAAAGCAGAAGTACAGGAACTCCAGCACATCCTGGAACTCCTTGGGCGACTGCATCAACCGCTCCAGCAACACGAAGATCTTCTCGCCACCCTGGGTTTCGTCATGGAAGATGCTGAGCAGCGGTTCGTGGCTCCAGCACGAATTGTTCCCCCAGGGGCGACTCATCACGGCCTCGTCCAGGTAAAGGCACAAGGCATAGGAATAGACTTCGAGGTGCACGGCGGAATAACCGTGCTGCTGTATTTCCTCGCGGATGGCGCTGACCTGGGTCTGCAGGGCCTTGTGCACCTGTTCGATGTTGGGCAGGTCATCCAGCGTACGCAGGCGTATGACCAGGCCGAACAGCGGGTTGGCCGCGTCGAGCATCAGGTTGGCGAAGCCGCCGCGTAGCCGGAAGTCCGGGTCGGCCGGATAACCCTGATGATCTGCGCGCCTGCCCTGGCCGGGTGGATAGGGTGAATCGGTGCCCCCCGGGACATCGAGCATGGCATGCAGGCTGCTTTCGGTTACGTCATGGGCAGCGTTGGCGGCCTGGGATTTTCCAGGACGAACAGCAGATGGGCCGGGCATGAAGAGGTCCTTGTCTTCCAGTAGGCTGAAGACATGAACACTATCGGGGAATCAATTCTTCGAGGAGCGTAGGGCTTCCCAAAACGCTGTAGGAATTTTCGCCTTTTGGCTTGTCTGGACGCTGCAATGCCGGAATTCCGGGGCCGCTCTGCGGCCCTTTCGCGACACAAGGCCGCTCCTGCAACGACTGCGCCAGCCCTTGTGTGGGCGGCGCAGCGTTGCAACCGATCAATCAGCCAAACAACCTGGCCAGGCAACCCAGCTTCTTCTTGTACGAGCGCCGAGCCTCCAGTGCGTCCTCCAGGCTGACTTCCAGGAACCGCGCCTGCTGGTTGGGCTGCATCTGCCCGATCAGGTCCAGGTCGGCGCTGATCACCGTGCCGATCATGGCGTAGCCGCCACCCGATACCGCATCACGGTGCAGGATGATCGGCTCCAGCCCCGCGGGTACCTGGATCGAACCGATCGGGTAGCAGCTGTCAACGATGTTCGATGGATCCGAGCCGGCCCCGAACGGCTGCTCCCGTGGCTGGAAGCTCAAGGCACTGCCGCCCTTGTAGCGGTAGCCGATACGGTCTGCCTCGGAGCCTACCGTCCAGGCTTCGGTGAAAAAGCTTTGCGCCGCAGCCTTGGTCAGGCGATGAAAATACAGCCCCGGCACCACCCGTAGCACCACCTCGCCGCCCAAGGCCTGGCGCAAGGCCATTGGCAGGCTCGCACCGGCGCGGGTCTTGCCGCTGGGTACGCCGACCGGCAACAGGTCACCCGCCATCAGCTTGCGCCCATGGAAACCACCCAATGCACCCAACGCATAGGTGGAGCGGCTGCCGAGCACCTCGGGTACATCGATACCACCGGCCACCGCCAGGTAGGCCCGGGCGCCTGCGGTAGGGAAGCCGAAACGCAACACCTGCCCGGCACGTACGGCAAACGCCGTATCCGGGCGTTGCTCGCGGCCATCGAGCAAGGCCGGCATCTGCGCACCGCAAACCGCCACCAGGGCATCCTGCTGGAGCTCCAGCTCCGGCCCCACCAGCGCACACTCGAGGCCCGCGGCGCCGGCCGGGTTGCCCACCAGGTGGTTGGCCGCCCTCAGGGCGTACTGATCGAGGGCGCCGGACGGCGGGATGCCCAGGTGGTAGTAGCCTTCGCGGCCCAGGTCCTGCACCGAGGTAGCCAGCCCGGGTTTGAGTACCTTGATCATGCCAGCACCTCCTGCAGGGTCCGTGGATAGCCGACCGGGTCGGCGAGGAACGCGTCCAGCGAGAATTCCACCGGGCGAATGCGCAGGTCGAAGCGGCCTTCTTCGACATCCGCCACCGCCTGGTCGTAGGTGCGGCGGTCGATGGGCTTGAACTGCACGATGTCTCCCGGGCGGAAGAACACCATGTGCTCCTTCAGGTAGTTCAGTGTCTGCTGCGGGTCGTAGATCGGCGCCGGGGTGACGCCGAACATCTGGTAGCCGCCTGCCCCGCGCACCGAATAGATGCAGCCGAAGCAGCCGCCATGGCCAAGGGTGAGCTTGGGGGTGTCCGTACGCGGGCGCAGGTACTTGGGCACCTGCAGTTGCCGCTCGCGCTCGACCATCTGGAACATGAACGGCAGGCCGGCAACGAACCCGACCATCGACACGAACCACGGCGCGCCGCTGTGCGCGGCAATGAACGCCTCGACATCGGCCAGGCCGTTGATCCGCGCGGCATACTCCAGGTCGGTGCTGCCCGGGTCCTGGTGGCGGTCACGAAAACGCATCAGCGTTTCATGGGTCCAGGGGTCGTTGTACAGCACTGGAATCTCGATGATCCGCGTCTGCAACGAGCGCTCGGCCACCGCCTGCGCTTCGGCACCGCGCACCGCCTCCAGCAGTGCCTGCGGCGCGATACGGTCCGGGTCGAAGCGGATCTGGAACGAGGCGTTGGCCAGGCACACATCCAGCACGCCATCCAGGGCCAGCCGCTCCACCGCACGGGTGACGGCCATGCCCTTGAAAAAAGCCTCCAGCGACATGCTCTCGCTGACTTCGGCAAACAGGTGCTCGTCGGCGCCAAAGCTGTAGCGGATCGGGGTTGTAGCAAGCGGTTCGGCCATGACTGTTCCTTTTCTTGGAATCTTTATAGAAAGGCAGGCGAAAGCAAATTGCACGGGCTCCGGCGTATACCCGCCAGATGCCCCAAGGATTCAGCGTGGCGCACGCACCACGATCCCGGCAGCGTCCAGCGCCTGGCGCGTGGCCTCGACCAGGTCGAGCGCACCCGGGGTATCACTGTGCAAGCAGATGGAATCGAATTCGATGGCCAGGTCCTGCCCCTCGACGGTGCGCACCACGCCTTGCTGACAAGCCCGCAACACCCGTTCGGCGACCGCCCCGGGCTCATGGCCCCGCACATTGCGGGTGAACACGATCGACCCGCTCAGGTCGTACTCGCGGTCGGCGTAGAACTCGCGAATTACCGGCTGGCCAAGCTCCTGGGCAATGCGGCAGATCACCGAACCGGGCATGCAGTACAGCAGCAGCTCCGGCTCGATCACCCGCAGGTTTTCCACCAGCAGCCGTGCAGCTTCTTCGTCACGTGCCAGATGCATGTACAGCGCACCATGCGGCTTGATGTGCTGCAGCCGCACGCCCTGGGCGCGGGCAATTTCACGCAGGGCGCCGAGCTGGTAGAGCATGTCGTCGACCAGTTCCTGGGCCGGGGCATTGATGTGTCTGCGGCCGAAGCCGACCAGGTCACGGAACCCAGGGTGCGCCCCCACTGCGACGCCCAGGGCCTTGGCCCGCTCGACGGTACGGCGCATGGTGCCGGGGTCACCAGCATGGAAGCCGGTGGCGATGTTGGCCGTGCTGATGTAGCCCATCAGCTCGTTGTCGACGCCGTCGCCAATGGTCCACGGGCCAAAGCCCTCACCCATGTCCGAGTTGAAATCCACCACCTGCATGACTGTCTCTCCTGGCGCTTGTGACTGCATGCAAGCCACGTTAGATTCTCCGCACCCCCTTGGGAAGATCTATAAACAGATAGGGTGTCTTCTGAAAATCAGATACCCCGGGAGCCTACCGTGTCACTGACCCTGCGCCAGGTCCGCTACTTCGTCGCCACCGCCGAGATCGGCCAGATTTCCCAGGCGGCAATCCACCTGAACATTTCCCAGTCTGCAGTGACCACGGCGATCAAGGAGCTGGAGGCGATGCTCGGCGTGCTGCTGTTCCAGCGCTCGGCGCAGGGCATGAGCCTGACCGAGGCCGGCCGGCACTTCCTGAACCGCGCCTACGTGATCCTGCGCAGCGTGGACGATGCGCTGAACAGCCCGCTGCCGGACGTGCGCGCCAGCGGCCTGCTGCGCCTGGCGGCAAGTTATACGGTGATCGGCTACTTCCTGCCGCATCACCTGCAGCGGCTGGAGCACTGGCACCCGGACGTGACCCTGGAGCTGTACGAGCAGGAGCGCAGCGCCATCGAACAAGGCTTGCTGGAGGGGCGTTTCGACATGGCAGTGGTGCTCACCGCCAACCTCACCCACCCGGACATCGTCTCGGAAACCCTGTTCAACTCCGAGCGCCGCCTGTGGCTGCCCGGCCATCATCCGCTGTGCGAGCGCTCGGCGGTAAGCCTGGCCGATGTGGCCTGTGAGCCGTTCATCCTGCTGACCGTGGATGAGGCCGAGCAAAGCGCCATGCGCTATTGGGAACAGGCCGGGCAGCGGCCGCAAGTGCGGGTGCGGACCAGTTCGGTGGAGGCCGTGCGCAGCATGGTCGCCAATGGCAGCGGTGTGGCGATCCTGTCGGACCTGGTGCACCGGCCCTGGTCGCTGGAGGGCAAGCGAATCGAGACGGTGACCATCAGCGACCCGGTGACACCGATGAGCGTCGGGTTGGCCTGGCACCGGGAACGGGCGTTCAGCCCGGCGATGCAGGCTGTGCGCAATTACTTCCATGATGCATTCCTGGCGCCGCAGCAGTTGTCGGCACGGCGCTGACCGTTCCCTGCAGGCCCGACTCTTCACGGGTAAATCCGCACACAGCGTCTGCATTCGGAATCAACGCCACTCGCTATAGGGCTCCAGCGGCGTCACCGGCAGCGCCAGGTTGCCCCGCCACGGCTCGAACAGGTAGCGCAGGTAGAGCATGCCATGGCTAGGTGCATAGTCATCGCTGTGCTGCCAGTCGAAGCCCCCGCCCAACACCCACTGGTCGCTCAGGCGACGCTCGAACAGCCCGCGCAGGCGGTAGCCCAGCCCGCTGCTGTCGCTGGCGTCGTTCATGGCGTCGATGTTGGAGCCAACGTCATACTGTGCCAGCACCTTGCGGTTGACGTGCGCGTCCGGGTACAGGCGGCTGCGACCGCTGTGGGCCTGGGACCAACTGACAGAGCCTTCCAACAGCACCGACCAGTCGTAGTTGCGCCAGGCATAACTGACCGGCACGCCAACCGATGTGTAGCGCTGCGGGCTGTAGTAGCCGCCCTGCCCCAGGCTGTAGCCGCCCAGGTCCTTGTCGTGGCGCCAGTGCATCAGCGTAAGGCCCACGCGCACACGCTCATCGGCTTTTTCCACCACGCGGTGGTACCAGCCGGCCATGGCCCGGGTGCGCTGGTTGTCGGCGACGTTTTCGCCATACAGCCAGTGGTGCCCGAGGCTGGCCCAGACGCCATTGTCACCGCCCTGGTCCCAGCTCAGGCCGAGCGTGGCGCCATTGGCCGTGACCCCGCCCCAGTGCACGCCTGTCCACGGGTCACGTGCCCCGGCAAAGGACAACAGCGAGTTGCTCATCGGCCGCCGCGAAGCGGTCAGCGACCAGCCAAACTGGCCGAGGTCACCGTTGAACGTGGCGCCACCCAACCAGTTGTTGATCGCATAGCCCTGGGTGGTGCCCAGGTCGAAGGCCCAGCGGCTACCCTGCCAGCCCAGCGCCAGCACACTGCCGTCAGCAGTTTGCGAGCCCCCCTTGCACTCACCAACAACCTGGCAGCTACCGAAATCTGTGGTATAGCGCCCATCATCGTCTTGCTTGAACGACCCCGCATCCATGCCGATGCGCTCCACCCGCGCAAAGGCGGTGCCGTCCTGCCAAGGGGTATCGACATGCAGCAGGGTCGACTGGGTACTCAGTTCGGACGTGCCCGGCGTGCCGTCGTCCTCGCGCCAACCGTAGTCGTGCATCAACGTCACATGGGTATTGCGCTGGCGATACAGCGCATCGACGTCGCTGCGCAGGCTGCGTGCCAGCCAGTCGTCGTCATCCTGCTCACGGCTGGCCAGCGTCAGTGCACGGTCGTCCCGTGGCGACACGGCAGCACGCTCGAGCATCTGCGCATCGGCCATCGCTGCGGCGTAAAGGTCCAGCGCCCGTTGCGGGTCATCCTGCGCCACCAGGCGGGCAGCGTCGCGCCGCAACAAGGGGTCGGGGCGAGGCTGCTGCGCTGCGATCTGGTCGAGCATTGCGGCCGCCTGGTCGTGTTCGCCCAAGGCGACCCAGACAGCCGCCAGGCGCCGCTGGGCGTTGCTGTCATCGGCAGCCAGTTGCGGTACCTGCACAGCCAGCATGTGCCGGGCCTGTGCCAGGTTGCCTTCGGCCACCGCGCTTTCGATCACGCCGAGGCGCGCCTGGGGTTGCCCAGGCTGCACGGCAAGCACGCGCTGGTAATAACCGCGCGCCTTGCCAGGCTCACCATTGGCCGCCGCCCAGTCAGCCAGCAGCATCAGGTCGTCGGTGCTGCCTTCGCCACGCGCCAGGCTGGCCTCGAGCAGGCGGGTCGCTTCAGCCGTACGGCCTTGCGCCTGCAGCTGCTGCGCCGAGGCCAGGGTCATGCGGCGGCGGATACGCTGCTCCAGTGCATGCATGTCCGCACTCCAGGCCCCCTGCGGCACCGCGCCCAGGCTGTCCAGGGCCAGCGCATCGCGGTCGCTGGACTCCAGGAACAGGCCATGGGCATAGCGGGTAGATGGGTCGCCCGGCTGGCGCTGCACGATGCTGGCGAATGCCGCGTCGGCTTCGGCGGTGCGCCCCAGGTGGCGCAGGCTGCTGGCCAGCTGGTAGACCAGCCAGGGCTCATCGGGGGCCAAGGCCGTGGCCTGGCCCAGCGCCTGGCTGGCCGCCGCCCAGTCCTCTAGCTGCATGGCCTGGTCACCTTGCTGGCGCAGGCGTGCGAGTTCCAGGCTGCGGCGCAGGCTGGCGAACTGCGCTTGCTGCCGAGGCGACAGGCTGTCGAGGTACGCCCGCGCCTTGTCGGGCGATTGCGCCTGGTACACACGCACCAGACCGCGCACGGCACTTTCGTTATCCGCTGCCATGCGCCGAACCTGCAGGAATTGCCGCTCGGCGGCGGCTGTATCGCCCTCGGCCAGCGAGACATCCGCCAGGCCCAGCAAGGCGTATTCCTCCTTCGGGCGCTGCTGGCGTGCCTGCTGGTAGAAGGCACGGGCAGCGCGCAGGTCTTTCGCCTGCAGTGCCCGCTCGCCTTTGCTGAGCAGGGCCCAATAGTGGCTGGACGACTCCAGGTCCTTCCACTGGCTGATCCAGTAGGTGTCCTGCTCCTTGGCGCTCGCTGCCCGGAACGCCGCATTGGCGTCTTCGTAGCGGCTCTGGCGCATCAGTGCATAGCCCAGTGCACCCTGCAGGCTGGCATCATCCGGATACTGGCGCAGCGCCCGGCGCAGTTGTGCTTCGGCTTCAGCGTTGCGGCCCTTGTCGAGCAATGCCAAGCCCCGTCGGCCAGCCTGCCAGGACGGGTCGGCCAGCAGTTTGCGCTGCTGTTGCAGGGTCTCGCTGGCCTGCGCCTGCAACGGTGAGGCCGGGTAACGCTGGAGAAACGCTTGCCAGGCCGCCGCGCTGGCGGCGCTCACCGCTTGCCCGGACAGGTAGTCGAACTCACGCTGGGCAGCGGCATCCCGTGCGCCAGGGTCGCGCGACAGCTGGTCGAGCAAGGCCAAGGCTTCGCGGTCGCGATTTTCGGCGAACAGCCAACCGGCCAAGGTCTGGCGCAGCCCGGCACTGCCCGGGTACTGCTGGTCCAGCTGCTGCAGCTGCCTGATCGCTTCAGGGCGCTGGCCTGGGAGGTTGCCGCGCACGCGCCAGTAGTCCAGGGCCAATTCCAGACTTGGCGGTTCACCAGCGAACAACTGTTCATAGGCCGCCAGCGCCTCTTCATTGCGCCCGGTGACCGCCAGCAGGCGGGCCTGCTGCAATTGCCGCACGCGCTCCGGCTGCTGCAGCTCGAGCAGGCGCCTGGCCTGGCGTGCCTGCAAGCTGCCAGGCGCGATGGCACTGATCCGCGCACTCAACTGCTCGGCCTCGGTGCTGTTCTTTTCGCGCAATGCCAGGCTCAGGGCCGCCAGCAACACATCCGGGTTGCGCGGCTCGAGCAATTGCAGCCGCCCCAGTGCATCGCGCACCAGGTCGTCACGATGCAGCGCCTCGCCGCGACGCACCTGGTCCAGCAGCCATTGGCGCTGTTCGCCGGCATCCTTGGGTTGTGCCGTGGCCTGCCAGGTCACTGCCGCCAGCATCAGCACGCCGATCATTCGCTGCATGGCGCGCTCCAGGCCGGCAACAGGCGGCCGTGCGGGTCAAAACGGTAACGGCCTTGGTCCCAGCCCTGGCCAAACAGCGCCAGCACCTGGCTGTAATAGGCCTTGGCTTCGACTGGCTGCTCGCGCAGGCGCTGACGCTGGGCCGCCAGGCCCGCGGCGTGCTCCGGCGATGCTGCCAGCAACGGCAGCAACGCCGCAGAGAAACCCGCCGGGCCATGGCCACTGGCAACACCGCTGTGCGCATTCACCTGCTCTGGCGGCAACCCCTGGCGCGTGGTCAATGCCGCCATCGGGGCATAGTGGGCCACCAGTTCGGCACGCTGCGCCGCGTCCTTGGCCAGCATGCCGACCCACAGATAGACGCGGATGGCGTCGTAGTCACCCTCACTGCCAGTTTGCGGGTCCGCTGCCAGTTCACCGGCTGGCGTCCACAGCAGCCAGTCCGGGGCAAAGCCCTTTGGCGACGAAGCCAGCCACAAACGCCGCGTGTTGGCCGCCAGCTCGCCCCACAACGGGTCGACCAGGCTGAAGCGATCGAACAACTGCAGTGGCAAATAGCTGGGGTTCAAGCGGGCGCCACGAGCATCCTCGAAGCCGTAGTCCCCCGGCAGCAGCATCACCCCCAGGCCCGGCAGCTTGCGCACGGTCTGCGCGGCGATACGCCACAGCAGGCGCTGGCCCAACTGCGTATAGGCCGGCTCGTCCCACAGCCGCCCGGCTTCCAGCAGGCTGTAGGCAATCCACAGGTCGGCATCGCTGGCGTTGTTGGCATCCAGCACCTGCCACTGCTGCTGGTCGTTACGGCCCCACAGCCAGGCGGGCAGATGCCGGGCCAGGTCGCCCTCCGCCAGGTTGTTGCCGGTCCAGCGCAGCAACTGCGCGAAGGCTTGCCGGTCATTGCCCACCAGGGCGAAGAACAGCGCGTAGCTCTGCCCTTCCGAGGTCGTGATCAGGCGCTCGTCGCTCGGGTCGATGACCCGACCGTCGACACTCACCAGTTCGGCCTTGAAGCGGTCCCAGGCCGGCCATTTGCAAGCCGGTGCGGCACTCGTGACGACGGGCAGGCCCAAGGCGACCAGCCCCACCAGCAACTGACGCATCATCACCCCGCCTCACCCAGGCGGCGCTTGCCTGCCCAGCGCAGTGCCCGCCACAACAGGAAGGCAAACAGCACCACGCAAATGGCCGCGATCGCCGCCAGCAGCACCGGGTGCTCGGACAGGTGGAACCACAGCAGCAGCCACCACGGCAGCGCGCCTACAAAGTAGTGCTCGCCGACGAACTGGCTGGTGACGCCGCTGCTGCGCACCAGCGTCACCGAGCCGGCCACCGCATCGAGCTTGCCCACATCGCCGAGCACGTCGCGCAGCAACGCTTGGTCGCTATCGCTGTTGGCCAGCAGGGCTACGACGCTGCGCTGCTCATGGAAGGGCGACTTCAGCCCGGTGATGGCCGCAATCGGCGCCTGCGCGCTGACTGCCACCCGGCTGCTCGCGGCCACCGGCGCGGTATCGAAGCGCTGGCTGCCCGGCAGCCCTGTGCTACGGCCCTGCAGCAGCCAGTCCCGCTGGGCACTGAGCAGCAGGCCAAGGTTGGGCGCATCCCCCAGCGCCTCAGGCAGGCTGCCGAGCAGCAGCAAGTCGGCATCGGCCGCTGCGGCCTGCTTCCAGTCATCGACCAGCCGCAGGCCAAGCGCCGGGTAGCCGATCTGCCCGGCCAGCCCGCCGACCGCATCGAGCAAGGTGCCCACCTGCATCGCCGTGGGCCTGGCCGGCATGACGACCAGCGTTTCGGAAAGGTCGGCCATGCGGCTGAACGGGAAGCCGCTGCGGGCGAATGCGCGCAGGTCGGGCATGGCGATGTAGTGGTGGTAACCGGACAGGTCGATGGTCGAGTTGTCGTCGATCGCCGCGCGCACATCCACCGGCAACGAGGTCTGGCAGCGGTCGCGCTGGGCGCTGCCCAGGGTGCTGGCAAAGCTGAAATCGAAGCGCAGGCGGTTGCGGTCACCGATCTTCAACGCCGGTACCAGCGACTTCTCGGTCAATGCGCTGTTGTCACCGGACAGCACCGCCAGGCGCATTTCCTCGAGCGTACCGCCGCGCCGGTCATTGCCCACCAGCGGCATGCTGGTGATGTACTGGTCGTTGACGCTGATGCTCAGGCGCGATTCGTCGCTCACTGCCGGGGCCGTGTAGCGGTACAGCGTACGCAGCGGAATGCCCTGGTTGCGCCAAACGAACAAGTCCGGCGGCAGGTTCAGCTCCAGCGTCACCGGCCGTGGTTGCAGGCCACTGACCTGCAACTGCTCGGGGTAATCGAGCAGCTCGGCGAAGCGTACCGGGCGGTCGGTGCGTGTCCAGTTCGGCGCATCGTAGGGCTGGCGCGGCTGCAGTGCCGTCATCTGCTCGACCCTCACCCGGGCACCGCGGAACAGGTTGTTGCCAACCGCCAGCGCCGAGGCGGCCTTGACCAGGTCATCGTCGTTGCGGCCCAGCACCAGCAGCACCTTGCTGAAGCGATCGTCCGGGTGGTCGATCATCTGCAGTACCGGGCCGTCGACCGGCGGGAATTGCTGCAGGTCGGCAAGGAAGGCCGGGCGACGGTCGTTGCTGGCAAACACGATGCTCGGCGTGGGTTTGTCGCCACGGGCCGGCAGGCTGCCGTACAGCACCGGGAAGGTCGCCTTGCGCCAACCGGCCTGGCTGCCGAAGTAGGACGCCAGGATCGCCGCCGCACGCTGCTCGCCCAGGCTCGGCACGCCGCTGAACACCACCGGCAGCGTTACCTTGCCGGTGTCGCGCACATCAAAGAACGGCAGCGGGAAGTACGCCAGGTCGTTGTCCAGGGCCAAAGCCTGTTCGTGCAGCTGCACCTGGCTCTTGCGGTTCAGGTTCAGCCACAGGCCGCTGTGCGCTGGGTCTTCGCAGATGTCGGTGTAATGCCCGACGAACTCCAGGCGTACCCGGTTGAAATCGCTGAGCAGCTTCGGGTCAAGCGGCAGCTGACGGCGCACGCGCTGGCCAAGCTGGTCCTTTTCCACCGGCACCACGCCCATCAGTTCGTCATTCAGGTACACGCGCAGGTGCGACAGGTTCGGCAACAGTGCGGGCGATGGCGTGTAGTCCAGCTGCAGGCTGGCGTCGGTGGCCAGGCGGTCGCGCCGCAGGCCGAATTCGATATGCTCGCTGTTGCGCACCCCCAGCAGCAGGCTGTCGGAGGCATGCCCGAGCTGCTCGAAGGTTTTCGCAACCGCCCAGTTCGGTACCGTGGGTACGGCTGGCTCGGCAAGCGGGGCGACAGAGGCGGCAGCGGCGCTTTGCGACAAGGCAGCAAGCAGCGCCATCGCCAGGCCCCAGGTACGCGCGGGATAACCAGTCATCATGCGTCTCGATCAACAGGGTTCAAGGAAGGGACAGGCTGCGGTGTGCGGGGCCTGTAGCTGGCCAGCCAGTTCGCCAGCGCGTGCAGTGGGCGCAGCCACGCCCGCACCCATGGCGGCAAGTGTTCGACCAGCCGCAGGTAACCGACACCGCCCAGCTTCAGCACATCGACCAGGCTGCGCAGCGGGCGATCGACCTCGTGCTGCTCGTTCCAGCCAAGCCAGGCATCGGCGCGGGCAAAGGTGCAGTGGACCAGGTCGATACGCTGTTGCTGGCCGAGGTCATGGAACACCAGGCCCACGTGTTGCCCGACGGTACGGGTGACACAGGCCTGGAAGGCGAACTCGCGCTGGCCGCGGTTGAGCAGCAGGCGCACCCGCTCCCCCGCTTGCAACTCGAGGCCCCGGTGCAATTGCAGGCCGACACCGCCGTCGGAGTAGTCGACCAGGGTACAGGGGTAGGCGTGACCGCTGGCCAGCACCAGCCCCGCCGGCAAGCGCATCTGCACCCGGTGGGCGCGGCGCACCTGGCGCACTTCGGCAGCCACGGCGACGGCGGCGCCGATGATCAGCAGGTTGTAGATCACCCACAGCGAGCTGACGATCACCGTGCCGATTTCCGCCGCCGGGCCGGTGAACAGGCGCCACACGGCGAAGCCCAGGCCGGCCACGTTGAGCGCCGCCAGCCACAGGTAGGGTTGGGCGATGCGCCAGTCGAACTGCTCCTGCTCCATCAGGCCGCCCTTGGCGGTGACGTTGAACTTGCCCTTCTTCGGCGCGAACAGCGCGACCGTGGTCGGGCGGGCGATGTACCAGGCCAGCACGGTCTCGTAGACCTCGCCCCAGAAGGTCTGCCGGTACTTGCCCTGCATGCGCGAGTTGGTCAGGCTGGCGTGGATCATGTGCGGCAGCACGTACAGCAGGATCATCAACGCCGGGGCGTAGATGATGTAGGCATGCAGCAACAGGAACGCCAGCGGCGCGGTCAGGAACACCAGCCGTGGCAGGCCGGCCAGGAAGTGCAGCATGGCGTTGGCATAGCACACCCGCTGGAACAGGCTCAGCCCACGGCCGAACAGCGGGTTGTCGGTACGGAAGATCTGCACCATGCCCCGGGCCCAGCGAATGCGCTGGCCGATGTGCGCCGACAGGCTCTCGGTGGCCAGGCCGGCCGCCTGCGGAATGCTCAGGTAGGCCGATGACCAACCCTGGCGGTGCATGCGCAAGGCGGTATGGGCATCTTCGGTCACGGTTTCGACGGCGAAACCGCCGATGCTCTCCAGCGCGGTACGGCGCAGCACGGCACACGAGCCGCAGAAGAACGCCGCGTTCCACATGTCATTGCCATCCTGGATCAGGCCGTAGAACAGCTCGCCTTCATTGGGGCGACGGCGGAACGAGCCCAGGTTGCGCTCGAACGGGTCGGGCGAGAAGAAATGGTGTGGCGTCTGCACCAATGCCAGCTTCGGGTCCTTGAGGAACCAGCCCACTGTCATTTGCAAGAAGGAGCGCACCGGCACGTGGTCGCAGTCGAAAATGGCGATCAGCTCGCTGTCGGTCACGCCCAGCGCATGGTTGAGGTTGCCGGCCTTGGCGTGCTTGTTGTCCGGCCGCACGATATAGCCCACCCCCACTTCGTCGGCGAACGCACGGAACGCCTCGCGCCGGCCGTCGTCGAGGATATAGATGCGCAGGCACTCGCGCGGCCAGTCCAGGCCCAGGGCGGCCAGCACCGTGGTGCGCACCACCGACAAGTCTTCGTTGTAGGTGGGAATCATCAGGTCGACGGTCGGCCAGTGCGCCGGATTTGCCGGCAGGTTCGCCGGCTTGCGCTGCAACGGCCAGCTGGTCTGGATGTAGCCCAGGATCAGCACGAACCACGAATAGGTTTCTGCCGCCAGCAGGATCACCCCGCACACAAGGCCCGTGGTGTCGTTCCAGTTCAGGGTCGAGGTGTAGCGCCACCACAGGTAGCGGCAGGAGATCAGCGTCGACAGCACGATCAGCATCAGGGTCGGGAAGCGGCCCGGCATGTGCCGCACCAGCAGGGCGATGCCCAGCAGCAGGCAGATGAACACCAGCTGCGCCAGGTAGCCGAACGGTTCGGTCACGCACAGCACGGCCAGGCCGATGGCGCCCAGGGTCAGCACGCTGTAGAAAACCCATCGGGCGAACACGCTCAAGCCGCGCAGGCGTGCCGAGGCTTGCTGCTTGAAAGCGCTGGCGCGGTAGCGCGCAGGCAGCTGCTGCAGGCGGTCGATCAGCAGGCCATGGTAACGGCGCAGCACCCGGCGCATACCGCGCAGCTGCGCACGCACTGCCCCCCAGGCACGCCGGGCAACCCCAGGTTCGCGAGGCAGCGGTTGGCGCCGGAGCAGCAACCACAGGCTCTGGATCAGCAGGCGCAGCGGGTCGCCCAGGCTTGGGCGCTTGCCCGCCAGTTGCGGGTACAGGCGCTGCCGCTCGGCCAACAGGGCTTGCCAGGCAGGCGACTCCAGGCGCAGGAACAGGAAGGCCAGCCACACGCCAAGGGTGAACAGCCACGCAACCGGCCGCCGCGCGCCACGTGTGCGGAACCAGGCGTAGGCCGACAGAGGGGTCAGGGTCACGACTGGCGCCTCGTCAGGCAGCGCACCGCCAGGCTCTGCACGTCCCGGCAAGCCAGGCTCTGCGGCGCGTAGTGGCCAAGCGGTGCCTTGCACGCCAGGGCCTCGAGGAACGCCTCGTCGCGGTGCACCACCTGGATCGGCAGGCGATCACGGAACAGGTCGCGCCACACCATCAGCAGGTCGCTCTGCAAGCGGCTGGCGGGGTCGTAGCGGTTGACCAGCAACAGGTCGTAGTGCTCGACCTGCCGGCGCCCGAGCAGCAGGTGGCTGGCCATTTCGGCCTCGGCCACCAACACCCGCACGTCAGTCTCGACGCTTTGGCCAGCGGCATCGGCCGGCAGTTGCGGCAGATCGAACAGCAACCAGTCGAAGTGTTCGGCCAGCTCGGCCTGTCGCGCGCGCCAGGCTTCAGCATCGGGCAACGGCGGCCGCGTGCCGGCAGGCAGATTGCCGAACGGCATCAGGCACAGGCCATCGAGCACCTCGTACATGGCATCGCTGTATGGCCGCCCTTCCCGCTCGGCAAGCGCCCAGCCCTCGTGCGTGTCGAGGGGCAGATTGAAGTGCAGGCCGAGCAGGTTGCTTGGGCACAGGTCGACCAGCAGCACCCGCTCACCTACGCCCTGCAACGCATGCCCCAGCGCGGCCAGCAAGGCACTGCGCCCCAGGCCACCACGAACGCCGTGCAACGCCAGGCTGGTCATGGCGACAGCACCTGGCGCCGCGGCGCCGCCGTGTACAAGGTGCCCTGGGCGCTGCTCCGGCAGCTTTCACCCAGCAGCGGCCAGCGCTGCAAGGCCTGCTGGACACCCACCAGCAATGAGATGTCCTGGTAGTTCAGGTCCGGCATGTCCAGGTGCTGGCGCAACTGGGCGATATCGTCGCTGCGGTCGGCAGGGTCTGCCTTGCCAGTGATCATGGGCGCTCCTTCGGGACAGGCTGCCAGTCGGGCTGGCCTTGCAGGCGCATGTAGGCGCGCCCCTGGTAGTTCAGTACTTGCGCACCTGCGGTTTCCGCGACCTGTTCGGTGGTCGGCAGGTCGCTCAGCAGGCTGGGCACATCCAGCAGCTGCTGCTGGCCCAGGCCCGCATACACGCGCGAGATCAGCTCGGACAGCGCCAGGTAGCTGGTGGGTGCCGAGACGTGCAGCGGCTCGCTGCGGGCAGGTTGGCCCATGCCAATGAACTTCAGGCCGACCGGCACATGGGTAATCGATGGGGTGGGGATTTCACGCATGCCCGACAGCTGCATGCGGTCGCCGTGCAGCGCGGCGCCATGTTCCGGGACAATGGCCACGACCACGCGGCGGCCGCTGCGCTCCAGTTCATCGAGGAAGCTGCCAAGCTCGCCGAACAGCCGGGTGGCGCGGGTGGCGTAATCGGCCACGCGGGTACCGCCGTCGGCGGTGACGATACGGTTGCCGTCATGCAGGCTGATGCTGTTGTAGAACAGCGACACATGCTCGGCCGGCGCGCCTTTGCGCTGCCCCCACCAGCGGCGCAGCACCTCCAGGTCGCTGGCGATCGGCGAGCCGTCGAAGCCGACCAGTGCCCGCGGGAAGTCGGTGTTGCGCAGGCCAGGTTGAGGCATGTGCTGCTGGGTGATATCGCCTATGAAGTTGTCGAAGCGGCCGCTGTGGTTGAGCAAGGTGTTGCTCTGGAAGCCGAGCCTGGCCAGGTTCTGGAACAACAGGCACTTCTCCGGGGCCGGCTGATACAGCCCGGCGTGGGACGACTGCCCGCAGCTGGCACGCAGCACGCGGATGGCGGCCGGTCCACTGTAGGACGTGGCCGAGTTGAACTGGTCGAAGATCACGTCCAGGCGCGAGAACAGCGGGTTGTCACGCAGCCCGACGGCAGACAGGTCATCCCAGGCCAGCGAGCAGATGTTGATCACCAGCAGGTCGAACGGCTGCTCATCGGCCTTCATGGCCGGGAATGCTGTCACCCGTTCACGCTCACTGGCGAAGAACCGCTCGAGCCAGCTGTCGAGCGTGGCATTGTCGGCAACCGCGGTGGCCTGAGCCTGCTCGGTGGGGCTGGCAGCCGCGGCGCCAGGCGCCTGGCCCGCATTGAACCCCAGCGCTGGCAGGCCGCCGACCGCCAGCCACGCCAGCCCCAGCAGGCTCAAGGTACTCAGCCGCAGCCAATGGCGCAGGTACAGGTAACCCACCAGCAACAGCGCCAGCGCGCCCAGCAGGTTCCAGTTGATGAAGCGGCCGAGCAGTTCGAGCAGGTAGTCCCACGAGAAATCGAACACCCCCGGCTGCGCCAGCAGGCGGCTGAAGGGCGGCAGCCAGGTGTCCTGGTAGAACAACGCGATGCCGACCGGTACGGCCACCAGTTGCCGCGCGATTCGCAGCCACTTGCCCGGCAACGGCAGCAGCAGAAACGCAGCGAACAACAGGTTCGGCAGCGCCTGGAAGTCGAGCATGCCAAGGGCGACCAACAGGAACTTGGCCAGGAAATAGAGGTTCCACCCTCCCAGTCCAGGCCAGCGGGCCGGTACCGGGAGGGTGGCGGATGTATTAGTCATTACGGAATTCCTGGCGTGCAGCGCGGTGGCGTACGCCCAGCGGTTTCAGGTAACGGGGTGGAAGGCGGCGGCGCAACCAGCCGCGCAGCGTGGCGCGCAGGCGCAACAGCAGCAGGGCCAGCGCCAAGGTGACCAGCGCCGTGATGCCGACCACTTGCAGCAGCTGCACGAAGTTCATGCCGTACCCCGCTTGCCCAGGGCCACCCGGCGCGGTGCCAGGGCCGGCCTGGCCTGGGTGGGCAGCTGCGCCGCCGCGTCGAGCCGGGGTGGCTGTGGCACGCTGTCATCGAGGAAGGCCGGGGTGGCCAGGCTGTCGACACCGGCAAGCACCTCCTGGCTGATGAACAACTCTTTCCACGACAACTGGAAGATGTGGTCAAGGGCTTGCTCGACGCCTTCGGAGCGGCAGGCGAACAGGAACAGGAACAGCACATCGCCCACCACGCAGGCGATATCGCCGTCGCGGCGGAACACCGTGCGCGAGCAGGCTTGCAGCGGGGTCAGGCCAGGGGCCGGGCGCAACACCAGCAACTGGTGGGCAATTTCCCCGTTGCGCACCCCGTGCCACATGGTCTGCACCGCTTTGGCGAACGCGCGCGGCGCCACCAGCCCGCAGATGGCCAGCGGCCGCAGGCGTGCGAGCAAGGCATCGAAATCGCTTGGCAGGCGCCGGCGCCAGAGGTAACCCTGGATGCTCTCGACCATGGTCAGAAAGCGCGACAGGCTGGCACCGAACGGCACGATCTGGCTGGCCCCGCAGGCCAGCAGCAGTTGTTCGTCCTGGTAGCGCAGGGTTGGTGCCATCTCGCGCACCACCAGCTTCAAGGCACTGCCACGCAACTGGCGCAAGCGGTGCAACTGGCGCGCCAGGCTATCCAGGCGCTGCCCGCCGTCCATGGCAAAGATGACCGTGGCGGAAACCGCCCTGCCAGCCTTGGCACCCAGTTCCTCGAGGCTCTCGCAGACCTGCCAGTGCTCGGAGAAGGCTGGCGCACCTTCCAGTACCGGGCGCTGGGCCAGGCACAACAGCTCGTCGCCACCGGTGTCGCTGGGGGCCTGCGGCGCCCCGGCGGCAGCGAAGCCTGCTTCAAGCCGCGCCAGTTCCACATCGCGCGTACCGGTCTTGCCGAGCGGGTTGCTCCAGAAATGCTGCAGGTAGCGCACCCCGCCTTTGCCGCGGTACACCTGGGCCAGGCCATCGACACCCTGGTTGAACGCACGCAGGCGCTCTACCAGCCCGGCACTCTGGCCGCTGCTGATGACCAGCAATAGCGTGGCCTCGGCCAACAGGACCGGGCGCAGCGCGTTGCACCAGCTTTCGACGTTGCCGGCACCCCAGACGTCGGCGGGCGCCAGCAGCACCAGCACCCGCCCGGCGGCGTCGATACGCGGCAGGTCATCGACCAGGTGCCGGGCGGCTTGCAGGTCGGCTTCGTACAGCGCCAGTTCGGCTGGGCCCTGCGCGGCATCGAGCGCACTCAGCACATCACCGATGGCTTGCGCATCGGCGACCAGGGCTGCGCGAACGTGCTCGGGCAGCCCCCCGACCACCTGGCGGCATAGCACGGTGGCGTCTTCTGCGTTGTCGCAGGCCAACCAATACAGTCCTTGTACATGAAGCTGGCTGCTTTCGGCGCCTAAGCCGGAAATAGCCAACCACGGCATTCCATTCGTCAAAACACTGGCTCTGAAAAGTAGATTGAAACGGCTCTGAGAGGTGGCTACGGGCACATGCGCCGCTGAGGCTCGATGATGAGCGTCAAAAAAACAACAAAATAACTGACACCCAACCGAAACCGTCAATTCTACAGCAGTGAGGCAAAATGAAATCACGCAGAAATGTAATGAATTGCAAAAAATTGTTAGCAGCAGGTGCAGGTCTGGGGATGTTTGGCACCTGTGAGATCGAGCGCCGCCCGCGAGGCGCTTCGCAGCACAAGGTTGCCTCAGGTACAACGTGAGCCCGAAGCCTGCGCAGTGCCTGTGGGAGCGGGCAAGCCCGCGAAGCAGGCGACGCGGTGGATGGCACCGGCTACGCCGGTGTTCGCGGCCACGGCCGCTCCCACAGGTACAG
>NZ_JBIGLU010000088.1:0-1196 GCF_043658375.1 Pseudomonas sp. PsB | reverse complement strand
ACCGGGATGGTGATGGTCTGGCCGTTGGCCAGTTTCACTACCAGATCGGAACCGGTGACTTTGTGGTTGACCGACGCGGTGTAGGTCACCACGCCACCCTCGACCACGCTTTGCGTGGCGGTCAGGGTGACGGTAGTGGTGTCGATGGTGTCGGTGACCTTGGTCACGGCCGCAGTACTGCTGACGTCGAGTTTCTCGAAGTCGCCACCGGTGGTGCCGGTAACGGTCACGCTGAGGTCTTCAGCATCGACGTACACGTCGTCGCTTGGGGCATCAATGGTGATCGAGGCTTCCTTCGAGCCCGCGGCGATGGTGATCGTCTCGCCGTTGCTCAGCTTGATCACCAGGTCGGTACCGGCCTTGTTGGTCAAGGTGGCGGTGTAGGTGATCTTGCCGCCTTCGGCCACGGTATCTGTAGCGGTCAGGGTGAGCGTGGTGATGTCCGGAGTCGCCGGATTATCGGTGACAGTCGTCACTGGCTCACCAACCGCCACGGTCTTCTCGTAATTGCCGCCCGAGATGTCGGTGATCTTGTTGGTCAGGTCCAGGTTGGTGTTGTGGACGTTGTTCGGTGCAGTGAACGGTACCGAAGCCGACGACTCGCCCACCGGGATGGTGATGGTCTGGCCGTTGGCCAACTTCACTACCAGATCGGAACCGGTGACTTTGTGGTTGACCGACGCGGTGTAAGTCACCACGCCGCCCTCGACCACACTTTGCGTGGCGGTCAGGGTCACGGTGGTGGTGTCGATGGTGTCGGTGACCTTGGTCACAGCTGCGGTGCTGCTGACGTCCAGCTTCTCGAAGTCACCACCGGTGGTACCGGTGACGGTCACGCTCAGGTTTTCGGCATCGAGGTACACGTCGTCGCTTGGGGCATCGATGGTGATCGACGCTTCCTTCGAGCCGGCCGCGATGGTGATGGTTTCACCGTTGCTCAGCTTGATCACCAGGTCGGTGCCCGCCTTGTTGGTCAAGGTAGCGGTGTAGGTGATCTTGCCGCCTTCGGCCACGGTATCCGTCGCGGTCAGGGTGAGCGTGGTGACGTCCGGAGTCGCCGGGTTGTCGGTGACCGTGGTCACTGGCTCGCCAACCGCCACGGTCTTCTCGTAGTTGCCACCCGAGATGTCGGTGATCTTGTTGGTCAGGTCCAGGTTGGTGTTGTGGACGTTGTTCGGTGCAGTGAACGGTACCGA
>NZ_JBIGLU010000044.1:0-33621 GCF_043658375.1 Pseudomonas sp. PsB | reverse complement strand
CCGGATTTCAGCGTCAACGCAACAATCGCCGGGGCTGCCATGCAGCCCATCGCGACACAAGGCCGCTCCTACAGGGACAGCGACTGGAGCGCCGTGCTCGGTAACCCCCGCGCGGGCCTTCGACCAGGCAATCAGTTTCAGCTGGCGCTGTAGCGAGGTGCCAGCCGGTTGCTGGAAAGCTCACCGAACAGGGCCTGACGGTTGCTCTCGTAGGTTGTGTAGCGCTGCAGGTCATGCAGGGCAGGGATGGAGATCAGTACCTTGTTGTCGAAGTCCTGCAGGGCGCCTTCGACCAGGTCGTCAACCGACATCACGATACCTGGGTCGAGGTTCTCCACCGGCAAGCCGCCAATCGCCCAGAAGTCGGTGGCCGTGGCGCCAGGCAGCACGGCCTGGACCTGGATGCCGTGTGGCGAAAGTTCCTTGTACAGCGACTGGGTGAAGGCGGTGACGTACGCCTTGCTGGCGCCATAAACGCCATTGAGCAGCTCCGGGACCAGGCTGACGACCGACGAGATATTGATCACTGCACCTTGCTGGCGGGCAACGAAGCCTGGCGTCACGGCATAGGTAAGGCGGGTGAGGGCGGTGACGTTGAGGCTGATCATCTCGGCCATGCGTTCGACATCGCTTTCCAGCAGGGGAGTATGGGTGCCAATACCGGCATTGTTCACCAGCAGGGTGATGCTCGCGTCTTCACGCAACTTGCGCTCGACCCGGGCGAGTTCATCGGGGCTTGCCAGGTCTGCCGGGAAGACTTCGACACTTTGCCGGGTTTCCTGGCTGATGCGGCTGGCCAGTGCATTGAGGCGGTCACGGTTGCGTGCGACCAGCACGAGGTCATAGCCGAGGCGGGCCAGGCGCTCGGCGTATACCGCGCCGATACCCGAGGAAGCGCCGGTAATGAGGGTGGTGCCTTTGTGCGAGTGAGTCATGATTCAAGCTCCAGTGGTTGGGGACTGGGGCCATGATGCGGTAGATTTTCACTGGCTCAAATGACGTATATGGTAGTGTTTCAGGACACTACCAGACGGAGCCCGGTCATGCATCGCATCGGCTATCTGATCACCGAAGGTTTTCAAATCATGGGCCTGGCCACGCAGACGGTGTTCGAGGTCGCCAACCTCGTCGCCGGGGAGGCGTTTTACCGGGTGCAGAACTTCTCGGTAGATGGCGGCATGGTCCGCTCATCGCTGGGCATGCCCATCGAAACCCTGCCGTTGGCTGCACCAGGCCTGGCTGACACCTGGATGGTCAGCGGTACCCTGACCCCCGAGACGCCCCCCGCCGATGAGGTGCTGGCGTGTGTGCAAGGCTTTGTTGCCAGTGCGCGCAGGACCGCCGGGCTGTGTACCGGCACCTTCGTGCTGGCGCAGGCCGGCGTGCTGGACAATCGCCGGGCCACCACCCACTGGGCCTATGCCAAGGCACTGCGCACCCTGCACCCCAAGGTCGAGGTCGACGATGACCGGATCTTCATCATCGATGGGCCGGTCTGGACATCGGCGGGAATGACCGCAGCGCTGGACATGGCGCTGGCCATGGTGGAGAAAGACCTGGGAGCAGAGCTGGCCAGGTCGGTGGCGCACAAGCTGGTGATGCATCAGCGGCGCTCGGGCGGGCAGTCGCAACATTCCGAACTGCTCGCCCTGGCGCCGAAGTCGGACCGCGTCCAGAGCGCCCTGGAATACGCCCGCCAGCACCTGAACCGCCCGCTGAGTGTCGAAGAGCTGGCCGGTGTGGTGAACCTGAGCCCCAGGCAGTTCACCCGGGTGTTCACTGCCGAAACCGGGCAGTCCCCGGCCAAGGCCGTGGAGAACCTGCGCCTGGAGGCTGCCCGCCTGATGATCGAGCAAAGCCGGCACAGCCTGGATGTGGTGGCCAGGGAGACCGGCTTCAGAGACCGCCGGCACCTGCGCGAGGTGTTCATCCGCGGGTTTGGGGTGCCGCCGCAGGCGGTGCGCAGGGATGCCAGGCGAGTGGTCTAGAGGGTCGTTCAGGCTTCCTCGAAATGCATCTCCGGTGGCTTGCGCTTGAAACCACGGGTAATCACGGTCAGGTAGAGCACGCCGAGGCAGAGCCAGCCTGCCCCCAGGTAGATCGCCAGGTGATCGAGACTCGCCATCAGCCACAAGGTGGAGGCAAAGCCCACCAGGGGGAATGCGAGGTACATCAGCAGCGCGTTGGCACCACGCTGCTGCATGGCAACCCAGTAGTGGAAGATCACCGCCAGGTTGACCAGGCTGAAGGCGAGAAAGGCACCGAAGTTGATGAACGAGGTGGAGGTCGTCACATCCATGCGCAAGGCGAGCAGGGCGACCACCCCGCACAGGATGATGCTGGGCACCGGCGTGCTGAAGCGTTCGCTCAGCTTGCCGAAGAATGATCTGGGCAGCACACCGTCACGCCCCATCGCATACAGCAGCCGGGAGGCGCTGGCTTGCGCCGACAGGCCCGAAGTGAACTGGCCGACGATCAGCCCCAGCAGGAAGATGCTGACGAAGATGTCGCCACCGATGTTCTGGGCAATTTCATAAGCCGCCGCGTCGGCGTTGGCAAAGTCGGTGGACGGGTGAGCGAGCTGAACGAAGTAGCTGCAGGCGATGAACAGCCCACCGCCGATCAGGGTGATCAGCAGGATGGCTTTCGGGATGTTCTTGCGTGGTTCCCTGGTTTCTTCGGTCAGGGTGCTGACCGCGTCGAAGCCCAGGAATGAATAGCAGGCAATCGCCGCACCGCTCATGATCAGCGGCAACTGGGTGCCTTCCTTGTAGAACGGCTCGAGTGTCCACAGCGGCACCGTGGGGTCGCCCGAGACATAATGCACCGCGAGTGCAACGAACGCGGCCAGCACCAGCAGCTGGATGAACATCAACAGGCCATTGACGGTCTTGGCCAGCCGCAGGCCGATCACATTGATCGTTGTGGTGATGCCGATGAATGCCAGCACCCAAATGGCTTGTGGCACGCCCGGGAACGCCGAGTGCAGATAGGCCGCGCCAATGAGCCAGATCGCCATGGGCAGGAACAGGTAGTCGAGCAACACCGCCCACCCGGTGATGAAGCCCAGCTGCGGGCTGATCGATTTGCGCACGTAGGTATAGGCGGACCCGGCGACCGGAAAGGCGCGCGCCATGTGGCCGTAGCTCAAGGCGGTAAAGAGCATGGCGATGGCGGCAGCGAGGTAGGCTGCGGGTACCCTCCCTCCCGTGGTCTCGGCCAGGATACCGAATGTGCCCAGGACGATGATGGGGGTCATGTAGGCGATGCCGAAAAGCACCACCGAGCCCAGCGAAAGCGTTCGCTTGAGTGTGGCCATTACTGCTTGCTCCAGCTTGTGATTGTTATTCAGAGTCGAACACGCTGCCGTCCCTGGCGGCCTTGCATTCCAGTAAGAGAGCCTGGAAGGGTGGAATATTCAGGAGGGGATGATCAGTTCGCGAAGGCCGTTGGCGTGCTCGACCTGTTCACCTGGCAGCTGGATGCGGCGCTGGGCGATGTAGGTGTAGTCGCGCCGTGACTGCTGCAGTTGCTCCATGGCCAGCTCGACGGTCATGCGGCACTCGCCACGGCCGGCTTCGCACAGCAACTGGCCGTACGGGTCGACGACGGCACTGCCGCCAGCGAAAACCAGGCCGCCATCACCGTCGCCCACGCGGTTGACCATGACCGCAAAGGCCTGGTTTTCCATGGCGCGTGCGGTGATGGCGGTTCTGTGGGTGGGCCCGTACGGGTCCATGTTGCCGTTGGTGACGATGATCAGTTCTGCGCCCAGCTGCCCCAGGGCGCGGGCGGTTTCAGGGAATTCGATGTCAAAGCAGATCAGCAGGCCGACACGGATGCCTTTGAACAGGGCTGTCGCAAAACGGTCGCCTGGGGTGAAAACCCCGCAGTCCGATGCCCAAAGGTGGGTCTTGCGGTAGGTGAGCGCTACGCCTTCAGGCGTGACCAGCACGGTGGTGTTGTAGAAACGACCGTCGTCTGCGGCTTCGGCCATCCCGACGACCACGGCAACGTTTTGCGCTTGTGCGGCCTGTTGGACTGCCGTGATGCTCGGGCCATCCAGTGGCTCGGCGATGCGGCCGATGTTTTCTTCGGTTGGGAAGCCCATCAGTTGGGTTTCCGGGAAGACCAGCAGATCGGTATCGGCGCCGCAGTTGCCGATCGCCTCGATGGTGCGCTGCAGGTTGTATGCGGTATCGCCATCGCGACCGGCCAGTTGGACAAGCTCTACCTTCATTTCCAATCCTCGACTAACGGCTTCGACCGCCATGCCCTGGCGGCATGGGGTGTAAAAAACGATCCCGGTACAGGTTCGCTCAGCGTAAGCTAGCCCGGATTATGGGGTGGTCATCATGGCGGGGGGTATTACGCCCACGTGGTAACCCAACAGGGGTAGAGGATGAATTTTACGCTGCACGACATCGCCTGGCACCGATCGGTAGGCCAATTGATCGAAACCCTCGACAAGGACCACTTCTGGACAGCCCTGGTGCGGTTGCTGAACGAGTACGTTGCCTGCGACAGCTGGGTTGCGCTGCTGTTTTCCGCAGGGCGCCCGCAGGTGTTCGCCGAATGCCCCAGTGCAGACGGCAACCCTGACCCGCTGTTCCAGGACTACCTGAACGGCCTGTACCTGCTGGACCCGTTCTACGTGGCCAGCCGAGAGGCTGCGGTGTCCGGCCTTGTGCGCCTGGCGGATGTGGCCCCTGAGTGTTTCGAGCAGACGGACTACTACCAGCGCTATTTCCGGCTTAACGTGGTTGCCGATGAAATTCAGTTCAACGTGCAGCTGGATGCGCAGCGCACGCTGTGCCTCTCGTTGGGTAGCAAGCGCCGGTTCAGCATCGAGCAGGTCACCCTGCTGGAACTGTTGCGGCCTTGGGTCACTGCGCTGATGCGCCAGCGGATGACGTTCGAGCGGGAGTTGCTGGAAGAGGCCACCAAGCCCGCGCCGCACTGGCAAAGCCGCATGGAGGACAGGGTCGAGCAGATGGAGTCGCCGCTGACCGGGCGTGAGCTGGAGGTGGGCCGGCTGATGCTCAGCGGGTGTTCCAGCAAAGAGATCGCGCGCAAGCTTGAAATCTCCGTGGAGACAGTGAAAGTGCACCGCAAGCATATGTACAGCAAGCTGGGTATCAAATCGCAGTCGGAGCTTTTTTCGCTGTTTCTTCAGGCCCAGCTGGGTTGATTCCGGCCAACTGCATGCCCCCTCTCATGGGGCTGCACATGACTTGTTGCTTTGGCAGGGACCCTGTGTGTGGGGTTACCCGCGAACACCGGCTTGGCCGGTGCCATCCACCGCGTCGCCTGCTTCGCGGGCATGCCCGCTCCCACAAAGACCGCGCTGGCACCCAGGCCTGCGCTGCATTTTCAGATTCGACTGGTAATCAGAAATGACCCGCCCGCTGTTTGTTTCCATCGATGGGCCCAAGGGCACCGGCAAGACCACGCTTCTGGAGGCGGTTACCAAGGCCCTGAGGGCTGACAACAAGAAAGTGATCCGGCTTTGCGAGAAAAAAAGCGACCCCTACCGGGGAGAAACCATGGCCCTCGTCAACCAACTGGTCAGAAACCCCTCCCGGGACCTGGAATTGAGGGTATGCGAGCGCTTCGCCGAAAGCCGTGCCTGGATTTCCCGACATGTGCTGCCGAGGCAGCCAGTAGACAGCATCATCCTGATTGATCGCTGGTACCCGTCCGATGCCGCATTTCGCCGCAGCGTGGCGTTCGACGAGATCCTGCGTCTGAACCTCGAGCGAAATGTGCAAGTGCCCGATTTGCATGTCGGCGTTGTCACGGCCCCTGATACTTCATGGGCAAGGGCCGCGGCACGAACGCGCGGGTTGGGTAGTACGGTGATCCATAGCCTGGACGAGCAGGTTGCCTGTACCGAGGCGTTCGAACGTGCGGTAGCGGAACACGGCTGGGTACTGTGCCGTAATGAAGGGGCCATCGAGGATGCAACAAGGCAGGTAGTGGCCGAGATCGATGGCGTGCTTCAGTGTGTTGATCGGGCTGGGGGCTGGCCTGTTCGCGGTGGTAGCTGACGTACACCGGAGGATGCTGCATCATGCCTGGCCATTTACCGCCCCAGGGAGACAGCGATGATCAAGACCGGCGATACACTGCCCGACGTAACGCTTTACCAGTACAGCAACGGCGAGGGCGGTTGTGCGATCGGCCCGAACGCGTTTTCCCTGCACGAGCGCTGCAAGCAGAAAAAAGTGGTGATCTTCGGCTTGCCTGGTGCCTTCACGCCAACCTGTTCGGAGCGGCATGTCCCGGGCTACGTGGCTGCGGCCCAGGACCTGTTCGCCGCCGGGGTTGCCGAAATTCTCTGTGTTTCGGTCAATGATGCATTCGTCATGAATGCCTGGGGCGCGAGCCTGCAGGTGGGCGAGGAGGTCAGGATGATTGGCGATGGCAATGGTGAGTTCAGCGAGGCGCTGGGCCTGATCCAGGACCTCTCGGCGCGCGGCATGGGCCGGCGTTCGCAACGCTATGCCATGTTGGTCGACGACCTGGTGGTCAGGCACATCGCGGTTGAAACACCTGGCAAATTCGAGCGCAGCGACGCTGCGAGCATGTTGGCTGTTTGTAAGCCCTGAAGGCATACACAGGTCCTGTGGGAGATTGCCCAGCCCTTTGGGCCGCGCTGTCGCACAGATAACGGAGTTCGCAAGCGATCCTCGTACCCTGTGGGAGCGGCTTTAGCCGCGAAAAATCCAACGCGGTGCATGGCACCGGCTGCGCCGGTGTTCGCGGCTAAAGCCGCTCCCACAGGGTCCCTGCTAATTCAATGAGTTATGTGCAGTTCTATGGGAGCGCATGCGGTGTAACGGCTACGCGGCAAAGTCGGTAGAGAGCGACAGGTCCCGCCACTGGGCCAGTTCTTGCTCGACCGCGCTGTTCTTGGCCTCGATGCGCGCGACTGCGTCGCTGCCCAGCGCCAGGCGCAGTGGCGGGTTCGCTGCATTGGCCAGGGCCAGCAGGGCTTCGGCCAGCTTCGCAGGGTTGCCGGGCTGGGCATGATTGGCCGCCTCGGCGTAGTGGCGCATGACGCCAACGGTGGCTGCGTAGTCAGGCAACTCCAGGGCTGTCTTCACCAGCGATTGGTCATCCAGGAAGTCGGTACGGAAGAAGCCCGGCTCGACCACCGTCACCTTGATCCCCAAGGGGGCCAGTTCCTGGTGCATCGCTTCGCTGATGCCTTCGACTGCGAACTTGGTCGAACCGTACACCCCCCAGCCCATGTAGGCCTGGTAGCCGCCGAGCGACGAGATGTTGATCACGTGGCCACTGCGTTGGCGACGCATGTGGGGCAGTACGGCGCGGGTTACGTTGAGCAGCCCGAAAACGTTGGTGGCGAACAGCCGTTCGGTTTCGCTGGCGCTGGTTTCTTCTACCGCGCCGAGCACGCCAAAACCGGCGTTGTTGACCAGCACGTCGATTTGCCCGAAATGCTTGATGCCAGCAGCGACCGCCGCAAGGGCGTCCTCTTCGCGGGTCACATCCAGCCGCACGGCCAGCAGATTCGGGTGCCGGCCAAGGCGAGCCTCGATGTCTTCCGGGTTACGCGCCGTTGCGATGACGGCGTCACCCGCTGCCAGGGCCTGTTGGGCGATCAGGGTGCCGAAACCGCGGGAAGCGCCAGTAATGAGCCAGGTACGCATGTCAACTCCTCCTGTATCCGACCCTGCACCATGCGGGCCTTCTCGATGAGTTGAGCGAACTTTAAAATCTGCGGATTGATGTGATAATCCCATGAATATTACATAGGCCTTTGAGTAGCTTTCAGCAATGAAGCCAACCAGCACCGCCGACCTGTCCCTGTTCCTGTGCATTGCCCGCCACCTGAACTTCAGCCGCGCGGCGGTCGAGCTGGGCCTTACGCCTTCGGCCCTCAGCCATGCGCTGCGGGCTTTGGAAACCCGTCTTGATGTTCGCCTGTTCAACCGCACCACGCGCAGTGTGGCGCTTACCGAGGCCGGGGAGCGTCTTTACCAGAGGCTGCAACCGGCCTTTCGGGACATCGCCGACGCGCTGGAGGACCTCAACAACTTCCGCGACAAACCGTCAGGCAACCTGCGCATCACCGCCGGGCGCGCCGCAGTAGAGCTCGCACTACTGCCACTGGCCAATCGCTTTCTGCAGGCGTATCCGGATATACGCCTGGAAATCGTCAGTGACGATGCACTGGTCGACATGGTGGGCACCGGCTTTGACGCCGGCGTGCGCCTGGGGGAGCGACTCCAGGCGGACATGGTTTCGCTGCCCATCGGCCCTTACCTTCGTTCGGTGGTGGTAGCGGCGCCCGCGTTCTTTGATCGATATCCTGTTCCACAGCACCCGCAAGACTTGAAGCAGCTACCTTGCATCGGGCACCGCTTCCCTGGTGGCGCACTTTATCGATGGGAATTCGAGCGCGGGGGCGTGCAACTGGAGGTCGATGTCCAGGGGCCCTTGGTATTGGGTGACGTCAGCCTGATGCTGGCGCCTGCCTTGCAAGGGCTCGGCCTGGCCTATGTGTTCGAAGACATGGCCAAGGAGCACCTGGAGCGTGGCCATCTGCAGCAGGTGCTGGGGGACTGGTGTCACTACTACCCGGGGCTGTATCTGTACTACCCGAGCCGCCGCCAGGTGCCTGCGGCGTTGCGGGCCTTCATCGAGTTCGTACGGGAGCAACGCTAGCGTGAGCGTGGCTTTTGGAGGCAGGTAGGGAAGGGCTAAACTGGCGCCAGTTCCAGCGCGTTTCGCTTTGCCGTCGCTGCCTGCGATGCCATATGCCAAACCACTGTTTCAAGGGTATTGGTGTTTCGCCGGGCAGATGTGTAAGGCCCCGCTGCCGCGCACGTCTCATTTCTTGCCCGGCAATACCGAACCGAGAACTTGCCTGGCCGTCTGCACGATGACCCCAGCCTGGTCCGGGTCGCCCTTGAGCAGGCTGCTGGCGAACTTCTTCGCCTGTTCAAGCTTGATGTGCGGCGGCAAGGGCGGTACGTCCGGATCGGTCTTGAACTCGATCAACACCGGCCGGTCAGCCGCCAGGGCTCGCTCCCAGGCGTCGGCAATGTCTTCTTCGCGTTCCACATAGATGCCTTGCAAGCCGATGGAGATGGCGAACAGATGGTAGGGCACATCAGGAATCGTCTGTGAGGCCTCGAACTTGGGGTCGCCCTCCATTACCCGTTGCTCCCAGGTCACCTGGTTGAGGTCTTCGTTGTTGAACACCGCGCAGATCCACTGTGGGTTTTCCCACAGGCGCCAGTACTTGGCGACGGTGATCAGCTCGGCCAGGTTGTTCATCTGCATCGCCCCGTCACCCACCAATGCCACCACGCTGCGCCGCGGATGGGCGAACTTGGCGGCGATGGCATAGGGTACCGCCGCGCCCATGCTGGCCAGGCCACCGGACAACGAGCACTGCATGCCCTGGCGTATCTGCAGGTCGCGGGCAAACCAGTTGGCGCAGGACCCGGAGTCGCTGGTGACGATGGCGTGGTCGGGCAGGCGAGGGGAGAGTTCGTGCACCACGCGCTGGGGGTTGATCGGGTCGGCCTTGACCAAGGCGCGTTTCTGCAAGGTCTTGTCCCAGTCTGTGCGCCAGCCTTCGACCTTGTCGCGCCAACGGCGCTCGGTCTTGTGTTCGAGCAATGGCAGCAGTGCCCGCAGCGTTTCGCTGGCGTCACCGACCAGGTTGACCTCCATGGGGTAGCGCAGGCTGAGCATGTCTGGCTGCAAATCGATCTGCACGCCACGGGCCTGGCCTTCCTCAGGCAGGAACTCGGCGTAGGGGAAGCCGGAACCGATCATCAGCAAGGTGTCGCATTCGCTCATCAACCGATAACTCGGTTCGGTACCTAGCAGCCCGATGGCGCCGGTGACCCAGGGCAGGTCGTCTGGCACTACGGCCTTGCCCAGCAGCGCCTTGGCCACGCCTGCACCAAGCGTTTCAGCTACCGCGATCACCTGTTCGGTGGCTTGCAGTGCACCGGCTCCGACCAGGATCGCCACTTTTCGTCCAGCGTTGAGTACCTCGGCGGCACGTTGCAGGTCCCGCTCGAAAGGCACCACCCTGGGCCTGCTGTAGCCGATGCCGGAATGCACCGTGCCATGGGCTTTCGGTGGTTCGTGGTAGGGCAGGTCCTGCAGGTCGTTGGGCAGGATGATGGCGGTGACCCGGCGTTCGCCGACGGCGGTACGTACGGCGCGATCGAGCAAGTGGCGCACCTGTTCCGGGGTCGAAGCCTGCTGGACGAAGGCACCTGCGACGTCCTTGAACATCGACAGCAGGTCCAGCTCCTGCTGGTAATGCCCGCCAAGCGCTGCTCGCGCCTGCTGGCCGACGATGGCCAGCACTGGCTGGTGATCCATGCGCGCGTCATACAGGCCGGTAAGCAGATGTGAAGCGCCGGGGCCGGAGGTGGCAATGCACACGCCCAATTCGCCGGTGAACTTGGCATGGGCGCTGGCCATGAAGGCTGCCATTTCCTCGTGGCGTGCCTGGATGAACTGGATCTTGCCCTCGGCCCGGCTCAACGCCCCGAATACCCCGTTGATGCCGTCGCCGGGGTAACCGAAGATGCGCCGCACCCCCCATTGATACAAGCGCTCCACCAGAAAGTCGCCTACCGTGCTGGTCATTGCCTTCTCCCGTCCTGTGACCGATAGGGTCTGGACTTGGCGCGGATCGGGAAAGTTTCAAGCGTGTGCGCACTGGTCTACCGACTGGAACCTTGCATGGGCCATCGGGTTCGCAAGTGAACGGACAACAGGATCAGGATGCTCGACATGAATGCGACAGACACTGCGGGTGCCACCGTGCAGACCTTGTATTTCAAGGACGACGGCGCAACGCCGAACAGCCGTTTCCCGGTATTGCTGTACCGCTTGCAACTCAACCCGTCGCAAGACTGCGCCAGTGCCTTCGAGGCGCTGTTCACCGCACACCAGTGGGTGCCGCTGTGGCGCGGCGGGATCTTCGATTACCATCACTTCCACCCCAATGCTCATGAAGTTCTGGGCGTCGCATGCGGCCGGGCGCGGGTGACGCTGGGCGGCGAAGCGGGGCAGACAATAAGCGTGAAGTGCGGCGACGTACTGGTACTGCCGGCAGGAACTGGCCATCGCTGCGTCGAGAGCAGCGATGATTTTCTGGTGGTCGGCGCCTATCCCAAGGGGCAGGAAAACTACGATATCCAGCGCCCAGAAAGCGCAGCGCACCAGCAGGCGCTGGCGCGAATCGCTTCCGTGCCCGACCCCGCACAAGACCCGGTCAACGGCACGCGTGGCGCCCTGATGACGGCCTGGCGCTGAGTTCCTGAGCCGGTCGTCGTCGCTGCTGAACGGCTGCACTCAAGCCAGGATCAATCGAGCTGAGTCGCCCGATTTCATTCAGCCAGCAGGAGTTACAGCGATGGCCAAGTACCTGTACCTGATCAGCTACATCCTCGACAACCAACCCGGCACCTGCGAGTTGCGCAGCGACCAGGAGGACCTGAGCCGCGAAGCGGCGCGCGATTACCTGCAAGGCATGCACCGCAACGAAGCGTCATCTTTCACTGACGTGCAGGTGCAGCGTCTTGAGCACGACCATGAGCCAGGTACATCGCCGGGGCATTATCAGCAGCCATGAAAAGGTGAGGGCTGGCAGATGAAACGAAGAGGTGAAACCTACAGACGGTGGTGCGACCCGATCCTGCACCATCAAACACATGAAGAAACGCTCGGCACCGGCACCTGCCTGGAGGTGCAGACACGCTTGTCACGCACAGGCGCCACGCAGTTGTTCATCGGTGTCTATCGCACCGACGGTTCCGTGCTGTGCGAACGGATCTACGACCAGCGCGCGGGGGAAACCATGAGGCGGGCGCTGCTGTGGGGTGTGGGGTATGCCCGGCGCGTCGCGGGTGAGGGCGAGGCGTTGCGTGGCGAACCGGCTGGAAGCGCTGCAGCGTCTGGCTGAACGCTTGCGGCACCGCCGTGGAAAAGAGCGATGACCAACCAGTCAAAATAAATGAATCTTTTTACACGTTGCTCGCTCCATTAGTCTGAATTGGTGAAGGAGAGTGCAATGGCTGGACAGCAGTTGTATGTGATCGAGTACGAGCTTCATGGGGAATTTCGCACCTTCATCATCCGGCTCGAGCGTATGGACAACGCCGAAGCCTGGCACTGGGCAAGTTGCGATGCCGGCGTGGGTATCATCCCGCGGTTCGGCCAGCACAAGATCAAGAAGGTCAGCCGGCCGATGGCTGAGCGCTACGGCATCAACAATGTGCGCTGGCGGGTATCGGGCGACGGGCCGGAGTTCGTCGCACCGACCATTGATGTAAAGAAATTCTCCAATAGCGGTACCGGCGGTACCTGAAGCTTGATGTGACCAGGGCCTGCCTGAAATCCTCAGGCAGGCCTTCACTCATGGGTTCGCTTCTCAAGTTTCGAGGCACCATCATTCTCACTTTCAGGAGCCAGTACGTGCCGCGAATCATCACTCCAGGCACCCCTGAACACGAGATCAGCGAGCGGAACGCCCGCATGTTCGGTTCGCCAAAAGAGCGCCTTGATTTCTACCGCCGTGAAATCCAGTACGAAACCAGCATCCTCGCCAACCGCACAGACGCCTATCTCGCCGCGCAGTCGTTTCTGGTGATCGCGTTCGTATCGTCGATGGGTAACCTCAATCAGAGCTGGGGCGAGATGTTCACGCTGGTGGTTCCGCCGTTTCTCGCATTGCTGGGCGTGTTGAGTTCACTCAATGCGTGGCCGGGCATTCGCGCGGCCTACAAGATCATCGAGCACTGGCAATTGAAACAGAGCCACCTTCTGCGCAGCGAGCCACTGATGGGGCTGGCATATGACGAATCGCCACTGTTCAGCGAGGCGGAAACCTCCCTGGCCGGGCACCGCAAGTCGTTGTTGTTTTCGCTGCGTACACCTTGGATATTCCTGGTCTTCTGGATGATTCTCGGTATTTACGCGGTATTCATCCAGCTGGCCTGAGCAGCGCGGCTGCATCCCCGAGACAACGCGGTGCTCCAATCGTTGTCGACTCTGATTACCGCCCCCTTCAAAGCCTTTGCTCCGGTACCAATAACTAGGTTTGATTGCGCCATTTTCTCTGGGCCTCCAAGCAAATGTCATAGATCACAAACGCTGAACTCCTGCCGCCTCACCTGCGTCCCTCGAATGAATGCCCCAGTAAAGGCGGCACTCACCCAACTATCAGCTTCGAGGGCGAAACGATGGACAAGACCAATCAAAGCTCGACCTCTCCACCCGGCAGCACCCAGGAACATGCCTTGATCGATGACGCCGGTGCGCTGCTTGGCGAGGCCAGGCACAAAGGTACCGAGCAGTTCGAACACTACCGTGATAACGCAGCCGATCAGCTTGATTCGCTCGAGGAAGGAGCGCGTTCGGCGGCTGCTGCGCTGCAAGGCAACGACAGTCTCGGGCTGTCGCAGTACCTGAACCAGGCAGCAGAGTGCGTGGGTGAGTTTGCCGAGCAGGTACGCCATGAAAGTGCCGAAAGCCTGCTGCAGCGTGGTGCTCAGTTGGCCAGGAGCAACCCGGCGCTCTTTTTGGCCGGTAGCGTCGCCATCGGGTTTGCTGTGTCGCGCTTCATGCGAGCCAGCACCAGCCATGAGTCCACCACCCCTGCGTCGTCCGCTGATTGGCAACAGTCCGGCCCCGCGCAGCCAGTGCCTGATCGTGGTAGCGACGTATCCACCCGTGAACCTTTCACCCCCGTCGACCCAGTCGGCCCCGGTGCAGGCACGCCGGTCAGTGGCAGCCCGTTCGAGCGCGATCCACTCAAAGGAGGTGAATGATGAACAAAGACCCCTTGCATACCACCCCAGGCCTGCACACGGTGGAAGACGACGCCGTCGGTGTTGGCGGTTTGTTGCGCCAGCTGATGCGGGAAGTACCGGACCTGTTCACCAAAGAGCTGGCGCTGGCCAAGGCGGAGCTGCAGCAGAACCTCGCCACCCTCAAGGCCGGCACGGCTGCAGTGGCAGCGGGCGCGATCGTAATGCTGGCGGGCTTCGTCATCCTGTTGCTGGCGGCAGTCTACGCCCTGGCGATGGTGGTCGAGCCTTGGCTGGCCGCCTTGATCGTGGGCGCGGTCACCTTGGTGATCGGGTTCATCATGTTGCAGTCGGGCAAGAAACGGTTCGAACCCACGCATCTGGCCCCTGACCGCACCTTGCATGCCATGCAGCAGGACAAGGACACGCTGAAGAGGAAACTGCCATGACCACTTCCTTCGAACATGAAGCGCACAAAGACCCTGACTTGCTCGAGCAGGAAATCAACGCCAAGCGCGAGCACATCAGCGATCTGGTGGACGCCCTCGAACAGCGCCTGAGCCCGGGCCAGATGGTCGACCGAGTCCTGGCCTATGCCAAAGGCAATGGCGGCGAGTTCTTCCAGAACCTGGGCACCACCCTCAAGAACAACCCCGTACCCACTACCCTGACGGTACTGGGCCTGGCCTGGCTGGGCCTGAACCAGAACCGCCCCTTCAACCCCGGGCCTGCGCACCAGGGCCCGGGGTTGGGCGAAAAGCTCGGCGACGCGGTGGACACGGTGAAGGGCGCTTTCGCGCAGGCAGGGGAGGCAGTGCACGACGCCAGCCAGAAGGTGCGCATGAAAGCCCATGACATGCGCGATCGGGCCAGCGAACTTGGCAGCGGCGCCCGCGACTCCGTGGGGGCTTCTGCGGATACCCTGCGCCATTCGGCACACAAGGCCGCAGACCAGGCCACGGCTCTGAAAGGCCAGTTCGATCATCTGCTTCAGGAGCAACCGCTGGTATTGGCCGCTTTAGGGATAGCACTGGGTGCGGCATTGGGGGCGGCGCTACCCAGTACCCGCAAGGAAGACCAGCTGATGGGCGCCAGCAGCGATCGCTTGACCGACACACTCAAGGCCAAGGGTCGCGAGGTGAAGGCGTCGGTCGAAGAGTCGCTCGATCAGGCGGGTGGTAAAGCGTCGACACAGGCAGAGCGCAGGCCTGGAGACTCCGACCTTTCCTCGGGGTTGGGCTTCAATTCCTGATCCTGCGGCATCTTCGTCGTCGGCCCGACTGCCCCGGCAGAGGGCCGGCGGCTATCTGTGTGCAGGACAATCGCTTGCAGCTTGAATCAGGGAGGCTCTGCTTTGAAGATCGACGCGTTGTTGACCGAACGCCTCAATGCCCGTGGACCTCTAGCGCTGCAGGTTGTCCCGAGCGGCATCGTCTGCCTGCTGTTCGCGAGGCGACTGTGGGGCCGTTTCGCAGTTTCGGCCCATCGCCTGATACTCCTTGCGAAGTTGATGGATCTCTCGGTTGTCGAGAGATTCGAGACCTAGTACCGATTGCTCTGCGGACTTTGTAGCGCGGATCAGTTCGTCGAGCTTCACGTGGATGATGTCGTTGTCACGGTTCTGGGTGTTCTGAATCAGAAAGACCATCAGGAAAGTGATGATGGTCGTCGATGTGTTGACGATCAGTTGCCAGGTGTCGTTGTAGTGAAACCAGGGCCCGGACGCAGCCCACAGGGTGATGAGCACCACGGCGATGAGGAAGGTACTGGGTTTACCAGCGTGCTTGGCGAGCCATTGGCAGAACAGCGCGAATTTCATGGTGTTATCTCCACTGCTATCTACGATTCTGACCGCAGCGGTGCGCTGAAATCTTTTTTGCTTTTTCGCCTGGATGACGGGATACACCTGGCGCGCTGCAATTCCTGCAAGCCGACGCTGGGCACGTATCAGCATTGCCGCTACCCTTTGATCCTCGCGCCAGGTCAAGAATTTTCCACAGTGAAGAAAACAGTTCGGGTTGATGATCTTCAGGTCTTCGTCACAACAGCCTCTGCCGGCAGCTTCTCGGCAGCGGCCAGGTTGTTGGATATTTCACCGGCCTTGGCCAGCGGCGCAGTCCAGCGCCTGGAAAGCTGCCTGGGTGCCAGGTTGTTCGTGCGTTCCACGAGGCGTTTGCGGCTTTCGGATGATGGCGAGCGATACCTGCCTCATGCCCGTCAGGCCTTGGAGGCACTGGACAACGGTGAGGTGGCGCTGACCGAGGGGCGAGATGAGATCGCGGGTACACTTCGCCTGTCCATGCCCTCGGATATTGGCAGGAATCTGCTGCTGCCCTGGTTGGACGATTTCCAGCGATTGCACCCCAAGGTGATGCTGCAACTGCGGATCAGCGATCAGGTGGCCGACCTTGTCGGCCAGCAACTGGATGCGAGTATCCGATATGGGCAGCTGGCAGATTCCAGCCTTGTTTCACTGATGCTTGCCCCTGGAAATCGCAGAACGGTCTGCGCCTCGCCACATTACCTGGCACGACATGGGGCACCAGGGGCCTTGGAAGATCTGGGCAGGCATAATTGCCTGCGTTATGTGATGGGCGAGCAAACCTACGAGCGATGGAGCTTCCATTTGCCCGATGGCGTCAAGACCGTGCAAGTCACAGGCGACCGCGTGAGCGATGACGCCGATATCGTTCGGCGTTGGGGTGTTGACGGATTGGGGGTCGTTTACAAATCCAGGCTGGACGTGCTGGCGGACATACGTGCCGGGCGGCTGATCGAGTTGTTTCCCGGGGATTACGGTCAACCTGCGCCGTTGCAGCTGGTGTGCGCGCATCGAACATCGCTCACGCCTGCTGTGCAGGTGCTCAGAGCGTTTCTGGCGGAGCGTTTCGAGCAGCTCATCGCTGCTGATGGATAAGGTGACGGGGCTCATGGCCCCGCCTTCGTTGCGTTGACCGGGCGAGTGATCAGAAGCCTTCCAGAACGATCTTGCCTTTTGCCTTGCCGCTTTCGATCAGGGCATGGGCGCGTTTAAGGTTGCTGGCACTGATGCTGCCGAAGTGCTCGCCAACGGTGGTCTTGATGACCCCCTCGTCGACCAGCGCCGATACCTTTTCCAGCAGGTGGTGCTGCTTGATCATGTCCTCGGTCTGGTACAGCGAGCGTGTGAACATGAGCTCCCAGTGCACCGACAGCGATTTGCGCTTGAACGGCACGATATCGAGATGCTGAGGGTCATCGATCAGCGCGAGCTTGCCCTGTGGGCGCAGCACTTCGACGATCTGCGCGAGGTACGCATCGGTGTGGGTCAGGCTGATGACGTAATCCACCGAGTTGAACTGAAGTTGTTCCAGTTGCAGGGCAAAGGATGCCGAATGGTCGATGACATGATGTGCCCCGAGTTCGCTGACCCAGGCCTGGGTTTCAGGGCGTGACGCGGTACCGATCACCTTGAGCTGGGTAAGCTTGCGTGCAAGCTGTACCAGGATCGAACCAACACCGCCGCCGGCACCGATGATCAGCAGGCTCTTGCCAGCGCCGCCATTTTCCTCCACACCCAGGCGGTCGAACAGCAATTCCCAGGCGGTGATGGATGTGAGCGGCAAGGCTGCGGCGCTGGCATTGTCCAGACTACGAGGCTTGTGCCCGACGATTCGCTCGTCGACCAGGTGATATTCGCTGTAACTGCCCGGGCGGTCGATTGCACCGGCGTAGAACACTTCGTCGCCAGGCTGGAACAACGACACCTCGGCGCCGACTTCGCGAACGATCCCCACGGCATCCCATCCCAACACTTGAGGGTGGTCACCGCTGCGGCTGGCTCTGACCTTGGTGTCGACAGGGTTTACCGCGATGGCTTTGATTTCCACCAACAGGTCCCTGGCACCGGGTGTGGGCTTGGGCAGTTCGTGCTCGTACAACGATCGGGAATCCTGGATCGGGAGGCCGGGGGTGTCATAGACGATTGCTTTCATTGGGATGTGACCTTTCAGGTGAGCAGTGGTGGCAGGTTAATCGCGTCGAGCCCCCTGAAAAACCAGGTTGGTGCCGGAACACTTTCCGCGTTTCGCTGATAATCGGGTACCTCTACACAGGGAGCAGGTGCTCTCGTTCAAGCAGCTGGATGTTGGACGGCTTGATCTGCACTTCGTGAAGTTCAGGCGCTGTAAACCAGCGGCACTCCACGATCTCGTGATTTGCGGTAGGCTTTGCGCCAGTTTCGACAGGCAGTTGATAGAGATAGTGTTCCTCGCCAGCGAGCACATAGTGGTTGAGGAATCGAGCACCATTGAAGGGTAGGCAAGTCTCCTCCATCAGCTCGCGCTGCGCGGCGTCCAGATGATGCTCGCCTGGATCTATTTTCCCGCCTGGCAACGACCATTCAGCGCTTTGCTTGCGCACGAAAAGGATGCGTCCTGCTTGCAGGCAAATGACCGTCGAATGCCGTTCTCTGGGGTTGTTCATCAGGAACCTCCCGTACGTTGGAGGTGGCATCAGGGCAAACTCACCCTGATGCCGGCTGCGGATGATCAGCGATCTTTATCCCACTGCTGGTCATCTGCCTGGTTTTGCTGGCCGCCCATGCGGTCCTTGTCTGTCAGGTTCTGGTTCTGCTTGTCGGTCGTACGTTGGCCGCCTTGGCTCCCTGTGTCACGGGAACGTTCCCAGTCCTTGTTCATCTTGTCCTCAGGTTTCTGGCCGGACTGGCTGCCACCTTGCTGCTGTTGGCCGGGCATCCGGCCGCCCGAACCCTGGCCGCCTTGCTGGCCGGTGCCGGCAGTGTTGTTACCCATGCCGGTGTCAGCATTGCCTTGGTTGCCACCCTTGTCTTGATTGTTTGCCATGATCGCTTACCTCAGGTCAGACACAGGAAGGTCTGTGTGTACTGTTATGACCGAAGCCCGTTCCCGCGGTGTGCAAGGAATATTTGGCAAGCTGACTAAACGCATTAATTTCAAGGGTGCGAAATTTTGGTGTGAGGCCAGGCACCTACTTGAAGGGCAAAGCGCGATAGGCGAACCCCTGTTCGGGGCGATCGGTGATCGCCCCTTTTGCGGTTCAGGGGCGGTCCTTGAGGGTTTCGAAAGCCTTGACGCTTTTGATCAGGCTTTTGTTGCTGGCGGAACCTGCACTGTTGAACAGGAAGGAGAAGTCCGAGGCCAACGAAGGGCTGCCGGCAATCGTCGCGTACTGATGGCACTGGTTGCAGTCGTCACCCTGCACGTAGGTCTCCATGGTGGTGTTGGCCACCGGCACATTGCCCTGGCTGATGAACGGCCCGTACGACAACGGCACCTGCGCGTTGGCGCCCGGTTCCGGGCTGGGCGGATTGGGGGCGAGGGTCCAGAGTACGTTGATCAGCTTGTAGTACTGGAACACCGACTTGCCTTGGCTGTGCTGCGCGAAGTTGGCTTGTACCGCACTGTTCAGGGCTTGCAGGTCGCCGGGCACGGGGTGTTCGCGGGTGGTCTGTACCGGCTGGTCGCGTGGGAAGAGATCGGTGCAGTCCTTGTCGGGATGCGTTTGCTTGCACTGGATACGGGCTTGGTTTGGTGTGCACTCGGGGCCGTTGCCACAGTCAGGGTTGTTGAAGGCAAACCCGTTCGGCGGGGTTTGTTGCGGCGGGACCTGGGCCGGTTCGGGCACGTTGTCCACCTGCTCGAAGGTGGTCCAGATGAAGTTGGGCGAAGCCTGGGTCTTGTTGATGATATGCAGGCCCACCAGTCCCACCACCTCCTGGGTACACTCCAGCGTGTCGGGGCGTTTGAGCCAGGCGACGGTAGTCAGGTAGCGCCCGAACAGCTCGGGTTTGCCGGTCAGCACCCGCCAGGCGGCCTTGAGCTCGATCGCGCCCAGTTGCTCCTGTGGCACTGGGGAGGTCGGCAGTGAGCGCATCGGTTCGCCGATGGGCAGCGACAGGCCCTCCGGTGTCTGGCCGTCGAGGTTTTGCGCGACCTTCAACTGGTTGGCAGCGTCGTAGAGCCCCTTGTCGACGATGTAGTCGAACTCGGCCTTGCCCACCTTGCGCTCAAAAAATACCAGTTTGCCCGCCTGGTCCGTCAGCCAGCCGCCGGACGCCTCCATGACCGGGTCGGGAATGGACGCAACTGTCCCGGTCGACAGGTGGAAACCGTGCAAGGCATTGATCGCGCCTTCGGAGGTGGCGTTCATGAACTTGCGTGCGCCGACCTTGAGTGCCTTGAGGCTACCCTGGGTGCTGCAGCCGGATGGCACCAGGGTTTGCACGCCCCAGCCGGTGGGCGTGGGGGCACCGGGCAGGAAGATGTCGTTGGCGTCCTTGTAGCTGGCCCATACCGGGGCCACGCTCATGGGTTGACCCGGTGCGGAAGGGACCCCGAACTGCGCCAGCGTGCTTTGCATGTCGGGCTCGCCCGCCAGGCTGGCGGTGGCCGGCCAACCGGGGTTCACCGGCCAGTTCAAGGCAATGAACAGCTGCCAGCCAAAGCAGTTCATGAACGCCTGGCTGGTGGCATTGAAGTTGTTGACCGGCAGGAATCCCCCGCTGGCCGGGTTGAATACCAATTGCTGCTGCACACAGGTATCGGCGTCCGACAGCGTGGCCGCCGTGGCGGGTTGCAGCGTCGACAGGCACAGCAGAATGCCGCACAGCAGCGACAGAAGACTCAAGCGTGACCTGGACATCATTGCGCTCCTTGCAAGCTGTGAAGCCGCACCCGAAGGTGCGGCGGTAGAGGGGCGTAAGTGGCGTGACTGGCGTGGCTCAGGCGCCAGGCACCAGCGCCAGACCAGATTCCCAAGGGTGGTCTGTCGCGCTCACGTTCACGTCTTCACCCGGGTTGAGGGCACGCACTGTCATCAGGCCGGGTGCTGCGGAGGGGCTGACCGTGATGGTCAGAATGTAGGCCTGGGTGCCGCCCGAGTTGGTCTGGCCGGGAATGGCCGACGCGTCGGGCAGGTACTGGGTGACCTGCGCCGTCACCCCAGGGTTGGAGAATTGCACCCTGGCATTCTGCGCCGTGGTAGTCGGGTCGGCGCCTTGCACCACCAGCACGAACTGGTTGCTGCTACCCGGTGCAAGCCAGGCGGGCAGGTCGGTTGGGGATTGCCCATAGAACAGGTCCAGCGGCAGCAGTTGCACTGGCCAGGGTTGCAGGCCGGCCACCCGGTCCTGCACGCATGGGAATGCTTGAGGCGTGGCGCTGAGCGGCTTGACGGTGACGCTCAGGCCGACCAGCAGTTGTTGGGCGATGACCCACACATAGTTGACCTTCTGGTTGTTGATGGTGATGTCATTGATCGAGAAGCCGGCACTTTCCGGCACCTCGAACACCGCCTGCAGGATCTGGTCGGAACCGTTGGCAGCCGACTTGGCAGTACCACGCGTGATGCGCCAGTACTGGCTCACGTCCTGGCCTTGCGGGCCCTTCCAGGCGCTGAAGTCGGTGGGCTGTTGCAAGTACAGGCCAATGGGGTTGGTCAGCGACAGTCGGTTGTTCACCGCCGTGGTATTGGCCATGAAACCGATGTGCGGATCAGAGTTGCGATAGTTCTGCCCGTACTGCGCGCAGCAGATCAACGACTGGGCGTTCTGGCTGCTGCTTACCGGGCGCAGGATGGTGGCGGCGGCGGCCAGGTACACTTCGGCGCTGAGGGTATTGGGGCCGGAGGTCAGGTGCATCGCACCGCCGAACTGGCCGGGCACACAGGCCGTTCCGGCGTTCCATTTGTTGACGGTGTCGTAGGCTGGCTTGCCGGTGGTGGGGTCGATGACCGGGTCACCGGCCTTGCCGGTCGGGCCGTCGGCGGTGTAGCGCAGGTACAGGTCTTCGAGTTGCACGTTCGGGTCGATGTAGTCGCGGTACAGGCCCAGTACTGCGTTCGGGTCGATACGCCACATGGTCAGGAAGTACGCGGGGTTTTCGCAGGTGAAGGTGATCTTGCGCATGTTGCCGTTGGCATCGCGCACGATCGACCACTCGCAGTACTCGTCGAGCCAGCCCCGTGGGCCGGAAGGCGAGAACGCCGTGTACTTGCCGTTCCAGTCGATGCTCGGGCAGCGCTTGGCCGGCAGTTGCAGCACGGTACCTTGTTTGTTGGGGTCGTAGAGCATGTAGAGGGTGTTGTCGAGGGTGATCTGGCCGTGGTCGGTCAACTCCATCACCTGGTCCAGGGTCATGGCCTTGCCTCCCAACTGGGGAATGACCGCCGCACCGTTGTTGTAGAAGAACGTCCAGAGCCGGTTGGGGAAGGGCGCCCAGGTGATCGCCGGGGCGGTCACGTCGCCGAAACCTTCCACCAGCGGGTTGTAGTAACCCGAGCGGGGGGCGTCGTTCAGGCCCGACCAAGGGTTGCCGATGATGGACGATTCGGTCCAGCCGGTGAGGTTGTTGTTCCAGTCGGTTTCAAACTGCGGCAACTGGTCTTCCAGGCCCAGCTTGTTGTAGTCCTTGGGGGCTTGGCCGGCGGGAGAGGTGAACTGCTTGAAGGGCGTGCTCATGTCGGTTCTCCTGGTGTGCGTGAGGTGGAAGCAGAGCAGCAGCCGGCGACCGGGGGCGGGCCGGCGAGGGTCTGGCGCGGGTCGTCCCACACCAGTTGGGCGATGAAACCGGGCAGGGTCGTGTATTCGTCAGGCGTCAGCACGCGGCCGCTGTCGAGGTGAGTCACCACCAGCGACAACTGCACCGCATCGCCGCGGGCAAGGCCCAGCGCAGCGGCGTTGCGGGCCGCATTCAGTGCGCGGGACACGCCGTGGGTGATGCATCGGCCCTTGTCGTCCACCAGCCCCATGCCGATACGGCTGAAGCGCCCCACGTAATGGGGGTTGTCGGCGCTGACGTGCTGCGTGGCAGCGTCGGGCTGGTCGAGAAAGACATCGATCAGATAGGTGTCATGGGTGCAGCGCACATGATCGAACACCACCCACGGCCCGGGCCCTGCGGCGTTGCCCGCGGCAGGCCCGGCTTTTGCGCTGTGCTTGCAGCAGGCGCCGGTGGCCGCCTTGGGCGCGCCGAACTGTGGGGCCACCGGCACGCCGTAGTCGTAGCCGATGTGCCGGCTGTCCTGGGCCATGTCGCCGATGGTGGTGTAGCGCCAGGCGTCGGCGCTGGTGAAGGTAAGCTGCGTGGCGTCGTGGCCGGAGAACGGCTGGAGCAGGCACTGCGTGGTGAATTGCGCCCCGGGGTTGGCCCTGATCCAGACCTCGAGCATGCGGTCGATGTTGGCGTGGTAGGAGCAGAACACCGGGTCGAAGGCGGTGTAGGCGTTGTCGGCCATGTCGCCGCCGATCCAGCCGTGATAGTTGTCGTGGGGTTGCTCGTAAAGGCCGTCGAAGTTGAGGGCACGATTGGGGTACAGGCTGTCCTTCTGGGGCGGGTCGAACACCGGGATGTTGGCCCACGGATAACCGGGCACACCCTGTGGTTGGCTGAAGGTGGTGAACTTCAGGGCATCCACCACCTGTTGCTGGAAAATCCGGCTCATGCCGTACAAACGGGCGCGATCCGAGCGCGAGTCGTCACCGTGGGTGTAGAACAACCGGTCGCGTTGCACATAGCGGCAGTCCACCCCCTTGGCCGCGCCGCTGGCGCACACCTTGGAACAACCGTCCTTGGCGGCCGCGTAGCGCAGGGGATTGGGCCGGGTTTCGCCGGTGTGCGGGTGCACATAGGTTTCATCGAGAAACGCCTGGGGCAGGCCGGCCTGCGGGCTGCCGTCGACGCTGGCATCTTCGGCCATCCAGTCCCAGTAGGGAATGGCACAGTCGATCAGTTGTTCCAGGTACAACAGGTAGGCCCGGTGCCAGAGGGCAAACGCCTCCTGGTAATGCAGGCACCAGTTGGTGTGGATGTAGGCGTAACGTTGCCAGGGCGAGCCACTGTCGGGGTCGCCCACCTGCATCACGTCGTCCAGGCGGGCGCGGTACAGGTTCAGTTCCTCAAGGCTCAGGGCGCGGATGTCCTTTCTCACCCGCCTGACCGATTGGGGCAGGTCTGGTGGCGGGATGCGTTCGGCCAGATCGAAGGGAGAATCGGCGTCCAGGCGCCAGCCCTGGTTGACCCACAACCTGAAGGTTTCCAGGGCATCGATCGGCCAGAACTGTTGCTGGTCGAGGGTCAGCGGCATGTTGCGCGAGGCCAGGTGCTGGTAGATGGTTTCAGACCAGGTTTTGACCGACTCGGGGTCGTCCAGGTAGACGAAATAGGCGTTCATGCACCCGGTCCAGGAGGCTGCCACGGCCGCGCGCTGCGCAGCGGGGATCCAGTAGGGAGCTGTAAAAAGGCCGTGAATGTCCGCGGCCCATGTCGGTTTCGCGATGATCATAAGGTCCCTCTCATGCGCCCCGCAGGCGGGCTGCTAAGCTCAGTTGATGGTAAAGAGCTGGCACGCAGGGAATCGTGCAAATTGGCGCGTCCTTGCGGCGGATTCATTGCAGTTTTTCAAGGAAGACACGTGAAAAATGACAGACGCCATGGATCTGAAGATTCTGGGAAAGCTGCAAAAGGATTGCAGCCAGAATCTGGAGTTGCTGAGTGACAGCGTCGGGCTGTCTTCCACCAGTTGCTACCGGCGTATCAGGCGCCTGGAGAGCGCAGGCATCATCAAGGCCAAGGTCGCGATACTGGACGAGCGCAAGCTTGGCATTCAGGTGACTGCCTTCTTTCTGGTGAAGCTGGACCGCGACAGCAACGACATTGACCGTAAGATGCAGCACATCCTGGCCAGCCACCCGGAGATTCAGGACTGCTACCTGATGACGGGCGAGTTCGACTTCGTGATGGTTGCCAAGTTTCGCGATGCCACCGAGTACACCGACTATATCTACCGGTTTCTCGACACTTACCGGGATATTCCGATTCGCACTTATTCCTCGACGTTGGTGGTGCGTACGGTGAAGAAATCGTATGAATTGCCGCTCGGAGGAGGGCTGCAGCAGGCTGTCGATGCCTGACAGAAAGCCATGGCAGCGCAACGCGGTCAGCTGTTGTAGGAGCGGCCTTGTGTCGCGAAAGGGCTGCAAGGCAGCCCCAGGGTTTCAGCGCAGATGCACCAATTGCCGGGGCTGCTTCGCAGCCCTTTCGCGACACAAGGCCGCTCCTACAAGGACCCGCGCAGGCCAGAAGATTGTTGCAAGGCACGCATGCCCGCAAGTGAAGCTATTTCGTAGTCAAAGGCCAAGGAAGGCAGTCGCCCTGTTCCATTCTTTCTGCACCCAGGCGCAATTCCGAAATATCGCGTTTCGGCGGCGTACCGAATTGCCGCCCATATTCGCGACTGAACTGCGAAGGGCTTTCATAGCCGACCTTGAAGGCTGCCGTGGCAGCATCCAGGTGTTCATTGAGCATCAGCCGTTTCGCCTCGTTCAACCTCAACCATTTCTGATACTGCAGCGGGCTCATCGCGGTGAGCTGGCGGAAGTGCTGATGGAAGGTTGAAAGCCCCATCTGCACCCGAGAGGCCAATTCATCTACCCGCAACGGCGCGGCGTAGTTCAGCTTCAGCCAGTCGATGGCCTTCGCGATTCGATGCCCCTTGCTGCCGACCGAGGCGATGTAGCGGAGCAGGGGCGCCTGGTCGCTCTGTAGCAACCGATAGTGGATTTCTCGCTGAATCAGCGGCCAGAGCACGGGTATCGCATCAGGCTCTTCCAAAAGCTCGATCAGTCGGCTGAAGCTCTCCTGCAGCTTCGGGCTTAGCAAACCCACGCCGGCGCTTGTGTGAACAGACTGGCTGCCCGCCGGCAGGCGGCCGTCTTGCGCGATCAACTCTGCCAGTGTGCGCAGATCGAGCTTGAACACCAGGCCCAGGCAAGGTGCGCCTTCGCTGGCCATCGTCACTGCCGAATGGGCAGGGATGTTCAGCGAGGTGACCAGGAACCGGGTCGAGTCATAAGGGAACACGTCGCCGCCGATGACCATTTCCTTGGCGCCCTGCACGACCAGCACGATGCTTGGCTCGACGATACAGGTGATCGGTGGGGCCGGTGCGTTGCGTCGATAGACGCTGAGGTCTGCGATGCGTGTCGCGAAATCGCCAGCCGTTGGCGCGTGCGCGCCGATGACCTTGCACAGCGTGGCCATCGGGTGCGCGTGTGAGGTCGGTTGTGTGGTGGCGGACATAGGAAGCCTCAGGTCATCTCTTGGAAAGACACTACTCGTGCGTAACTTACGCTGTCCATGCCCCGTCGACAGGGTCTGGAGAATCAGGCAAGAAAACTGGTCGTTTGATCTACTGATACACCGTTTTTCGCGAGGAAGATGGGCGGCAGGCAATGTTGCCAAAGTGCTCGAGTAACGCGAGGGCACCCGCTTTTCATAACCTGCTGCACGAGAACCACCATGACCAGCTCAGCGATCCCCCTTCAACATTCACATTCCAGCAGGCAGGTCTGGGGCGCCGTGCTGGCTATGTCACTCTGCGCCTTTGCCCTGGTAGCGTCCGAATTTCTGCCGGTGAGCCTGCTTACACCACTTGCCACTGATTTGTCGCTTACCGAAGGCCAGGCCGGTCAAGCCATTTCGATCTCGGGTTTCTTCGCCGTAGTCACCAGTTTGTTGCTGTCCACCCTGACGCAGGGTATTGATCGAAAACCTGTCCTGCTGGCCACCACGGCGCTAATGCTGGTTTCCGGTGCAATGGTGGCGTTTGCCCCGAACTACCCGACCTTGATGTTGGGGCGGGCCGTGCTTGGGATCGCCATTGGTGGATATTGGTCGATGTCCACCGCAGTGATGATGCGTATCGCACCTGAAGCCCTCGTTCCCAAGGCCATTGCCGTGATGCAGGGCGGTACTGCGCTGGCCACGGCGATCGCGGCCCCGGTCGGCAGTTACCTGGGCGGCCTGATCGGCTGGAGAGGGGCCTTCTTCTGCGTCGTACCTTTGGCCGCAATTGCGTTGATCTGGCAGGCCTTCACGCTGCCGGCGATGCCTGGCGAGCGTGGTACGGCTTCGGCGACCGCATCCCTGCGTTTGCTGCTGGACAGCAAGGTTGCGCTTGGCATGGCTGCAGTTGCATTCCTCTTCATGGGGCAGTTCACGCTGTTCACCTACCTTCGCCCATTCCTGGAAACCGTGACACAGGTGGACGTGCCCACGTTGTCGCTGCTTCTGCTGATCATCGGCGTTGCGGGCCTGGTGGGAACGATGATGGTAGGTTCGCTCGTAGGCCGCCATCTGTTCAGAGTGCTGCCCGGTATTCCACTGCTCATGGCCGTCATCGCATTCGCTGTGATTTCGACAGGTTCCTGGGTCGTCCCGACGGCGGTGCTGCTTGGTGGCTGGGGCTTGATTGCCACTTGTGCGCCAGTGGGCTGGTTCACCTGGCTGGCCAGGATGCTGCCCGAGGACGCCGAGGCCGGGGGAGGCCTGATGGTCGCGGTGATACAACTGGCGATTACTGTAGGTGCGACCTTAGGTGGGGTGCTTTATGACGGCGTTGGGTACCAGGCGACCTTCATCGCCAGTGGGATGATGCTCTTGGTAGCGACTGCCTTGACCATGAGGGTAGGGCGGCATCGAAGGAGTACAAATGTGCTCCCTAATTGAGCAAAGGCTCAGCCAGCATGGACGCCTGTCGCTGCCAAGCCTGCGGCGACATCCCCTCGGCCTTGACGAATGTGCGACAGAAGTGGGACTGATCGCAGAAACCGCACTCCAGTGCGATCTCAGCGAGCATCATTCCCGAGCCCCCCAGTAGTTCCTTGCTTTTGCGCAACCGTTGTTCACGCATCCACTGCTGCGGGGGCACATGCAGGGTATCCCTGAACATTCGTGTGAAATGGCTACGCGACAGCGAGCAGGCTTGGGCGAGTTCCGTAACAGTTATGCCGGTGTCCAGGTTCTCCAGCATCAACCTCTTGGCAGTCGTGACCTGCCAGGGCTTGAGCAGCCCGGTCGTTTTCAGTGCGACAGTCGCCAGCACAGTGCAGTGATCGCTGTTCATACAAATCCATTAATCAATGAAGTGGGCACGCACGTTTCGAGTGGACAGAGCAGGCCACTGCAGCCTCGGGCGGGCTACAGACGATAACGCTCGATTCGATGGCCTGGCTCAGCCAGCCGGCGTACCCATCAGCGGGTCAATGAACAGCCCCTGGATGCAGGGGCTGGCAATGGTCAGACAGCGGCAGCAACCGGGGCCAGGGTTGGGCCGTGCTGAACGCGCTCTGGTGCTTTGTGCACCATGGTGTAGGCATAGTCGACACCCATGCCGTAGGCGCCGGAGTGTTCTTTCACCAGTTCCATGACGGCATCGTAGGTGTCGCGGTTTTTCCAGTCGCGCTGCCACTCCAGCAGCACTTGTTGCCAGGTCACCGGAATCACGCCTGCCTGAATCATGCGCTGCATGGCGTAGTCGTGGGCTTCCTTGGTGGTGCCACCGGAGGCGTCGGCAACCATGTAGATTTCATAGCCGGCATCGTTCATCGCCGACAGCGCGAAGGTGGTGTTGCACACCTCCGTCCACAGGCCGGAAACGATGATCTTGTTGCGCCCGTTTTTCTTGAGCGCGTCACGCACCTTCTGGTCATCCCAGGAGTTCATGGAGGTTCGCTCCAGCAGCGGAGCGTCGGGGAAGACGGCGAGCAGCTCGGGGTAGGTGTGCCCAGAGAAGCTTTCAGTCTCGACCGTCGTGATGGTGGTGGGCACATTGAAGATCCTGGCTGCCTTGGCCAGGCCTACGGTGTTGTTTTTCAGGGTCTGGCGATCGATGCTCTGAACGCCGAAGGCCATCTGTGGCTGCTGATCGATAAAGATCAGTTGGCTGTTGAATGGGGTCAGTACTTCAGTTTTTGGATTGTTCATTCTTGTTCCCTGTCAGCTGGATGATGGTCATCGCACAAGTCACGGCGCCTGCCTTCTGCAGACTGTGCTGAGGCACTGGATGACGTCCTCAGTGATGCCCGTTGCTTGAGTCCGAGCACAAGATAGCGAATCGCAGAGCGGATCAATGGCGCACCTTTGCGCTCTCAGGAGCGCATTAATGCGCCATTCGCTTGTTCATCCTGCTGCTAGGATTCGCACGCAAACGCGGATCTACCTGATCCGGTTTACGCCAGGAGAAAGCGATGGCAGCTTCACAACCACTCAACAAACAAACCGCCTATTGGGGCGTTCCGTGGGAGAATTCTTACGGGTATCCGCAGGCACGGCGGGTAGGGGACGAGATCTACGTATCGGGCCAGTTCAATCATGACGAAGAAGGCAACCTGGTCGCGCCGGCACCCCTGGATCGTGACGGCAGGCCCTGTGATTTCTCTTCGATGGGGGATCAGATGCGCGCCGCCTACGACAATATCGCCAAGCTGCTCGCGCTGTATGGCGCGACGCTTGAAGATGTCGTGGAAGAGACGCTCTACGTACTGGACATGGACGCGGCCTTTGCCGTGGTCGGCAAGGTGCGCAAGGCCGCCTACGGCACGGAACGGCCTCAATGCGCCAGCAACATCATCGGCGTCTCGAGGCTTGCCCAGCGCCCACAGCTGATCGAAATCGCCTGCAAAGCGGTACTTGGCTCACGCGCTGAGTGACCCGCACTCATGCAGGGCAAAAACCCCACCCCCAGGCCTGCCGCGATTGCAACACTAGCCGCCGCGACCGAATCGGTGCGGTACGAGATGCACTCGGCAGCGACCCTGTTTTCGACATAGCTCGTTGCCTTGAGCCCGCGTAGCGCCGCGGAATAGGAAACCCATGCCTGGCCTTCAGTGAACAGAGGAGTAGGCGATGTGTGGTTGCTGCTGCCGTAGGGAGCCCAGGCGATTGTGGCCAGTTTGCGGCCCACCAGGCTTTCGGCGGGTTTCCTGGTCGCCCGAACCGCAATATCCGATTCGTCTCGCGCAAGGCTCAGTGATTCGTTGCCCACCAGCACCTCGATCGTGATGCCTTCATTGAGGGCCTTGAAGTCCGCGATGATGGGGGTGAGGAAGTAAAGCAGCAGTGAGTCGCTGGTGGTGATACGAAGCTTTCCGAGTGGCCCCTGGCCGGCACGTGAGACCCGCCGCGTCACGCTGACGATGTCCAGCTCCACGCGCTCGGCGAGGGCACGCAATTCCGCGCCCTCGATGGTGAGCAGATAGCCTGATTTGCGGTGATCGAACAAGGCTACGCCAAGTGTTTTTTCAACCTGGGAGACCCTGCGGGAGACAGTGGACACGTTGATGCCGAGCTTCTTGGCCGTGGCAGCGCGATTGCCACACTCACTGAGCGTTTTGATGATCCGCAGGTCGTCCCATGAGAGCTGGTTGGCAGCCTCGCCCACGTTCCATTTCACGTCCTTGGGGGCAACCGGGGTAATTGGGACATTTCCAGGTAACGACTTCACGAAATCCGTTCCAGATCAGATTGCGACGATCATACGAGAAGGGGCTGCGTGAACCAAGTATCAGCATGAAGGCGAAGGAGGGGGCTTCGGTCGTCCCTTCATGCGCACATCGACACTTGTCGGCGTTATCCTGAATAGTGAGCCCAGGAGCCTTTGGGGAACTACCCATGCGCAAGTTGACACTGTTGTTCGCGATCGCTGCATTGGCGGGTTGCCAGGCGCCGATGCCCACTGCCAACCCACAGATGGCTTGGGTCGATCTCTCGACGCCATTCCCGAATGACCGTGTGCTGTTGGCCGAACGCCTGGATAAACAACGCCTGCGCGACGGGCGCTTCTTTGAGGTCAGCCCCGGCAGCCATGAATTGGTCGTCAGGTTCGACTACGAAGTAAATGGGGGCGGTGGCATCAGCCTGATGGGAGGTACCACGGTAAGGCAATGCTACCTGACCCTCGACTACGAGCATTTCAAGGCTGGGCAGCGCTACGTGCTCGAGGCCCGCTCCATGGCCATGACGCCAGAGGCGAGGCTTTATGATGCGAAGGGAGAGATTGTGGCAGAGGTTAGGGAATTCTATTGCCTGATGTGATGATGAATCCTTCGTTGTTCATTGATTACAACTAGCCTCGAAAAATCAGATTTTTTCGCTTTCTTGTAGGGCATTTCCCAAAGATACTGTTGCCGCCTATTTTCCGTTGCGGGTGCCCTGGCAGGGCTCTAGTCTGGGCCTGTCGCTGCTCATCAGTGACACGGCTTTGACAGGCCGTAACGGTTTAAGCATTCGGCTTTCCCTTTATGGTGGCTGTGCGTGGGGCACGCTTGCGTGCGCCGGAACTTGCTTATTCCGCCGGTCTGTCAACCTACGTACAGCTGCCACCCTTCTGTTTGACAGCAGTCAGGTGGCGCACTCATAAAGGTAATAAGCAATTGACTACTGACGAATCGAACGAGAAAACCACCGTAGGCAAGACCACGTTCTACCAAGGTGAAAACCAGACCCATCCGCTGTTTCGCATCGAAGCTGGCATTCCTTGCAAGAGCGCTCGGGAGCAGTCTTCGGAATTGATGGGGTACGTGCGGGAACTGACGATTGTCGGGTTGATGGATGAAAAGCCGATGATGATCTGGGCTGCGCATTACCTGAGCGCGTTGGCCAAGGCGCTTATGGACGATGCCGAACTGGGTATGGTGCGCTGACTCCATTCCACCCGCGGCGGTTCGCGAAACGCGGCCGCCTTCACATCAGTGGGTGTCTTACGTCTGAGCCGGATGTGGGCATACGCTTAAACGGCGATGAGCTTCCTGTTCGGATCTTGCTGCATGAAGAGCAGGATGTCGAAGACCCGTCCAGGCTCGAATTGAAGGGCAGGGTGATCGCTCTTCAAAACGGCTTCAGTCAATAGCTCCTTGTTTTGCTCCCAGCATTGACCAAGCGTGAAGGGTAGCCTGCAGAGCTTTTGTCCGGCAGCTTTTTGGGTGTCGCTGGGGAGCAGGTAGCGAGAACTGCTGAATCCTTGAAAACCCGCGTGCTGTAATCCTTTTCTTACCTGGCTATCCAATGCTGGCATGAATCCCGTTATCAGCAGTAATGCTTTCATGGGGTAAGTGACATTGGTGTTATTAACGAACAGAGCCTCGGCCAGCATCTTCAAGACCCCGAGCAGATCTGCATCAAAATGAGCCGCTGACTGATAAAGCCCTCCGGTGGTGAAGATCCGTTTATCCGCGGATGACAGTGCGAATCCACGCAGTTGGTGACTGTCAAAACGGACAAGCTTAGCGTGTAGGTTCGGGTCGCAAAGCCTTGCTGCAGCTTGAGAAGGCAGGTGCAGCATCGGAGCCTTTCTCGCGCCTGCGCCCCAGTTCATCAAAGCACTTCGAAGCGCGTCGGCCAGCGCTGTGGCGTTTTGCGTCGTGAGTGCAGTCAGGTAGGCTGCTGAAATTTTCCTCACCCAAGAAAAGTCTTCATGGTAAGAGGAATTGAATCTGTTGATCGCGGAACGGATGTCTATCTCTTCACCAACCACTCTAAGCATGTTCGATCCATTGGGTAATGGCTAGGCACCCGGAAGTGAGTATGACCAGCGGCGCCAGATTGTATTAGCGGCCAGAATACCATCAAATAGCCATCTTTGAGCCTCGGTCTCTCGGATCGAACAGACTTCCCGGATTGCTTGGCGACCCTGGATAATGGAGGGGAATCACAAGGGCCATGCCATGCTGACCATCTCTAATAACGTGCATCTGCCAGATGCCGACATCGAACTGACATACATCCGCGCGCAAGGCGCAGGTGGGCAGAATGTAAACAAGGTGTCCAGCGCCGTGCACCTGCGCTTCGACATTCGCGCCTCGTCGCTGCCCGAGTATTACAAGGAGCGGCTGTTGGCGCTGCGTGACAGTCGCATCACCGGCGACGGCGTGTTGATCATCAAGGCACAACAATACCGCACACAAGAGCAGAACCGTGCTGACGCACTGGCGCGTCTTGCCGAGTTGATCATCAATGCCGGCAAGACTGAGAAGAAACGCCGTCCCACCAAGCCGACCCTTGGCTCGAAGACCCGTCGCCTCGAAGGAAAAGCCAGGCGCAGCACTGTCAAGGCGGGTCGGGGCAAGGTGGAGTTCTAGGCTCTGTACAAAATGAGATGTCTCAAGCCAGTGAGACCATGGCGGCCTGGTTTTGCGAGCTTGTGGAAGCGTGGGGGCTTGATAGACGAATGGGGACAGAATACGGACGGGCAATTCCAAATACGTCATTTAACATAATACTCATTATGCGCTAGTCTATATTTGGTCACCGGACCACGAGTGAGGCACTTTGGGACCAGGGAAAGCTCCCTGGTCTAGATAATCTGTCCTGATCCATCGCTCGCTTACCATCACAAGCGCCGACCTGGTGCCAGATGCGTTGCCTTGCCTTTTGGACTGTTGGCTACCGCGACTTGGATATCAGGCCAGCCATTTGCACCTGTACCCTGAGTGCTTGAAAGAAACCTGGTACGGTTACCCTCGACCTTGTTTACCAGTACAAATTCGGCGCATGCATGACCACACTGACGACTGTTGCCACGCTGCCCATCGCCGGCAACCCAACTCCCGGTCGATCGGTTAACGCGGTCAATTGTAGGAGCGGCCTTGTGTCGCGATGGGCTGCAAGGCAGCCCCAGCAATTATGCGTCTGCTTTGAAACCTTGGGGGCTGCTGCGCAGCCCATCGCGACACAAGGCCGCTCCTACAAGGGCCCGCAGGATTGAGAAGACAGTTGTTTACATCTCTTGCAGACCTCAAGCCACGAACCATCCCTGTGGGTGCTGGCCTGCAAGCGATGTGATCAGTACAAGCGACAAAAGATACATGAGGACCGCGCGATACCCCCATTTGCCATGCTATATATGCAAATAAGGTATAACTACACTAAATGAGTATTATTGGTATCACCTAAAACTATACTAAGTATACTAGATTAGGGGTGTAACCTAGCTCCACCCTCCCCTTAGAAAT
>NZ_JBIGLU010000087.1:0-1204 GCF_043658375.1 Pseudomonas sp. PsB | reverse complement strand
CGGTTCGGCAAGCGTGACGTTCCCTATCGTGATCTGCCCATCCACGGCAAGCGGGTCACTCTCTGGGTGGTCCGCCGCCGATACACCTGCCGGGCCTGCAAGACAACATTCAGGCCCCAGCTACCGGAGATGGTGGACGGATTCCGTATGACACTGCGGCTGCATGAGTACGTGGAGAAGGAATCCTTCAACCACCCCTACACCTTTGTGGCGGCACAGACCGGCCTGGACGAGAAGACGGTGCGCGACATCTTCAACGCCCGCGCCGAGTTCCTGGGGCGCTGGCACCGCTTCGAGACGCCCCGCATCCTGGGCATTGACGAGCTATACCTGAACAAGCGCTACCGCTGCATTCTGACCAACATTGAGGAGCGAACCCTGCTCGACCTGCTGGCCACCCGCCGCCAGGACGTGGTGACCAACTACCTGATGAAGCTGAAAGACCGGCAGAAGGTCGAGATCGTCAGCATGGACATGTGGAACCCCTACCGGGCAGCGGTCAAGGCTGTGCTGCCCCAGGCCCGTATCGTGGTCGATAAGTTCCATGTGGTGCGCATGGCCAACGATGCCCTAGAGAGAGTGCGCAAGGGCCTCAGAAAGGAGCTGAAACCGTCCCAGAGCCGGACTCTCAAGGGAGACCGGAAAATCCTGCTGAAACGCGCTCACGAAGTCTCAGACCGGGAGCGCCTCATCATGGAGACCTGGACAGGCGCGTTCCCGCAACTGCTGGCCGCCTACGAGCACAAGGAGCGCTTCTACGGCATCTGGGACGCCACCACACGGCTCCAGGCAGAAGCCGCCCTGGACGAGTGGATAGCCACCATCCCGAAGGGCCAAAAGGAAGTCTGGAGCGATCTGGTCAGGGCAGTGGGAAACTGGCGCGAAGAGACCATGACCTACTTCGAGACGGACATGCCCGTCACCAACGCTTACACGGAGTCCATCAACCGACTGGCCAAGGACAAGAACCGTGAAGGGCGCGGTTACTCCTTCGAGGTGATGCGGGCACGAATGCTCTACACCACGAAGCACAAGAAGAAGGCACCGACTGCGAAGGTCTCTCCTTTCTACAAGAAAACCATCGGTTACGGACTGCCGGACTTCGCAGAGGAACTCAACTACGGAGTCGATCTATCAACCATCTGAGGGTGGTATCAGATTGATGGGGTGAAGGTGCCCCATCAACCATTAAATCCGTATACCC
>NZ_JBIGLU010000043.1:0-34468 GCF_043658375.1 Pseudomonas sp. PsB | reverse complement strand
ACAGCTCGCCGGCACTGCCGCGCACCGCCGGTTGCAGGCTGCCTTCGAGGATGTGGGTCTTGAGGTTGTCGATCGGCTGGCCGATCGGCACGCTGATGCCTTCTTCCGGCTGGCAGGTCCAGTGGGTCACGTCGATCGCCGCTTCGGTCGGGCCGTACAGGTTGTACAGGCCCGCCGCCGGCAGGCGTTGCAGGGTCTGGCGGGCCAGTTCGGCCGGCAACGCTTCACCGCTGCACACCACGCGCTTGAGGCTGGCGCAGCTTTCGACCGCTTCGTGGGTCATGAACGCCTGCAGCATCGACGGCACGAAGTGCAGCGTGCTGATGCCATGGTGGTTGATGGTTTCGACCAGCAGTTGCGGGTCGCGGTGCGCGCCGGGCTGGGCCATGACCAGGCGCGCGCCGGTCATCAGCGGCCAGAAGAACTCCCACACCGACACATCGAAGCTGAACGGGGTTTTCTGCAGCACGCTGTCGCTGTCGCTGGCGTCCAGGCGGTAGGCCTTCTGCATCCAGCACAGCCGGTTGACCAGCGCCTGATGGCTGTTGCCAGCGCCTTTCGGGCGACCGGTGGAGCCGGAGGTGTAGATCACGTAGGCGAGGTTCAGCGGGGCCACGTCGATGTTCGGGTTGGCATCGCTGTAGCCGCCGAAGTTCTCGGTGTCCAGGTCCAGGCTGCGCAGGCCGGCCGGGATCGGCAGGGCTTCGTGCAGGTGCGACTGGGTCAGCAGCAAGGCGATGCCGCTGTCCTCGAACATGTAGCTCAGGCGGTCCTGGGGATATTCCGGGTCCAGCGGCACATAGGCGCCGCCGGCCTTCACGATACCCAGCAAGCCGACGACCATCTCCAGGCTGCGCTCCATGGCGATTCCCACCAGCACATCCGGGCCCACGCCCTGCTCGCGCAGCTTGTGCGCCAGCTGGTTGCTACGGCGGTTGAGCTCGGTATAGCTCAGGGTCTGCTCGCCAAACGCCAACGCCGGGGCATCCGGGGTGGCGAACACCTGGGCTTCGATCAGCTGATGGATGCTGTGCCTTGCTGGAAAGTCCGCTTCGGTGGCGTTCCAGTCGCGCACGATGATGTGCCGCTCAGACACGTCCAGCAGCGGCAGGTCGGCAACCCGCTGCCCAGGCTCGCATACGATCCCCTGCAGCAGGTTCAGCCAATGCCGGGCCATGCCCTCGATGGTCGCCGCGTCGAACAGGTCGGTGGCGTAGGTCAGTGCCGCGCCAATGCCCTGCTCATGCTCGAAGGTGTCCAGGGTCAGGTCGAACTTGGCGGTGTGGCTGTCCCAGACCAGCTCTTCCATCTGCAGCCCTTGCAGGCTACGGCGCTCGCCCTTGGCCTGGGTCTGGTGGTTGTACATCACCTGGAACAGCGGGCTGTGGCCCAGGTTGCGCTCGACCTGCAAGGCCTCGACCAACTGCTCGAACGGCAGGTCCTGATGGGCCTGGGCACCCAGTGCGCGTTGCTTCACCTGCTGCAGCAGGTCAATGAAGGTCATCTGCAGGTCGAACTCGGCCCGTAGCACCTGGGTGTTGACGAAGAAGCCGATCAGGTGCTCGGTCTCGACCCGGTTGCGGTTGGCAACCGGTACACCGACGCGGATGTCTGGCTGGCCGCTGTAGCGGTGCAGCAGCGCCTGGAAGCTGGCCAGCAACAGCATGAACGGCGTCACGCCCTGCTGCTGGGCCAGCTGCTTGAGCGCCCCGGCCAGTTGCTGGTCCAGAGCGACCTTTACCCGTGCGCCCTGATGGCTGCTCACGGCGGGCCGTGGGCGGTCGGTGGGCAGCTCCAGCACGGGCTGCGCTTCCCCCAGTTGCGCGGTCCAGTAGGCCAGTTGCCTTTCCTGCTCGCCGGCCTCCATCCAGTGGCGCTGCCAGGTGGCGTAATCGGCGTACTGCACCGGCAGTGTCGGCAACGCCACGGGTTGGCCCTGGCTGTGGCCGTGGTAGAGCTGCACCAGCTCGTTGACCATTACCGGCATCGACCAGCCGTCGGAGACGATGTGGTGCAGGGTCAGCACCAGAACGTGTTCGTCTGCTGCCAGGCGCAACAGGCGCACACGCAGCAGCGGGCCCTGCTGCAGGTCGAAAGGCAGGTGGGCTTCGGCCTCGACACGCTGACGCAGGTGGCTGTCATCGGCCTGCGCCAGCACTTCAACGGCCAGTTCGAAAGGGATATGTGGGTGGATCACCTGAACCGCTTGCTCCCCTTCCAGGCGGAAGGTGGTACGCAGCGTTTCGTGGCGCTCGATCAGGGCCTCGAAACTGCGCTGCAGGGCTTGGGTATCCAGGTGGCCTTTGAAACGCAAGACGGACGAGAGGTTGTACGCGCCGCCCACCTCGCCCAATTGCGACAATATCCATAGGCGCTGCTGAGCGTAGGAAAGCAGCACCGGCTCTGCAGGATCCCTCGGGAAGATCGGCGTGACACCGTACAGGTTCACGCCTTGTTTCTTGAGCAAGGCTGCCAACGCCTTACGTTTTTGGGTGGACAACGATACGACCGTATCGAGCAGCTCTTGCACAGGGAATCTCCTAAGAAATCAGCTCATCAATTTCCTCCGTAGTTAGACGGTTGAGTGGTGGCATGGATTTAGATGGAAATTCGGGGGAGGCAGCGCCCGGTGCATGTACAGCGTCAGCCTGATACCTGCACCGAACCCACTTCCCATGGCACTGCACATAACTCATTGAATTGGCAGGGCCCCTGTGGGACTCGGAAGCCTGCGCCATACCCGTGGGAGCGGGCGCGCCCGCGAACACCGGCGTAGCCGGTGCCATCCACCGCGTCGCCTGCTTCGCGGGTAAACCCGCTCCCACAGGGCCCCCACCAGCTGAAGGAATGCGCCATACCTGTGGGAGCGGGCGCGCCCGCGAACACCGGCGTAGCCGGTGCCATCCACCGCGTCGCCTGCTTCGCGGGCATGCCCGCTCCCACAGGGCCCCCATCAGCTGAAGGAATGTGCTGTACCTGTGGGAGCGGGTTTACCCGCGAACACCGGCGCAGCCGGTGCCAGCCGGCTCCCACAGGTGCCCATCAGCCGGTGCTGCCAGCATTCAGGGAAATGCCTGCCGGATCCGCTTCTTGTCGATCTTGCCAACGCTGGTCTTGGGGATCTCGTCCACGCAACGCAACTGCCGTGGTATCGCCCATTTGTTCAGGTGCCCGCTGTCGACATACGGCTGCAGATGCCCGGCCAATCCCGCCTGGTCGAACTGCATGCCGTCACAACAGACTACCAAGGCCAACGGTTGCTCACCCCACTGCGGGTCCGGGATGCCGATCACCGCCACCGATGCAACAGCCGGGTGCTGGCTGATCAGGTTTTCCAGCGCCACCGAGCTGACCCACTCGCCTCCGGTCTTGATCACATCCTTGATCCGGTCACGAATACGCACCACACCCGCCGGGTCGATGCAGGCCAGGTCGCCGGTATGCATCCAGCCCCCCAGCCACAACGCGGCACCCTGCTCCGGTTCATGCAGGTAGCCCTGGGTCAGCCACGGTGCACGCACCACGATTTCACCCAGGCTTTCGCCGTCACGGGGCACATCAATGCCTTCAGCGTCGACGATGCGCAGGTCCACCAGGGCAATCGGCACGCCGGCATCGATTCGCAGCGGCAGCTGTTGCGCCATGGGCAGTGCCAGCAGCTCGGCGCTCAGGTGGGTGATGCTGAGCAGCGGGCAGCTTTCCGACATGCCGTAACCACAATGCACGCTGATGCCGCGCTCGCTGGCACGCTGCGCCAGGCCCAGGGTCAGGGCGCTGCCGCCCAGCAGCATCTTCCAACCGCTCAGGTCGGCGCGGCGCCCTTCTTCGCTGTCGAGCATCATCTGCAGCACCGTGGGCACGCAATGGGAGAACGTCACGCCCTCGTCACGGTACAGCCGAACCAGGCGGTTGGGCTCGTAGCGCCCGGGGTAGACCTGCTTGATACCCAGCGCCGTGGCCACATAGGGCACGCCCCAGGCATGCACGTGGAACATCGGCGTGATGGGCATGTACACGTCGCCGCTACGCAGCAGCGGCACCTCGCCGCAGGCAGCCAGGGTGCCCTGCTCGACCAGGGTATGCAGCACCAGTTGCCGATGGCTGAAGTACACGCCCTTGGGGTTGCCGGTGGTACCGCTGGTGTAGAACAGCGTGGCCAGTGAGTGCTCGTCGAAATCGGCGAAGTCGAATTGCGGCTCGGCAGCCGCCAGCAGTTGTTCGTACTCACCCAGCAGCGGCACATCTTGCGTTGCGGGGTCGCCTTCGCCGAGGCGAATGAAACCCTCCACCGTCGGCAAGTCATCGCGCAATTGCGCCATCAACGGCAGGAAATCGTCATGTACCAGGACCAGGCAGTCCTCGGCATGGTTCATGGTGTAGCGCACCTGCTCGGTGGACAGCCGTACGTTCACCGTGTGCAGCACCGCACCCAGCATCGGCACGGCAAAGAAGCACTCCAGCGCCCGGTGGCTGTCCCAGTCGAGCAAGGCCACGGTGTCGCCAGGCTTGACCCCGGCGGCGGTCAGCACATTGGCCAGCCGCTGAATGCGTTCGAGCAGCGTGGTGTAGGTGTAGCGCAGCTTGTCGGCGTAGACGATTTCCTGGTTGGGCTGGTAGCGCACGCCCGACAGCAGCAGGCGCTTGATCAGCAGCGGATAGGCGTAGGCCTGCTCGGCCGCGGGCATGACGCGAGTGGTGATCATGTCGGCGGCCTTCACAGTTGCCCGGCCTCGAGCAGATACAGGCTGTCGCTACCGGCCCTGACGCTAGCACTCAGCGAATGAATGCGTGGTAGCAGGCGGGCAAAGTAGAACCGCGCGGTGCCCAGCTTGCTCAGGTGGAGCGGCTCAGGGGCCGCATGGCACTGGCATACCACGGCCATGCGTGCCCACAGGTAGGCGTAGAAGGTGTAGCCAAATACCTGCAGGTACTCCACCGCCGCCGCGCCAAGCTCGCGCGGGTTGCCCTGGGCGCGGTCGAGCACCCAGGCGGTCAGCTCGTCGAGGTTGCGCACGGCAGCCAGCAGCGGCGCGCCGAACTCGGCGCACGCCGCGGGCAGCGTCTCGGCAAAGGCGGTAATTTCGTCGGACACGCTGCGATAGGCCTGGCCGCCATCGGCAAACAGTTTGCGCCCCACCAGGTCGAGGGCCTGGATGCCGTTGGTGCCTTCGTAGATCTGGGTGATGCGGCAGTCGCGGATCAACTGCTCCTGGCCCCACTCGCGGATATAGCCATGGCCGCCCAGCACCTGCTGGCCGTGCACGGTGGTTTCCAGCCCCATGTCGGTGAGGAAGGCCTTGGCCACCGGTGTGAGCAACGCCACCTTGGCCTCGGCCTGGACGCGTGCGACCGGGGCCTCGCTGTATTTCGCCAGGTCCAGCTGCAGTGCCACATAGGTGGAGAAGGCCCGCCCGCCTTCGTTCAGCGCTTTCATGGTCAGCAGCATGCGCCGCACATCCGGGTGGACGATGATCGGGTCAGCACCTTGCCCCGGCGCTTCGGCGCCGGTCGGCGCACGGCCCTGCTGGCGATCACGGGCGTAGGCGATGGCACCCTGGTAGGAGCGTTCGCCCAGGGCCAGGCCTTGGATACCTACACCAAGGCGCTCGTAGTTCATCATGGTGAACATCGCGTTGAGGCCCTTGTTCGGCTCGCCGACCAGGTAGCCGATTGCACCGTCGAAGTTCATCACACAGGTGGCCGAGGCCTTGATGCCCATCTTGTGCTCGATCGACCCGCAACTCACCGTATTGGCCTCGCCCAGCACGCCGTCGGCGTCAACCAGCACCTTGGGCACCAGGAACAGCGAGATGCCCTTGGGCCCGGCGGGCGCATCCGGCAGCCGCGCCAGCACCAGGTGGATGATGTTCTCGGTCAGGTCCTGCTCACCGCCAGTAATGAAGATCTTGGTCCCGCTGATGCGATAACGGCCATCGGCAACCGGCACGGCGCGGGTGCGAATCAGGCCCAGGTCGGTGCCAGCGTGTGGCTCGGTCAGGCACATCGAACCGGTCCAGCGCCCTTGGTACATGGGCGGCAGGTACAGCGCCTTCAACGGCTCGCTGGCATGGTTGAGCAGCGCCAGGCAGGCTCCGGCCGTGAGCATCGGGTACAGGCCGAACGACAGGTTGGCGGCATTGAGCATTTCTTCGAGCTGGGCGCCGATCACTTTCGGCATGCCCATGCCCCCATATTCCGGGGCACCAGCCACACCCACCCAGCCATCTGCGGCAAATGCCCGGTAGGCATCGGCGAAGCCATCGGGGGTGTGTACCTGGCCGGCCTCCCAGCGGCAGCCCTGCTCGTCGCCACTGCGGTTTAGCGGCGCCACCACCTCGGCAATCAGCCGGCCGGCCTGTTCGAGCACGGCCCGGGCAGTGTCGCCATCGACCTGCTCGGCCAGCGCAGGCGTTTGCGCCCACCAGGCCGGGATGTCGAACACTTCGTTGAACAGAAAATCCATGTCGCGCAGTGGCGGAAGGTAATCAGACATGAGGCGAACACTCGGTTTCTTGGGTTTGCGGAAGCGACGTGGCCTGGGCCTCGGCAGGCGCCGGGGCGGCCTGGCCACGCAGGAGGAAATGCGACAACGCAGGGATCAACACCAGCGCACCGAGCATGTTCCACAGGAACATGAAGGTCAGCAGCAGGCCCATGTCGGCCTGGAACTTGATCGGCGACCAGGCCCAGCCGACCACGCCGGCGGCCAGGGTGATGCCGACCAGCCCGACCACCCGGCCGGTGAAGGCCACGGCTTTCTGGTAGGCCTGGGCCAGGCTCAACCCGGCGCGCTGGTAGTGCAGTTGCACGCTGAGCAGGTACAGCGCGTAGTCCACGCCGATGCCTACGCCCAGGGCGATCACCGGCAAGGTGGCGACCTTGACGCCAATGCCCATGGCTACCATCAGCGCCTCACACAGCACCGAAGTGAGCATCAGCGGCAGGATCGCCACCAGCGTGGCGCGCCAGCTACGGAAGGTGAACAGGCAGAACAGCGTGACCGCCAGGTACACCAGCAACAGCATGCGGTGGTTGGCCTCGCGGACCACCACGTTGGTGGCAGCCTCGATGCCGGCGCTGCCGGCGGCCAGCAGGAACTGCTGTTCGGCGCTGCTGTTGGCCTGGGCAAAACGCTCGGCCACGGCGGCCACCTGGGCCAGGGTGTCGGCGCGATGGTCCTTGAGGTAGGCGATTACCGGCATCAGCGAGCAGTCGTTGTTGAACAACTCAGGGGCGTTGACCGAAGCCTGCTGGGCGGCGTAGTTGAGCACGTCCTGGTTGCGCTGCAGGCTGTTCAGGCGCGGGTTGCCTTCGTAGGTGCCGGCGGTGATCTGGCGCACGGCATTGGCCAGCGACACGGTGGTCTGCACACCCGGCAATTGCTGCAGCTCCCAGGCCAGGCGGTCGGCAAGCACGAGCGTCTGGTATTGCAGGCAGCCTTCCGGCGCGGTCTTGACCATGACCGCGAAGGTATCGCTGGACAGCGCGTAGTGCTGGGTGATGTAGGCGTTGTCGAGGTTGTAGCGGGAGTCGGCGCGCAGCTCGGGGGCACCGCTGTCGAGGTCGCCGATTTTCAGTTGCAGGCTGCCCCAGATGCCGAGGGCGCCCAGGGCCAGGGCCACCAGCAATGCGACGCTGGCCCATTTGCGTTCGGTGAAGCGGTCGAGCAGGTCCCATAGCCGGCCGAAACCTCGGTGCTGGGCTGCGCGGGCGTCGATATGCAGGGCCCGCTCGGCAGCCTTGCGGCCAACACCAACATAAGACAGCGCCACCGGCATCAGCAGCAGCGAGGTGAAGATCAACACCGCCACGCCGATGCTGGCGGTGATGGCCAGGTCCTGGATCACCGGGATGTCGATCAGCATCAGCACGGCAAAGCCCACCGCATCGGCCAGCAATGCAGTCACCCCGGCCACGAACAGGCGGCGGAAAGTATAGCGCGCTGCCACCTGGCGGTGGGTTCCACGGCCGATGTCCTGGAGGATGCCGTTCATCTTCTGCGCCGCATGGGATACGCCGATGGCAAAGATCAGGAATGGCACCAGGATCGAATACGGGTCGATGGCGTAGCCCAGCCAGGCGACGATGCCCAGCTGCCACACCACCGCGGTCAGCGAACACAGCACCACCAGCAGGGTGCTGCGTACGCAACGGGTATAGCAGTAAATGATCAGCAGACTGGTCAGCACCGCCAGGGCGAAGAACGCCATCACCTGGATCAGCCCGTCGATCAGGTCGCCCATCAGCTTGGCGAAGCCGATCACATGGATGCGGTACTGGCCGCTGGCCTGATACTGGCTGCGCAGTTGTTCGAGCTTCTGCGAGAAGGCGTGGTAGTCGAGGCCTTTGCCGGTGGCCGAATCCTGGTCGAGCAGCGGCACGACCAGCATGCTCGACTTGAAGTCGCGCGCCACCAGGCTGCCGACGATGTTGGCGCGCTCGATGTTCTGCCGCAGCTGCTCGATGTCACCCGCAGCGCCCTGGTAGCCATCGGGCATCACCGGGCCGCCCTGGAAGCCCTCCTCGGTCACCTCGGTCCAGCGCACCGCAGGGCTCCACAGCGACTTCACCCAGGCCCGGTCCACGCCCTGGCTGAGGAACAGCTCGTCGTTGATATGGCGCAGGGTCTGCAGGTAGCCCGGGTCGAAGATGTCGCCCTGGGTGTTCTCCACCACCACCCGCACCGCGTTGCCCAGGCCACGCAGTGATGGGCGGTTTTCCAGGTAGTTCTGGATGTAGGGGTGGCTCTGCGGCAGCATCTTGTCGAAACTGGGGCGCAGCTCCAGGCGGGTCAGCGCCATGTAGCCCAGCACCAGGGTCGCCAATAGCATGCACAGCAGAAACGGCAGGCGATGGTTGAACACCAGGCGCTCCAGGCAATTGCCCGAGCGTGGGTCGAAATCGTCGAGGTTGCGGATTACCGGCAGGGTGTCTTGGCGGGTAGCGGCCATCAGGGTCTTCTCTTGTTATGGGTGCAGCGTGGGGTTACCGGCCTGGTTGCGCACGCCCCGCTCGCCCACCAGTACCAGGCCGTTGCCGGTATCGGTGGCGAGCGCGGTCACCGGGCCACGGGCGCTTTGCGGCACCGGGCTGAAGCTGGCGCCATCATCCCGGCTGAGCAGCAGGTCGCCAGCCTGGCTGGCCAGCCATAACTGGCCGTCACGGTCGACGCCGGCGGCGGTGAGGCTGGTGTTCACACCCGTGCTGACCGGTTGCCATTGCCGGCCGCCATCGGTGCTGCGGTAGGCATGCCCACGCAGGCCGTAGACCAGCAGTACGCCAGGCTTGCCGACAGCACCGAACAGTGTGCCGGCGTAGGGTGTCTCGACACGGCTGAAGCGCTCACCGTCCTGCTTCAGCAACAGGCCTTGCTCGCCGGTGATGTACAGCTCGTCACCCACCGCGGCCAGGCTGGTCAGGTGCAGGCCTTGCGGGTTATCGCTGTGGTCGAGCCAGGGCTGCCAGTGCTCGCCGCCGTCAACGGTGCGCAACAGCAGGTTGAACACGCCGACCGCATAGCCATTGCGGGCATCGCTGAACCACACGTCGAGCAAGGCATTGTCGCTACCCGTGCCCGGCAGTTGTTCGGCCAGCGCCCGGCCATCCAGCTGCTTCTGCCAGTGCACGCCGCCATCACGGCTGTGCAGCACCACGCCATCGTGGCCAACCGCCCAGCCCAGCTCGGGCGTGGCGAAGCTCACGGCATTAAGGTCGGCGCTGACCGGCACCTGAGCCTGCTGCCAGTGCGCGCCGTGGTCGTCGGAGTACAGGATGTGCCCACGCGGGCCCACAGCGACCAGGCGCTGGCCGGCCAGGGTTACATCGCGCAAGGCGCTGCTGGCGACCAGGGCGCTGGGCATGGCGGGCAGGTCCAGCACATCGGTGAAGGGCGCAGCCTGGGCCGCGCCCTGCAGCGCGGCCAAAGCCAGAACTACCACGCTGCATCGTTTGAAGACAGACATTGCCACCTCTGCTCCGTGCGTTCAGCGAATGCCGTTGCCGGCCAGCGACTCGGGCGACCACTGGGTTTTCGACAGCGGGTCGATGTAGCGGATGCCGCCGTAGGCGCCGACCACGCCATTGAGGTTGTAGGTGCCGCCGATCAGGTCGTAGATCATGAACGGCGTGGCGTCCGGGGTCTGCTTGTCGTAGCTCTGGGTGAGGAAGGCGAACGAGCCGCGGTACAGCTGGCCACGGGCGTCGTACTGGTCCGAGGCCAGGGCGATCCAGCTGTCTTCGTCGAGGTAGAAGCGGCGCTTGTGGTAGATATGGCGCGCACCGTCCTTGAGCTTGCCTTCCACCACCCACACCCGGTGCTTCTCCCAGCGCACGAACTGCGGCGCCAGGTGGTTGGGGGTGATCACCTGCTTGACGTCGGTGTTGTAGGTCAGCTGGTAGGTGTTGTACGGCACGTACATTTCCTGCTTGCCGACCAGGGTCCAGTCGTAGCGGTCCAGCGCACCGTTGAAGACGAACACGTCATCGTAGGTACCCGAACCGGAGGTGCCCGGGTTGGGCGTGTCGTAGGCCAGGTTCGGCGCCAGCTTGACCCGGCGCTGGCCCGGCAGGTACTGCCAGGCACTGCGTGGCTGCACCAGCGGGTTGGCGGCATCGCGCAGCATCATCGCTTCGCCGGCACGGCGTGCGGGCCCGGTGTACACCAGTTTCATCTGGTAGTAGGTGTCCTTGGCACCGATCGGCTTGGTCATGTCTTCGTAGATCGGGTAGCTGATATTGGCCTGGCCGGTGGTCGACAGCGATGGCTTGCCAGCAGCGTCGACGTTCCACGAGTCGTACTTGGCAGTCATGCTCACGCCCTGATAGCGCAGCAGGAAGTTCCACATGGCCTCGGCGCCGTTCTGCGGAATGGGGAACGGGATGCCCGGCAGCACGTTGTCTACCGCAGTGCCGCCCTCCTTGCTGTTGGCGGCAGTGGCGTTCTTGCGGGTGTTGTCGAGTACCGCTTGCGGCAGCGCCACGCTACGGTGGGTCGGGTACACATCGACGCGGTAGCTGGGGTAGCGCTTGAGCAGTTCCAGGGTGGTGGCGGTCAGTTGGCCCTTGTACTGCTCGGCGTTCTTGCCATCGATGACCAGCAGCGGCTTGTCGCTGGCGAACGGGTCGGGGCGCATGCTGGCGCCGCTCTGGTAGCTGGCTGGCGGCGTCAGCAGGCCGCCCTGGTAGGCCGGGATCGAGCCATCGGCGTTGCCGGCCTTTTCCGCGCCGATGACGGTCAGGCTGGTGCCCAGGCGCGCGGCCTGGTCAGTGGAAACGGCGGCCTGGGCAGCGTTCAGGGCGGCCAGTGACAGGCACGAGGCCAGCAGGGTACGTACGAAATTCATGATGGTTGTCTTCCTGTGTAGGCTGTAGGAAACATGACTCAGAAGGTCGTCTTGACGGTCAGGTACAGGGCGCCACGGTCCTCGGTGGTGGCACCACCGCCGGAGAAGGAGGCGTAGCCGCCGCCGTAGCAGGTGTAATCCTGTTCGCCGTCCAGGGCGTTGGGGGTGCTGCCGTCGGTCTGGCCGTCCTTGCAGGCCTTGGTCTCACCGAAGCTGTCGACGTACTTGAGGTCGACGAAGTACTGGTTGTAGATCGCGGCGCTCACGCCCACCGCATAGTTGCCGGTGTTCTCGGCGCCACCGCCTTGCACCGGCGACACGCCGTCGAGGCCGACGTTGACCGACAGCGGCATGCTCAGGTCCATGCCTGGCAGCACCTGGTACCAGGTAGGGGTGAAGTTGACGGCGATGCCCCAGTTGTCGCGGGTGGCCTTGTCGATGCCGCGGTAGCTGCTCTTGCCCTTGTACAAGGCCTCGTTGTGGCTATCGAGCTTGAGCAGGTTGCTGTAGAACAGCTCGCCAAGCAGGGTTGCCGAATCGAACAGCGGCGTGTCGCCAATGGTCATCAGGCCGTTCAAGGTCCAGTGCAAGGTGTCGCCGGTGGCGCTCAGGCCGTCGCCATCCTTGGGCACGTCGTAGATCACCCCGCTGCTGGGCAGGCGTGCCGGCAGCAGGCCGAAGCCGCCGCCCAGGCCACCCTGGCCGGGGGCGCTGACGATTGCCGGGATGCTCGCCAGCGGCATGTTGTGGCGGATGTTCAGGTCGCTGCCGACACTGATGCCACCCACATCCTTGGACAGGCTCAGGCCATAGATGTCGATGTCGTCGGAGTAGGCGAACTGGTAAGTAGTGCTTTGCAGCGAGTTGTACAGGTTGCCAACTGCGCCTTGGCGGCTGCCCGGCGGGTTGCCGAACGGGCCGTTGGCGACGGTCATGCCGCGCGCGTCGAGCCAGGCCTGCGGGAGGATCTCGGAGGTCTTGCGGTAGTAGAAGCCGAGGGTGCCGCCCAGCCACTCGGGCGACCACTTGGCCATGATGCCCCAGTCGCCGCTCTTGCCCGGGTTCAGGTCATGGCCACGGCGGATGGTGGTCAGCGCACCGCGCACCGGGATCAGCCCGGGTGTACCGGTGTGGCCGAGCAGGAAGCTTTGGGCGCCCTCGCCTACCACGTCCGAGCCGCCATAGTAGGTACCGGCTTCGGGCAGGCGGGCGGCGTCCCAGTCGAAGAAGTACTGGGCGCCCAGGGTCAGTTCGGAGTTGACCAGGAACGAGGTCGACAGCTGGTTGCGCGGCACGAACAGCTCCTTGGCCTCGGTGCCCGGCGAAGCGGCCAGCTTGGCCAGGTCGAGGCCCGACTGGCCGTAGCTCAGCGAGTGCACCGGGTTGAGCAGGGTTTCACCCCAGAACAGGTTGTGCTGGCCCAGCTTGGCGCTGACCTGCGAGGCCTCGCCGACTTCACGGCTGAAGAACACGAAGGCATCCAGCACTTCACCGGACGGGCCGCTGTAGTAACGCTGGGCGTAATTGCTCAGGTGCGGGCTGCCCAGCGGCACACCGGTGCCAGGCAGGCCATTGAGGCTGGGGTTGATGCCGGACTGGTCACCGTTGCCGTTGACGAACGGGTTGCTGTTGGAGCCGGTGTTGTCATAGGCCTTGTCGTACCAGCTGGCGGTGCTGACGCGGAACCCGGTGTTGCCCTGGTAGACCACATCCAGTTCGGTCAGCAGGTCGACCCGGTTGGTGATGTTGGTGCCGGCCTTGCGGAAGTTGTAGTCACCGTCGTTGCTGTTGGGCGTGCCCAGCATGCGCTTGTCGGCGCTTTCGGTGCGCACGCCGTAGTTGTACTTGACGGTGTTGTCGAAGCGCACGGCCCAGTTTTCATTACCGGTATCGACTTCGAACGCCTGGGCGGCGGGCAGCGTCAGCAGGCCGATGGCGCAGGCGAGCAGGCAGCGCTGTGGTTTCACAGCACGGTGAATGCGGTGTTCTGGCATTACGATGGCTCCACGTATTGTTATTGTTTTTTTCGCCGCCCGTCTTTTGCGAGCGTGGCTGGGGCGTCCATGCGCTATTGCAGGTTGGGCTGGTCCAGTCGCTGGATGAACGCCTCGGCCTGCGGCCAAGGGCCGAAGCCGGAGGCCGGGTTGAGGTGGCCGACGGCCCCCAGTGCAACCAGTTCGCTACCCCAGCCTTCGGCCAGGGTGCTGGCCGCGGCAAAGCTGGCCAGGTGGTCGTTGCTGCTGGCCGCGACAATGCTGGGGAACGGCAGCGGCTGCTGGGGCAATGGCGACCAGCCGTGCTCGGCCAGGCTGGCCGGGCTTGGGTAGTGGGCCGGCCATGGCGCGTTCAGGTCGGGCGGCGCCGCCAGCAATGCACCCTTGATCGGCCGCCGGTAGCGCGCCGCCCAGTGGGCGACCATCAGCACGCCAGCGCTGTGCGCTACCAGGATCACTTCACCATCGATCTGGTCCAGTTCGCGCTGGATCGCCTCGACCCGGGCCGTGCAGCTCAGGCCGTCGACTTGCAGTGGCGGTACGCTGCGCACCTTGGCCAGGCGGCCTGCGAGCAGGGTCTGCCAGTGTTCGGCGACATGGTCGCGCAGGCCGGGGACGATCAGCACGGTGGCAGTGGTTTGCAGTTTTTCCACGGTGAACCTCGTGTGCGGTGTAGCTCTTGAGGTTCACAGTAAACAGCCCACCCACCGGGTGCTTCACATTGGGCGTCAGGGGCTTTTCATTTGATGACAATGGCCAAGACAGGGCTTTGCTTTTCAATTCATGACACGCAGGCTATAAAACCAATCAGCCGCTCGCTTTTTGTAGGAGCAGCCTTGTGCTGCGAAGAGGCCCTAAAGGCCATAACAGTGATGTCGGTCGTACCGGCCTCTTCGCAGCACAAGGCTGCTCCTACAAAAAAGCAGCAGTTAGCCTGGAAAACATGGATAACAACAAAAAATGCCTGCCCTAGTCCGTGCCGCCAGCTTGACCAATTACCTTGAGGTGTCCCGCCACCTGGGGCTCAATCCCCATGCACTGTTGGCACAGGTTGGCCTCAGCGCCGCGTTGCTCGATGACCCCAACCGGCGTATCCCGGTTGCCAGCGTCATTACCTTGCTGGAAGCCTCCGCCAGCACCACCCGTTGCGAAAGTTTCGGCCTGCGCATGGCCGAGTTGCGGCAACTGTCGGACTTCGGCGAAATCAGCCTGCTGCTCAGCCACCAACGCACCCTGCGTGATGCGCTGCAGGTAATCGTGCAGTACCGTCACCTGCTCAATGACGCCCTGGCCATTCATATCGAGGAAGCCGGCAAGACCGTGGTCATCCGTGAGGAGGTGATCAACGAACGCGCGCCCTGCAGCCGCCAGGCCACCGAGCTGGCGATCGGCGTGATGATGCGCCTGTGCGCGGCGCTGCTAGGTGCGCATTGGCACCCGATCAGCGCCAACTTCACCCACGCGCCTCCCGCCGACCTGGCCACCCATCGGCGCATTTTCGGCTGCACGCTGGTGTTCGGCAGCGAGTTCAACGGTATCGTCTGCCCGGCCGCCGACCTCGACAGCGCCAGCCCGCAGGCCAACGAGGCCATGGCGCGCCTGGCGCAGCGCTATCTGGACAGCCTGCCGGCGGGCGGCACGCCGTCCCTGGAGCTGGAGTTGCGCAAGACCATCTACCTGCTGCTGCCCATGGGCCGCGCCACCATCGAGCAGGTGGCACAGACCCAGGGCATGAACGTGCGCACCCTGCAGCGGCGCCTGGAAGAAAGCGGGTTGACCTTCAAGGACCTGATCAACAGCGTGCGCCGTGACCTGGTGATGCGCTACCTGGAAAACCCCGGCTATTCGCTGGGGCGTATCGCCGACATGCTGGGTTATTCGATGCCCAGCTCGTTCACCCGCTGGTTCATCGCCCAGTTCGGCATGCCGCCGGCTAGTTGGCGGGCACAGAATTTTGATCAGATCGCGTCAGGGCCGCCAGGCGCCTGAGCTTAGATTTGCGGTGCCTGTGAGATCGAGCGCCGCCCGCGCGGCGCTTCGCAGCACAAGGCTGCTCCTACATCTGTTTCGGGCCAGTTATTCCTGAGGCAGACGCGCGCGGGCCCTTGGTGCCCACCTCGATATTGTGCCGGGCAAACAAGGCGGTCGCGTGCATTGGAACAGGCGTTATTGGCCCGAAACAGATGTAGGAGCAGCCTTGTGCTGCGAAGCGCCGCGCGGGCGGCGCTCGATCTCACAGGCGCCACACATCTCAAGCCGAACCCACCCAATTCATCAACGCCAGCACCAAAAGCACAAGAAACACGCTCTCCCCCACCATCAGCGCAATGGGTTTCAGCCCGACCGCGGCCAGCGCCTTGAGTTGGGTTTTCATGCCCAGGGCACTGATCGCCACCACCAGGCAGCCGCGCGACAGGTCGTTGATACCGGCTTGCACCGCGGTGGGTACCCAGCCTGTGCTGTTGACGCACGCCAGCAGCAGGAAGCCGACCGCGAACCATGGCAGCAAGGGCGGCCGCTGGCCACCGGCCTTGAGGCCCTGGCGCCGGGTGATCATGGCCGCGCAGACAATGACCGGCAACAGCATGGCCACCCGCATCAGCTTGACCACCGTGGCGATGTCGCCGGTCTCGGTAGACATGCTGTAGCCCGCCCCCACCACCTGCGCCACGTCGTGGATGGTCGCACCGAGGAAGACCCCGGCCTGCGCCGGGGACAGGTGCAGCCACTGGGCAATCATCGGGTAGAGGATCATCGCCAGGGTCGACAGCGCCGACACGCCGATCACGGTGAACAGCGTTGCATGCTCCTTGCGCGGGTGCTGTGGCAAGGCAGCTGCCAGCGCCAGCGCCGCCGAGGCACCGCAAATGGCCGTGGCACCGCCGGTAAGCATGCCGAACAGCCGTGAAAACCCCAGCACCTTGGCCACCACCACCGAGACCAGGATGGTCACCACCACCAGGGTCACGACCAGGGCCACGGGCTTCCAGCCGAGGCTGGCGATCTGGTCCAGGGTGATGCGCATGCCAAGCAGCGCCACGCCCAGGCGCAGTACCGTGCGGGCGGTGAACTCGATACCGGCCTTGCAGGGGCCGTCGACCGCGAGAAAGTTCAGCGCCATCCCCAATAGCAAGGCAAACAGCATGACCGGGGCCGCGTAATGCTCACCGAGGAAACTGGCGGCCGCGCCGACGACAAGGCTGACCACCACCCCCGGGGCGAGGGTGCGGATACGCTGATGGGTAGCGCCAAGTGCCAGTGTATTCATTGCCCCGCCTCCTCACTGTCAAACACGATGTAGACCTGCCCGCCCTGCTGCTCGACCGGGTAGCTGGCAACCTTCAAGGCCCTGGAATTGACCAGGTAGCCGCTGGCCAGGTCGAAGCGCAGGCCATGCGCGCAGCACTGGATGACACGGCCTTCCAGCCGCCCGCCGCACAACGACGCGCCCTGGTGCGGGCAGCTGTCGTCGATGGCATAGAGCGAGTCGGCAACGTTGAACAGCGCCACGCTGCGCCCTTCGCAGGCCAACAGCACACGGCCGTCACGTTCCGGCACCTGATGGGGGGCCAATGCAATGCGCCGGGTCATGCCCTCTCAACCTCTTGCAGCGCTTCGGTCATGGCCGCATACAGCACCTCGGCAGGCTGTGCACCCGCAACGAGCGGCCCCTGATTGAAACGGAAACGCGGCACGGCACTGCCAGCGCGCCCGGCCCCATCGAGGAACGGGCTGCCGTCGTCACGCAGGCAGTCGACTACCTGCGCGGCATCCAGCCCGCAACACTGTGCGACGTCGAGCAAGGTGCGGCTATCCCCCAGGTCGCGGCCCTGGTGGAAATAGGCGATGAACAGCTGCGCCAGCAAGGCTTCCAGTTGCGCTGCTTCGAGCAACTGGGCAGCCCGCTGCAGCAGCCGATGGGCATTGCCGGTGTTGGGCATGCGGCGGATACGCGAGAAGTCGATGTCCTCGCCTACCACACGGGCAGCGCCGCGCACCTGGGCCTGGCGCTCGCGTACCGCCTCCTCGCTTCCCAGGCGTTGCAGATAGAAGGCATGGAACGGCACGCCAGCGGCGGGCAAGCCAGGCAACAACTGCACACCTCGCCATTGCAGTTGTACCTGCACTTGCGGCTGTTCGCGCTGCAACAGCAACAGGGCGGCCTGCAGGTGCCGCTGGCCAATCAGGCACCACGGGCAGACGAAATCGAAGAACACTTCGACGGACAACAGCTGTTTCACGGTTTCAACTCCCGGGGTGCGTCGGCAGCGTCGTGTGCCGGTGCGTGCAGACGATCCATGTCGCGGTGGTAATGACGTTTGGCGAGGAAAAACACCGCCGCTGCGCCGATGCTCATCAGCGGCACCAGCTGGAAGGCGGCATGCAGGCCGACCAGGTCGGAAACGCGCCCGGTGATCAGCGGCCCGGTGGCCAGGCCCAACAGGTTGTTGGCCAGGGTCAGGGTGGCAAACGCGGTGCCGTGCACCGAGGCGTGGGTGAGGTTGGCGACCATGGCACTGGATGGGCCGTTGGTCCCGGCGGCGATCATCATGCCCAGGCAGATCAGCACCAGTTGGGCGGTGCCGGCTGGCAGCGCGAAAGCGAGGGACAACAGCGCGCAGCTGCCCAGGCAGTAGGCGATGGCCAGGCTGATCTTGCGGTCCGGGCGCTGCCGCCCGAGGCGGTCGCAGAGCATGGCGCAGAGGATCATGCCGATGCCGCTGCACAGCACGATGACTGCCGCAATAGCCCCGGCGCGGTCGGTGCCCATGGCGTAATAGCGGTTCAGGTAGCTGGGCATCCACACGATCACGGTGCCGCCGACGAACAGCTGCAGCCCGCTGCCGACGTAGGCCGCGATGACCGAACGGCTGCTGTACAGGGTGCGCAGCGGGCGGCCGGCCTTGCCTTGCGACTGCTGCACGCATTTAGGCGCAATACGCGCCTCCTTGACGATCAGCGGGTACAGCATCGCCAGCACCAGGCCGAACAGCGCCATGCCGGCGAATGCCCAGCGCCAGCCCAGGTGCTGGGCCAGTACACCGCCCATGGCCATGCCCAGCACCGAGCCGAACATGCCACCGGCCATAAACGCGCCGGCCAGGGTCGAGCGCATGTCGCGGGGGAACACGGCGACCACCACGGCGATGCCGACACTGCCGTAGGCCGCCTCGCCTACCCCCACCAGAAACCGCGCGACGAACATTTGCGGGTAGTTTTCCGCCAGGGCGCAGCCGAGGGTGGCCAGGCTCCACAGTACAGCCATCAGCACCAGGCTGCGCACCCGGCCGAAGCGGTCGGCCAGCAGCGACAGCGGGAAGGTCAGCAGACCGACCATCAGCGCGACGATACCGCTGAGCAGGCCGAGCTGGCTGTCGCTCAATGCCCATTCGCCCTTGAGCAGCGGGAACACCGCATTGAGCACCTGGCGCGACATGTAGTCGGAGATCAACAGCCCAAAGGTCAGGGCGAAGACCACCCAGGCATAGCGCCGGGGGACGCTGTGGGCGGTGTCGGTGCCGGAATCTTCGGCACTGGCGAGATAGGTGGCCATGTTGCCTCCTTGGGGTGATGTGGGTTTTTCTTGTTCTTATGCATTGGCACGCCCCCTGTAGGAGCGGCCTTGTGTCGCGATGGGCCGCAAAGCGGCCCCCGAGTGAAGCGTCAACTCAACTATTGCCGGGGCTGCTGTGCAGCCCTGTCGCGACACAAGGCCGCTCCTACAAAGGCCAGCGCAGGCCAGTGAAGTCAGCGCTGCGGCACGCCCTTCACGCCCGGCTGGCGATTCGGCGCCATGCCGTTGGCCTCGAGGGTCTGCTCGATGCTGTCGTACTGCTGCCCGATGCGGTAAATGGCGCGTGCTTCCTTGCCGCTGGCAATCTCGCGGCCCAGCTCATGGGCCACACGCACGGTCTGCTGGATCTGCTGCACCGAGGTGAAGCGCTTGCCATGCTGGTCGATGATGGTGTCTTCGTTGCCGCAGCGTGGGTGCAGGCCCATGGCCAGGGCCATGGTGTTGAACGGCAGCACGTTCTTCAGCAACGATTCGGCGGTCAGGGTGCAACCGTCCGGCGCGCGGTGGATGAAGTTGAAGAAGTTGAACGGGTTGGGGCCGTCGAAACCGCCGCCAATGCCGATCCAGGTCAGGTTCAGCGGGCCCATGTAGTCACCACGGCGGACGATGCGCTCGAGTGTCTCCAGGGCATGCATGCCGGTCAGCTGGAAATGCGGCTGGATGTTGCTGGCCTGCAGGCGGCGCAGGTGCTCGCGGACCCAGGCCGGGCCGGCCGGCACAGTCATCTCGCTATAGGCGGCATGAATCGCCGGGCTGGCCAGCGAGGTACCTTCCAGGTACTCGGGGTACAGCAACTCCATGATGTTCATCTGCGTGGTGTTGATGGCCACGGTCACCTGGTCGGGGCGCGGCGTCAGCTCGGCGAGCATGTGCCGGGTGTCGTCCGACAGCCACTTGGCCGCCTCGCCTTCGCTTTCCGGGGCAAAGGAAATCGATCCGCCAACCTGGATGATCATGTCCGGCACCGCTTCGCGCACCCCGGCGATCAGCTCGTTGAACTTGGACAGGCGCTTGGAGCCCTTGCCGTCCAGTTCGCGCACGTGCAGGTGCAGTACGGTGGCACCTGCATCAAAGCAGTCGACGGCCTTCTGCACCTGCTCGTCCATGGTCAGGGGAATGTCTTCAGGGAAATCTTCGGGCATCCACTCCGGGCCATAGGGGGCCACGGTGATCACCACCTTTTCCATGTTTTCCGGGTGCAACGAATCGTCGAAGAATTGCATGCTGTAGTCCTCGCTATTGTTATTGTGCGGTTGCCGCCAGCGACGGCGACGAACTCAGAACGTGGGGCTGCCCTTGATCCCGGCGCGCTCCATCTTGCGGTGGCACGGCGGGTAGTCCATGACGGCGTAGTGCTGGGTGCTACGGTTGTCCCAGATCGCCACGCTGTTGGGCTTCCAGCGCCAGCGCACCTGGTACTCCGGCAGGTAGGCCTGGCTGATCAGGTAACGCAGCAGGTCGCTGGCACCGGGGTTGGCGTCCTGCCCGAAGCGCACCCGCTGCGGGGTGTGGTAGTTGCTGAAATGGGTGGTGAAGGCGTTGACGAACAGCACCTGCTCGCCGGTTTCCGGGTGGGTGCGCACCACCGGGTGCTCGGCATCGGGGAACTGTGCCTTCAGCGCCAGGCGCTTTTCCAGCGGCATGGCGGCGCCAAAGCTGGCCTCGATGCTGTGACGGGCGCGCAGTCCTTCGATCTTGGCCTTCACATCGCCTGGCAGGTTTTCATAGGCCAGCACCATGTTCGCCCACATCGTGTCGCCGCCCACGGGCGGGCATTCGATGCAGCGCAGCACACAGCCCATCGGCGGGGCCTCGCGCCAGGTGGCGTCGGTGTGCCAGGCATTTTCATAGCGGTCGTTGGGCTGGTCCGGGCGCTTGTAGATCTGTACCAGGCCCGGATGCTCCGGGTCGCTGCCGGCCACCGGGTGGTCCTCCAGGTCGCCGAAGCGGCGGGCGAACGCCACGTGTTCGGCGCGGCTGAAGTGCTGGTCGCGCAGGAACAGCACACGGTGCCGGAGCAACTGCGCGCGAAGCTGGGCGAACAGGTCGTCGTCGTGGATCGCGTCGGCCAGGTTGACCCCACTTACCTCGGCACCGATCGCGCAGGTCAGTTGTTCGATGTGCATGCTGTTGCCCTCTTCAGATGACGAAGATCGACGAGCCGGTGGTCTTGCGCGCTTCCAGGTCACGGTGGGCCTGGACGGCATCCTGCAGTGCGTAGTGCTGGTTGATCTCGATACGGATGCGCCCGCTGCCGACGTGATCGAACAGCTCGCCGGCCAGGTCGGCCTTTTCCGCCGGGTCGGCGATGAAGTCGGCCAGTGCCGGGCGGGTGAGCTGCAACGAGCCCTTGATCGCCAGCAACTGCGGGTCGAACGGCGGGATGGTGCCTGACGCCGTGCCGACGCAAACCATCAGGCCGCGGCGCTTGAGCGAATCGAGCGAGCCCATGAAGGTGTTCTTGCCAACGCTGTCGAACACCACGTTCACCCCTACCCCGTCGGTCAGCTCACGCACGCGCGTGGCAACGTCCTCGACGCTGTAGTTGATGACGTGGTTGCAGCCATGGGCGCGAGCCACTTCAGCCTTGGCCTCGGTGGACACCGTGCCGATCACGTTCAGCCCCAGCAGCTGCGCCCACTGCGCGACGATCAGGCCGACCCCGCCAGCGGCAGCATGCAGCAGCACGCTGTCGCCGGGTTTGAAGTCATGCAGCCGACGCAGCAGGTAGGCGGAGGTCAGGCCGCGCATGGTCATGGCGGCGGCGGTTTCGAAGGCGATGGTATCCGGCAGCTTGATCAGCGCGGCGGCAGGGATCAGGCGCTCGGTGCAATAAGCGCCCAGGGTGTTGAGGAAGCCGGTGTAGGTGACCCGGTCACCCACCGCCACCTGGGTCACGCCCTCGCCCAGCGCCTCGACCACGCCGGCCGCTTCCACGCCGATGCCATTGGGCAGCGGGATCGGGTAGGTGCCGTTGCGGAAATAGGTATCGGCGTAGTTCAGGCCCACCGCCACCTGGCGCAAGCGCACCTGCCCCGGGCCGGGCTCGCCGACCTCGGCGTCCTCGTAGCGCAGCACCTCGGGGCCACCGGTCTGATGGAAACGTACGACTTTGGACATGCTTGTCTCTCCAATCATCGATCTGGACGCATGGCGTCAGTTCTGGGTGATTGGACTGTATGCCCTTGGTGTGCGGGGTGCTTCGCATCGGACGACAGCGGGTTTTCATTTGATGACAGGACGGGCGTCGACCTGCCGATCACGAAAACCGTTTTTTATTCATGAGTCTCCTTGATGGTTATCCATGCCCAGACTAATACTTAAGTCTCTGCCTGGGGAGGCACGAAAAATGCAACCAAGATTCGTTATCGTTCCCGCTGTGCCGATCGAAAAGGAGTCGTTCCGCGTGGGTAGCCGCTATTACGCCGCTACCGTTTGTGGGGGTTTCGACATTTACGATAACCAAGCGAAGGAGCGGCTCAAGCCCAGTTATCCAAGCAGGACGGATGCACTGATGCAGTGCGAGCAGATGAACAAACGCGGTGATGCAGGCTGATACCCAGAATCCAGACGGCTGTGCGATCCCTGTAGGAGCGGCCTTGTGTCGCGATGGGCTGCGTAGCGGCCCCGGCAACCTGTGCATCGACGCAAGATCCGGGGGCTGCTACGCAGCCCATCGCGACACAAGGCCGCTCCTACAGGGGGCACGTGTTCGTGACAGGAGTATGATGGAAAGCCGAGCGGATTGATGGTGTGATCGCAGAGCCAGGGGTCGCACATTCGCGCGGGGAGCACCTGCCTTCATCGGCGTCCTCTACCGGAGCACTGCCATGAACAAACCCTTTCACGCGCTGATCCTTGCACTGGCAGCGCTTTCTGCCTGCTCGTCCAATTCCGCGCTGTACCACGACCAGCCGCTGGTGGCGAAAGTCGCCAACGGCATGAGCAGAGACCAGGTCATGCAGATCGGCGGCAAGCCCGCTGCCGAGACCGAACGCACCGTGGTGCCCGGCACCTGCTTCGACTACATGCTGACCAAGGCCGACAACCGGCAACCCTACAGCGTGAGTTTCGACGGCACCGGCAAAGTGGACAATACCGCTTTCATGACCTGCGCCGAGTGGAGCAATGCTCAGCGCAGGGCCCGCCTGCCCAGCATGGGCGGCTCTAGCGGATCGGGTTACTGAGTCAGTCCAGGCATTCCCTGGCAGCCTGGCGCAATTTGTCGCCAGACAGGAAGCTGCCCTTGTAGAAGGTCGCGCGGCTGCCCTCGCGGGAATCGACTACGTCCAGCACATCATCGGATGCCACGGCGCTGGGAGCCGTCAGCCGGTAGCCGTGGGCGATCGATTTCTGCGTGGCCTGTGGCGCCAGCGCTTGCCACTTGGGCAGTACGCAGGCGGCGTACTGCTGGGGCGATTTGTGGGTCAGTTTGCTGGCAGTGGGTTTGCCAGGGGTTGCGCAGCCGGCAAGGCCGGTGACCAGCACGGCGGCGAGAAAGATACGAAACGTAGACATTTGCAGTTGGCCATCAAGGATACGCGGCATTTTAACGGGAGTTGTATTGGCTTACCAATCAACCAAAGTCTCGCTGCACGGGCCGCAACTGATATTTCTGCCAGTGGCCTGGGTGAGTGAAGGCTGGGAAAGTGAATCTGCCAATAGCCTTCGGAGCACACACCATGCAAAGGAACACCAACAGAACGCAATTCTTCTATCAGAATGGAAAACTGATCACCCTGAGGGTTGGTGAACAAGGTCGCAGCTTTTTCCGTATTACAGATGTACCACTCGCCGAACTGCAAACGGAAGGCACGCACTCCAGCGGCTTGCTGACCACGGACGATAAGGGTTCAGTACTGAACGTGCAGGAAAAAACCTGATTTTGGAGGAACGGGCGCTATCGAGAACACCGGCGTATCCGGTATCAGCCATCGCGTCGCTTGCTTCGCGGGTGAACCCGCTCCCACAGGGTCCCCGACAACCAAAGGAATGCGCTGTCCCTGTGGGAGCGGGCGCGCCCGCGAACACCGGCGCAGCCGGTGCCAACCATCGCGTCGCCTGCTTCGCGGGCATGCCCGCTCCCACAAGAACCCCACCTGCCGAAAGAATGCGCTGTCCCTGTGGGCGCAGCCGGTGCCAACCACCGCGTCACCTGCCGGGGCGCTCGCTGACACCTGCGCCTGACGTCAATCCAGCGCGCCGTTCAACACCTCGTAGATAATCCCCGTAGCAACTGCCACCAGGATCAGGTCCGCACCCGCCTGCATCCATTCATAGCCATCGTAATGAGGCAGTTGCCCCAGCAGCCTGCCATCCAGCTTCTTGGCGATACCCGGCGGCAGCGGTTTGCCACGGGCCAGGTTCTTCTGAATGCCAGGGGGCAGCGCCGGCCCTGCGCTCCAGTAGCTGCGGTGCCCGTCAAGAATGCCAAGCACATCGCCACGGTTTATCGAGGGCCCACCATACGAGCCCCCGTGACCTTGACCATGCTGGCCCTTGTCCTTGCCGTGGCCCTGCCCTTTACCATTACCCGGGTCGGCATAAGTAAGCGCCGGCCCCACTGCCAGCGCGATCGAGGTAGCGATAACTGCCCATCGACGCTTTGCCATAGCTGTTTCCTTACACCAGAGACGTCCCAGCACTGTAGACCAAAACCCGGTTCAGGGTGAAAGTCCCCAAACCCGGGTCAGGGCTTGGCACTCCGATAGAGCATGATGGCTGCCACATCGAGTGCCAACACGGCAACGGCGAAGAGAAACATGAAGTACAGATCTTCTGGAAACATGGCCGCATCCCCAAATGGGCAGGTTTTCAGGGATGCAGCAATTCCCGTTCCAAACGCTTGGCTGAACGAGCCTCCCCTCTGCTATCGAGATGATTGCTCCGTAACCACGACATCAGCCGGCAATGTTCCGGCGCGGCTTTCCCATTTTGCGACCACGATCGGCGCCAGCGCATTGCCGAGCACGTTCAATGCCGTAACGGGCATGTCCATCAATCGATATACCCCTGCAATCAGAGCCACGCCTTCCAATGGCAAACCTGCCGCTGTCAGGGTTGCAGTCAGAATCACAAACATGAACCCGGGCACTCCGGCAGCGCCTTTGGACGTCAATACCATGATGAATACCAGCATGACCTGGTCGGCCAGGGCCAGTTCAATATTGTAGGCCTGCGCGATAAACAGTGTACCCAGGCCCGCAAACAGCGACGCGCCATCCAGATTGAATGAATAACCCAACGGGATCACCAGCGATGTGATAGCTCGCGGCACACCCCGTGCTTCGGTCTTGGCCATCAATTGCGGCATGACGGTGGCGGAACTCGCGCTGCTGAAGGCCAGTATCAGTTCATCCTTGAAGGCCTTGATGATCTCGAAGATATTCTCGCCAACAGCCCTGGCAACAAGGCCCAGCACGGCAATCGCGAAGAACAGTACCGCCACATAAGTAATGGCTATCAGCTTTGCCAGCGGCATCAGTGAATCAATCCCGAAGGTCGACACGGTGACAGCTATCAGGGCAAAGATGCCGATCGGTGAGTAGGCCATGACCATATGAGTGACCTTGAACATGGTATCCACTACCGTCTGCAGCACGGCAACCAAAGGCTGCCTCCTGGGTTCATCCAGCGTAGACAGTGCCACCCCGAACAAGATGGCGAAGAACAGTACCGACAACAGCTTCGCCTCTGCCATTGCGGCCACTACATTATCAGGAATGATGCCCAACAATACCTTGCCGAGCCCTGCCGAACCATTTTGCACCGGTGGCACTGCTTCACTCGCCGATGAAACGGCGAAACCCGCACCGGCGCCTGGCTGGAGCACGTTACCGACCAACAAGCCGAAAATGATTGCGACCCCGGTCACAACAAAGAAATAGACAAGACTCTTTGTTCCCACCCGCCCCAGGGCGCGCTTGCCAGAGCCGGCTATGCCTACCACCATGCAGGAAAACACCAGCGGCACGATGATCATTTTCATCAGTTTTATAAACGCGTCGCCCGCCGGCTGTAGCACTTGTTCGATCCACCACCCCTTGTAATCGGGAAAATGATTCAACAACACGCCAACGCATATACCGACAGCCAGGCCAATTGCAATTTGCGTGATTAAATTTATTTTTATTCTCACAGGACTGATCTCTGTTTTTATAAGACACTAGGAAGCAAAGACTGCACTCAAATTCTTGAACCCCTTGATTTCGATCGGGTTACCACTTGGGTCCAGGAAAAACATTGTCCTCTGCTCGCCAGGCTCACCCTCGAAACGTACAACCGGTGGAATTTCGAACTGCACGCCCAGAACTTCAAGGCGTTCAGCCAAGGCTTGCCAGCGATCCAGAGGCAATATCACCCCGATATGAGGCATCAGTACAAGGTGCGGGCCGACCTTGCCAGTGCGGCTGGTTTCAAAGGGCTTGCCCACATGCAGAGATATCTGGTGACCAAAGAACTCGAAGTCTACCCACGTATCAGTGCTACGCCCCTCGACACAGCCAAGAACCTCTTTATAGAATTTTCTTGCTTCATCCAGATCTTTGACATGATAAGCAACATGAAAGGGTGTCAACATGATGGTACTCCTCGAACGGAGCCACTATCCTCACACCGCCCGGCATTCATGTACACCAACTGACACTTGGTCTGAGCATAAGCATTACTTATGGACATTCAAAATCTGGAAAGCCTCATATCTGTTGTTGAATGCGGCTCCATTGCGGGTGCGGCAAAGAAAGCAAATGTTTCAGCCGCTGCAATAAGTTTGCGCATTCAAAACCTGGAGAAACACTTGGGCTGCACTCTCTTCAGTAGAGAGGCACACGCGATAAGGCCGACAGAAAAGCTGCTGGCATTGATTCCACGGATACGTTGCATCGTCGAGCATGCCAATCAGCTCAGGAACGACCTGAACGCCGATACGCTGACCGGGGAACTGCGCATTGGCGCCATATCAACCGCCCTCACCGGCCTTGTACCGGCAGCACTGGAGCATTTGTCATCCTCCGCGCCCGACCTCAAACTCACCATCACGCCCGGTGACTCGAAACTGCTTCATGACAAGCTGATCAATCAGGAACTGGATGCGGCCATTCTGGTGGCGCCACCCTTCAAGACAGCAAAATCGTTGAGAACGCTCACGTTGCGCAGCGAACCGCTGTGCTTGTTGGCACCTGCCGCGGCCTCCCGGGCTGAAGCGCAGGCAATGCTCGCCACCGGGCCCTATATCCGATATGCCGTGGACTCCTGGGGCGGCCTGATAACCCAGAGTTATCTGGACGACCGGGGTCTCGCGCCCAGCGTGGCTTGCGACCTGGATGCGCTCGAGGCCATCAGCCTGCTGGTGTCGCTGGGGCAAGGCGTTTCCTTGGTACCGCAATGGCCGTCATTGCTGGAGCAATCGCCAAACGCCCGGATTCTGAGCGAAGAACCCAGGTACTGCCGCGACATAGTGCTGGCCTACAGTGCCGGCCATCACCGCACGTCGGCAATCAAGCTGCTGGCATCCGTACTGATGGCCTGACACCCCAGTTCAGTACAGACGGGCCTTGATCAGCGGGCGCAGCAAGTAATTGAGCACGCTGCGCTTGCCGCTGAGGATATCCACCTCGGCAACCATGCCGGGGATGATCGGCAGCACCTCCTCGCCGCGCTTGAGCTGGCTGCCGTCAGTGCGGATCAGCACCTGGTAGTACGACTCCTTGCCATGGGGCGTGTCCTCCTCGATGGTGTCGGCGCTGATCTGCTCCAGGGTGCCCTTCAGGTCGCCATAGATGCTGAAGTCGTAGGCAGTGATCTTTACCTTGGCCGGCATGCCCGGCACCAGGAAGGCCACGTCGCGCGGCTTGATCCTGGCCTCTACCAGCAGGCGGTCCTCCACCGGGATCACTTCCATGATCGCCTCGCCGGGCTGGATCACCCCGCCACGGGTGTTGATCAGCACGGTGTTGACCCGCCCACGCACCGGCGAAACGATTCCGGTGCGGCGCAGTTGGTCCTGGCGCTGCTGGACGATCGGCTCCAGGGCACTGAGGTCGGCCTTGCGCTGTGAGCGTTCGGTATAGGCATCCTGGAAGTAGCTGCTCTTCAGCTCGGTCAGCTTGCCGTTGAGGGTAGCGATGTCCTGGCTCAGCCGCAGCGCCTCCATCTGGCTCACCGCACGCTTGGCCACCAGCGGGCGAACCAGGTCGAGCTGGCTCTGGGCCAGGCTGATCTGCCTCTGGATCGCCTGGCTACCTTCGAGCAGCTTGTCCCGCCGCGACTTGAACAGCTCGCGCTCGGAACGCGCCAGCGGCCCTTGCGGGTCGATGTCCGATGGAAACTCGATGGCCGCCTTGCCCAGCACTTCGGCGTCCAGCCGGGCGATGGCCGCGCGCAGCACGCCGGCCTGGTTGGCCGACTCCTGGAAATTGGTGAGAAAGCGCGTCTCGTCCAGGCGCAGGAGCGGCTGCCCGACCTCCACCAGGTCGCCCTCCTGCACCAGCAGACGGTCGAGAATGCCCCCTTCCAGGCTCTGGATCTTCTGGATACGGCTGAACGGCACCACCCGCCCATCGCCGCGCGTCACTTCATCGAGCTCTGCCCAGGCGGCCCAGGCGACGAACAGCAAGACGCTGCCGAGCAGGGTCCAGAGCAGCGGGCGATAGACCGGGTGAGTGGTCGCCAGCAAGGGGTCGGCCAGTTGCCGGCGCAGCACTACAGAACTTTTTTCAGCTGCCATGGCCGGCTCCTTCGGCGACCTGCGGCGCCTGCACCTGGTTGCCCAGCACCACCTGGTTCAGCGGGCCGTCCATGATCACCTGGCCGTTGCGCAGCACCACTGCACGGTCCACCAGCGCCAAGACGCTTTTCTTGTGGGTGGTGATGATCAGGGTACGGCGGCCCAGCCATTTCTGCAGGTAGTCGATGACCTGCTTCTCGCTGTTCTGGTCGAAGGCCGCGGTCGGCTCGTCGAGCAGCAGGATCGGCGGGTCCTGCAACAGTACGCGGGCCAACCCCACCGCCTGGCGCTGGCCACCGGAGAGGCTGGCGTTGCCCTGGATCGGCATGTCCAGCCCCAACGGGTGGGCGCGTACGAAAGTGCCCAGCCCCACGCCATCGAGGGCTTCCAGCAATTCCTCGTCACCCAGCGCGGCGTTGGCCAGGTTGAGGTTTTCGCGCAGGCTGCCGTGGAACAGCGCCACGTCCTGCGGCAAGTAGCCGATGCCGCGCTGGCGGTCGGCCGGGTCGAGCTGGCTCAGGGCGATATCGTCCAGCAACAGCCGGCCGGATTGCGCGTCGAGCAGGCCGCTGAGCAGCCGCAGCAGGGTCGACTTGCCGGCGCCGTTGCCGCCAAGCAGCGCCACCCGCTCGCCGGCCTGGATGTTCAGCGCCTGCACGTCGACCACCGGTGGGCTGTCGCCGTGGGCCAGGCGCAGCGCCTCCAGGCGGTAATGCCCGTGCAGCCGGTCGCGGTGCACGAAGCGCTTGCCGGCGGGCCGCTCCTGCTCGGCGGACATCAGCTGGTCGAGGCCCTCCAGCGCCACCTTGGTGTGCTGCCAGCGGCCAAGAATGGCAGCAGCCTGGGACAGCGGTGCGATGGCCCGCGAGGCAAGGATCGAACAGGCCACCAGGGCACCGACGGTCATCGCGCCGTCGCTTATCCGGTAGACGCCGAACACCACCACCCCGACATAGCACAGTTGCTGGACGATGCTCGCCGAATAGCTGAGCGTCGAGGCCAAGGCGTGGGTCTTCATTGCGGTACCGGCCAGTTCCCCGGTGAGCGTCTCCCACTGCTGGCGGCAGCGGCCTTCGGCACGCGCAGCCTTGACCGTCTCCAGGTGTTCGAAGGCTTCCAGCAGCACGCTGTTCTTCATCGCCCCCTCGCGCAGGTTCTGCCGCGACAGGTGCCCCAGCAGGCGCTGGGTCAGCAGCCCCGGCAGCAGCATCAACACGCAGGCCACCAGCGGCACCCAGACCACATGGCCACCGATCACGGCAATGATCAACAGGAAGATCACCACGAACGGCAGGTCGCTGATCAACGCGGCGCTGGACGAAGTGAAGAATTCGCGGACCGACTCGAACTCACGCACCTGGGTACTGAACGCGCCCATCGACGCCGGTTTGGCGGCGATCCGGGTGCTCAGCACACGTGCGAACAGCAGGCTCGACAACTGCAGGTCCAGGCGCTTGCCGAGAACGTTCAGCAGGTGCCCGCGAAGGATCCGCAATACCCCGTCGACGATGATCGCCAGGGCCACGCCGCTGGCGAGTATCCAGAGGGTATCGAAGGCCGCGTTGGGTACCACGCGGTCGTACACCTGCATGGCGAACAGCGCCGAGGCGACGGCCAGGACGTTGGCCACCAGGGCCGCCGCCGTTACTTCCGCATAAGAGCGCCAGAGCCGCTTGAGCGGCCCGAAGAACCAGTGCTCCGGCAGGCCGCTGGCGTAGTCGCCCACCCGCCCGTCGGGGTGGTAGCGGCACTTGGCGAACACCGCCGTGCCGCTGTAAAGCGCCTCCAGAACGGGCAGCGCCATGCACTCACGGCCGCCGTCGCTCTGCGGCACCAGCACCTCGTACTGCTCACCCTCGATGCCAACCAGCAGCAGGCTGCGGCCATCATCGAGCAACAGCAGGGCCGGCAGCAGGTAGGCGTCCATCTGCCGCAACGGCAGCTCCGCGAACCTGGCAGTGATGTCGGCGCGGCGCAGGGCGCGGGCGACCAGGCGCAGCGGCAGGCGTCCGTGCTCCAGTGCCAGGCCGTCGACCAGCTCGGCGTCGCCCAGCGGCCGGCCCAGTTGCCGGCACAGCAGCAGCAGGCCCTGGCGCAGCGGGTCGTCGTGGTTCAGGGTCACGACATTATCCGGGGATTGTTCAACTTCCATGATTCAACCGATTCTCCAGTAATGCCCCCAACAGCCCGACCTGCGCGGCCGCCCGGTACTCGATGCGCTTGCGCTCGATGTGCAGATTGATCAATTGCCGCTCGGCCTCGAAGCGTTCGCGCTGCACGTTGAGCAAGTCGATCACGTCGCGCCGGCCGACCTCGAACTGCTCGCGGTACAGCTCGCCCACCTGCTCCGACTCCGTCACCTGCTGGCTCAGCGACTGTTCCCGCCAGCGCAGGGTGTCGCCATTATCGAACAGCGTCTGCAACTGCCGGCGGATGTCACGTTGCATCGCATCGGCCGTCCATTGCGCCGACTCCAGACGCTGTTGCGCAGCGGTCGGCCGGCGGAAGTTGGAAAGCCCCTGGAAGGTATCCATGCGAAAGCGCAGCGACATCACCGAGTCGCTTTCCGGGCGACCGCCGATCTCCCGGCGCAACGCGGAGGCCTCCAGGTTCAACTGTGGCAGCAACGAAGCCTTGGCCTCGCGGACTTGCGCCTCGGCGACATTGGCGTCCTCCAACGCCTTGCGCTGCAACGGCGACTCGCGTATCACCCGCGTCATGTCGCTGGCAGCCAGGTAGCGCTGCAGCGACATCGGCTCGGGCTCCACCAGTTCGGAGGGGTCCTGGCCAACCAGGATCGCGTACTGGTTGCGCGCGTCCTGCAGGTTGCCCTTCTCCAGCGACAGCTGTTCCTGGGCACGCGCCAGTTCGAGGTTGGCGCGGTCCAGTTCGCTGCGGTCGGCGTAACCGTCGCTGCCGCGCGCCTGGGTCATCTCGCGGATGCCGTCGAGGCGCTGGATGTGCTGGCGCACCGTCTCCACCCGGCGCTCCGAGGCAAGCACATCGAGATAGGTCTCGACGATATCCAGCGCCGCATCGTCGCGCGCCACCAGCACCGCCTCGGACAGCTTGCGCCGGGTGGCACTGGCGCTGTCGACCTTGCTCGTCACCCTTCCCCAGTCATACAGCATCTGCGAGACGGTGACGTCGTAGACGACCTCGCCAACGTCGAACTCCTGCGGCCCTCCGGACATGGTGACAGAGGGGTAATAGCCACCCTTGGCGATCTCCACCTCGGTGCCCGCACGATCCGCTTCGGCCATCGCCGAACGCACCTGCGGGTGGATCGCCAACCCCGCCCGCACCGCCTGGTCAAGCGGGATGGCCGGGGCGGACAACAGCAGCCCCAGGCACAGGAGCCAGAGGGCTCCCGCGCCACGGCGCCGTCCCTTGAGCACGGACAGGCCGCGCATCAGACCACGACCTGTACCGTGTTGTCCTCGATCAGCAGGGTACTGCTGCCAAAGTTGTAGACATCGTAGGTAATGCCGTTGAGCTGCTGCGTGGTCCCGGTGTTCACGGCACCCACCACGTTGAGGGTGTCGTTGCTCTCGCCGGTGATCTGCAGGATGTTGTTACTGTCGGTGATGGCGTCGACCTCCGCGGCGGTCAGGGTCAGTACGCTCCCCGAGTCGCCCTTGCCGAGGTCGATGCGCTCGATGTTGGAGAGCGTGCCGACGCCGACAGCGTTGTAGTCAAGATCGATGCCGTCGGCCAGGATCAAGGTGTCGAAGCCCGCCCCGCCGTCGATGCTGGTGAAGTTGGTCGCAGTGATCTGGATGGCGTCGTTGCCGTCGCCGGCCACTACCTGATCGCCGGTCCCCACGTTGAAGATCAGGTCGTTGCCATCGCCTCCGTTGATGTGCTCCGAACTGCCGTTCGACCCGGACATGACATCGTCCCCGGCGGTGCCGTTGACGTCGATCTGGCCGATGTTCAGCGACAGCCCGTTAGGGGCCAGGGTGATGCCGTAGGCCGAGCTGTCGTTGCCGTTGGTGTCGGTGGCGACGATGTTGAACGAGATCTGCGAACCGAGGTTGAGGATATCGGTGATGTTCAGCCCCAACTGGGTGAGGACGGTCGGGCTCAGCAGGTTCAGCGAGAAGTTGCCCGAGCTGTCCGCCTGGATCGGCAGCAGTTCGACGTTCAGCGCCGGGGTGATGACACGGATCACCACGCTGGAGTCCGGCTCGGTGGTGCCGCTGAAACCGAACCGCGGGTTCAGCGGGTTGAGGCTGACATCGACGCCGAAGTTGCCGATGGTCACTGGCTGCTCGATGCTGCCGCCAACGCCGATGGTCGCCACATTGCTCGTGTTGCCGGCCGGATCCTCGCCGGTGACCGAGACCTGGGCGTTGAGCAACTGGTCCAGGGTAAGGTCGATGTCCAAGTCGGTGAGCAGGTTCAGCGAAGCCAGCCCGCTGTTGTCAGCTGTCACCGTAGCGGTGGCGGTGACGCCGCCGATGTCCACTTCAACCGTAAGTTCGGTTCCCGGATCGGTGGAGATGGTCAGGATGCTGCCCACCAGCGACAGCACCGGTGTTGCAGGCGGGATGGTGTCGATGGTGAACGGCACCGAGATCGAAGCAGTACCGCCATTGATGTCTGCAGTGACGGTAGAAGCGCCCTCCGGGAACGGCCCCATGCCACCGCCAGGGGGAATGGTCACGGTGACGCTGCCGGCCAGGATATCGCCGGCGGTGATGGTGTGAGTTGCCTGCGTCTCGTAGCCGTTCTGCCCGGCGAAGGCGACGGTGATCACCTGGCCGACCTGCATGGTCGGGCGGATCGTCACGTCGACCTGAATGCCGTCGCTGATCTCCGCAGCGTTGATCCAGGTGTCGGCGGCTTCCGGCACACTGATGGTCGGCGGCGCCAGGTCCGGCGCGTTGATCGTCGCCGGGCCGCTGATGTTACCGGCAGCGTCGGCGGTAACCCCGCTGATCAGCTCGCCGGTGATCAGCGGTGGCGCCAACGGCAGGCTGAAGTTACCGGCGCCGTCGACATTCACCGTGATCGGGTTGGCGGTATCGCCGTCGATCACGAGGCGTACCTGGCTGTTCGGCTCGGCGGTACCGGTCAGCAGCGCACCGTCGGCACTGATGCTCAACAGCGGTGCCGACGGCGCCACCGAGTCGACCGTGGTACTGGCCGGGCCACTGCTGTTGCCGGCGGCGTCCTCGGCCACCGCGTTGACCACCGTGCCATTGGCCAGCGGCGTGGTTGGGGTGAAGCTCCAGTCGCCACTGCCGTCGGCGGTCGTCTCGCCGATCGGGTTGCCGCCACCATCGGTGAGGATGACGGTGGCGCCGGGCTCAGCAGTACCCGTGAGGACCACACCATTGCTCGGCTCGATAGTCGGCGCGGCCGGGGCGATGGCGTCAACGGTGACGCTGCTCGGCCCGCTGGTATTGCCGGCCGGGTCCTGGGCCACGGCGTTGATCACCGTGCCGTTGGCCAGCGGTGTACCGGGCGTGAACGACCAGTTGCCACTGCCGTCGGCGGTCGTCTCACCGATCGGGTTGCCGTTGCCGTCGGTGAGGATCACCTTGGCCCCGGCTTCGGCGGTACCACTGATCTCGGTGCCGTTGCTCGGCTCGATCGTCGGCTCGCCGGGGGCTACCGCATCCACCGTGGTGCTGACTTGTGGGGTGCTGGTGTTGCCGGCGGCGTCCTGGGCCACGGCATTGATGACCGTGCCGTTGACCAGCGGCGTACCGGGCGTGAACGACCAGTTGCCGCTGCCGTCGGCAGTGGTCTGGCCGATCGGGTTGCCGCTGCCGTCGGTGAGAATCACCTTGGCCCCGGCCTCAGCGGTACCACTGATCACCAC
>NZ_JBIGLU010000042.1:0-35147 GCF_043658375.1 Pseudomonas sp. PsB | reverse complement strand
CCTCGCTGCCGTTGGCTTCTTAGAACGCCACCGTGGCACTGTGATGCCTCGGCGGGGGCGAGTCCATCGATTACAAGAGGTCGCGTTCCCTTGTAGGAGCGGCCTTGTGTCGCGAAAGGGCTGCAAAGCAGCCCCAGGGCCCTCACTGGCGCAACCGCTCCAACGCCTGCAACACATACCCCGTGGCCCGCTCCACCTGCCCTTCCCGGCAGGCAATGCCCAGTTGACGCCACAACCCCGGCCGCAGCGGCCGGCGGGCGATGCGCCGGTCCAGCTCGGCCGACTCCCCCTCCTGCGGCAGCAGCGTCGCCCCATACCCGGCCCCGACCAGGCTCTTGATCGCATCGTTGTAGTTCAGCTCGATTCGCGGCTCGGGGTACAACCCCGCTGCCGCGAACCACTCGCCGGTCACCCGCGAAAGCTGGGTGCTGCTGTCGTTGAGGATCAACGCCCGCTGCGCCAGCCAGGCCGGCGTGACCTTGGCCGGTGGCTGCCAGTCGGCCGGCACGTAGGCCAGGATCGGGTCGCGCCGCCAGGGCGTAACCGCAAGCCCTTTGCCGGCCACCTGTGGCAAGGCCACCAGGCCGATATCCAGCGTGCCCTCGCGCAAGCGCGCCAACGAGGCCTGGGAGGTCAGCACCTGTACCTGCACATCGATCCCCGGGTGCACCGTACGCAGGTGCTCCAGCGCCTGCGGCAGCAGGTGGGCGATGGCGCCGGTGGAAGCGCCCAGGCGCACCCGGCCGGTCAGGCCCTCGACCTGTCGGCGCACTTCATCCAGCGCAAGGTCGGCGTCGGCCAGCAGGCGACGGGCACGGGCCAGCAGGGTTTCGCCGATGACCGTGGGCCGCACCTGGCCACGGGTGCGGGTAAGCAACGGGGCGCCGATGCGCGCCTCCAGTTCGGCCACGTGCAGGCTGATGGTGGGCGGTGCCAGGTTGAGCTGGCGGGCGGCTTCGGCAAAGGAGCCCAGGTCGGAGATGACCACCAAGGTGCGGAGGCGATCGAGGCTGATTTCGCGCATGGGCCAAACTCATTCAGAAAAGATGAACATATCGATCATCATATTCAAATTTTCTTTACCAGAGCCACAAGCGAGCATAGGCCATCCCTCCCCGACCGGACTTCGACCATGCACACCCCTGTTGTCTTCATCGACGGTGACCAAGGCACCACCGGCCTGCAGATCCATGCCCGCCTGCAAGGCCGCAGCGATCTGCGCCTGCTGACCCTGCCCGAAGCCGAGCGCAAAGACCCGCAACGGCGCCGCGAGGCAATCAACAGCGCCGACATCGCCCTGCTGTGCCTGCCCGACGATGCCGCCCGCGAGGCCGTGGCGGCGATTCACAACCCGCAAGTGCGGGTGATCGACGCAAGCTCCGCGCACCGCACCAGCCCAGGCTGGGTCTATGGCCTGCCGGAGCTCGACGAGCAGCAAGCCGAGCGCATCGCGCACAGCAAGCGCGTCAGCAACCCCGGCTGCTACCCCACCGGCGCCATCGCCCTGTTGCGCCCACTGGTCAAGGCCGGCCTGCTGCCAGCGGATTACCCGCTGAACATCCACGCCATCTCCGGCTATTCCGGTGGCGGCCGCGCCGCAGTCGAACGGCATGAACAGCCCGCCGCCGGCAAAACCCCGGCCCTGCAACTGTACGGCCTGGAACTGGCGCACAAGCACGTGCCGGAAATCCAGCAGCACGCCGGGCTGTCGGCGCGGCCGATGTTCATGCCCGGCTACGGTGCCTACCGCCAAGGCATCGTGCTGAGCATCCCGCTGCAGTTGCGCCTGCTGCCCGGCCAGGTCAGTGCCGAACAGCTGCAGGCCTGCCTGCAGCAGCACTACCAGGGTGCCCGTCACGTCCAGCTGATGCCCCTGCACCAGCACGGCGCAGCGCCGAACCTCGACCCCGAGGCGTTGAACGACAGCAACGACCTGCGCCTGGCGCTTTACGCCAACCCTGAGCATGGCCAGGTGCTGCTGACCGCAGTGTTCGACAACCTCGGCAAAGGTGCCTCCGGTGCGGCGGTGCAAAACCTCGACCTGATGCTCGGTGCATTGCAGGTACAAGGCTGATCGGCAAAACCGGTTAGACTGTACAGCCCGCGCCTGCATGGCGCGGGCCGTCCATCTACCCGCCGGAGCCCGCCCCCCGATGTTCATCCTGAGCCGCCTCGACAGCGTGCCGCCTGAATCTTTCCAGAACCAGATCCGCGAACTGGTGATCCACCACGTCGGCGAACTGAGCAGTGTCGCCATCAGTGCCGACAACCCGCTGTACCCGCTGTATCAGTACGGCGTCGGCATGGAAGTGCACCAGTACCTGCAAGCACTGGACGGCACCCGCGGCCTGGCCGTGACGCTGACCCTGGCGCTGGATGCCGAGGCACCGGACCAATTGCTGGGGTTTGCCCTGTCGTTGCCGGCCGAGGACGACGAACAGGCGTGCGCCCTGGCGTTCCTGGCCGTGCGCGCCAGCCATCGTCGCCAGGGCATCGCCCGCGCCCTGCTGGGCGACCTGCAGGCACGCCATGCCTGCGTCGAGCTGAATGCCTTTGCCAGCCAGGTACCGTGGTTCGAGGCGATGGGCATGCAGGTGGTGGCCGCCAACGGGCCGCAGGTACTGATGAGCAGTACCGGGCGGGCTAGCGGCGCGCTGATCGGGCGGCTGGATATTGCGCCGATCTACCAGACGGCGGAAGTGATGCAGATCCATACCTACCTGCTCAACCAGCAGGGTGAGGATGCGATGATCGAAGCGGAGCAGATGCGGGATGAGCGACTGGACGAACTGACTGCTCAGGCTCAGGAGTGTGTACGGCAGCGCAAGACAGTGCATTGACCCAAGGGCCTGTGGGAGGTTGCCCAGCCCTTTGGGCTGCGCTGTCGCACAGATAACTGAATTCGCAAGCGATCCTCGTACCCTGTGGGAGCGGCTTTAGCCGCGAAGAATCCAACGCGGTGCATGGCACCGGCTGCGCCGGTGTTCGCGGCTAAAGCCGCTCCCACAGGGTCCCTGCTAATTCAATGAGTTATGTGCAGTTCCATGGGAGCGGGTTTAGCCGCGAAGAAGCCCCACTGGCCCCTCAGCCATGCACCCAACGCCGGTGCAGCCCACGCGCCAGGGCATCCAGCAAAAACCCCAGCACCCCGATCAGCAGCACCATTGCCATCAGCTCGGAATACGCCAGCCGGTCGCGGGTATCGAGAATGAAGTACCCCAGCCCCGCACTCACCCCAAGCATTTCGCACGGCACCAGCACGATCCACAGGATGCCGATGGCCAGGCGCACGCCGGTCAGCACATGGCCGATCACCCCGGGCACGATCACCTTGCACAAGGTCTCCCGGCGCGTGGCACTCAAACTGCGGCTCAACTGCAACCAGCGTGGGTCCAGCTGCCTTACCCCGGCCGCCGTGTTCAGCAGGATCGGCCACAACGCGGCAAACGCCAGCAGGAAGTAGATAGGCTGGTCCCCCACGCCCATCAGCATCACCACCACCGGCATCCACGACAGCGGCGAGATCATCCGCAGGAACTGGAACGCCGGTGTGGTCGCAGCCTCCAGGTGCCGGTAGCTGCCCACCAGCAAGCCCAGCGGCACGCCGATCAGCAGCGCCAGCAGCAGCCCGACCAGGATACGCTTGAGGCTCACCAAGATATGCCCGTACACCTCGCCCTGCCCCAGCAACTCGACCAGGCTGGCCAGGGTCGCTGCCGGCGAAAAGCGCGCCGACAGGCCATCGGCCTGGCCGAACAGCGCGACACCGGCCCACCACAACAGCAACAAACCCAGCAACCCGGCCAGCCCCAGGCCGGCATGAACGACATGCGTGCGCATCAGACCGCGAACTCCTCGCTACGCTCGAAGTTATCGGCAATGCCGAACACCGACGGCCCGCCAACGCTGGCGATGGCGTTGCGCACGAAGCGGTCGTCGACCAGGTCGCGGGCGGTCTGTGCCGGGTCCAGGCCGGCCAGGAACGCGCTGTCGCCCTCGATCAGGGTGGTTTTCAGGCGCTTGACCAGCTCTTCGGTGTAGCTAGGGAACGGGTAAGGCTGGAAATCGATGCGCTTTTCGTCCCACTGCTGGTGGCGAATGGCGCCACTGGCAATGTAACCGGCACGGTCCTCGGCGGCCGGGGCCAGCACTTTGCCGAGCACTGCTGGTTCATGCGGGGTGTACTTGTTGGGGCCGGCCTTGGACAACAATGCGGCGGCCTCGGCGCGGTGGTCACGGGTCCAGTGCTGGGCCTTGACGATGGCGTTGACCACCTTCTGCGACCACTCCGGGCGGTTGTTCAGGTCGTGCTCGTGCATGAACACCACGCAGCAGGCGTGGTTGCGCCACACATCGCCGGTAAAGCGCTGCACGCGGCCAACCTTGAGGTTCTCGGCCAGGGCGTTGAATGGCTCGGCGACGATATAGCCAGCGATGCGTTTGCTGGCCAGCGCCGGCGGCATGTCGGACGGCGGCAATACCAGCAGGTTGACTTCGTTGCCGGCCAGCGGCGCATTGGCCGGCTTCGACACCGGGGTCAGGCCGTTGTCGTTGAGCATCTGTTGCAGCACCACGTTGTGGATCGAGTACCAGAACGGGATGGCCACGGTCTTGCCGCCCAGCTGTTTCATGTCGCTGATGTCCGGGGCCACGGTCAGGCCTGAACCGCCCACGTGGTTCCAGGCCACCACCTTGGCCGGCACCTTGCTGCCGTAGCGGGCCCATACGGTCATCGGCGACAGCAGGTGGATGACGTTGACCTGGCCGGAGATGAACGCCTCGATCACCTGCGCCCAGCTGCGCAGCAGTACCGGGCGCTCGGCCTTGATGCCTTCGGCCTCGAACAGGCCGTTGTTGTGCGCCACCAGCAGCGGCGTGGCGTCAGTGATCGGCAGGTAGCCGATACGCACTGGCGCGTCCGGCTCGGCGGCGGCGCGGGCCTGCAGGCTCGACAGCAACGGCAGTGCTCCGGCGGCCGTGAGCATGGCGCCGAGCTTGAGGAAATCGCGACGCGAAGAAGAGGAACAGCAGTCATCCATGCACATGGACAGCCTCCGAGGGCAACGGGGTTGGGGTAGGTTCGACTGTGCGGCTTGCCCGCCGAAGGGTTTTGAGGATTTCGATGCGCAAGGCGCCCAGTTCCTCGACCCGCTGCGTCCGTGGTTGCGGCAGGTCGATGCGCCACTGGCCGAGGGTATGCGCTGGGTGGTTGCCCAGTAGCAGGACCCGGTCGGACAGCAGCAGGGCTTCGTCGATATCGTGGGTGATCAGCACCGCCGCCGTGTTGTGGGTGGCGATCAGTTGCAGCAGCAGTTGCTGCATGTCGGCCCGGGTCACTTCATCCAACGCGCCGAACGGCTCGTCGAGCAACAGCACTTCGGGCTGGCGGGCCAGGCATCGGGCCAGCGCGGTGCGCTGGGCCATGCCGCCGGACAACTGCGCCGGGTACTGGCCGCGAGCATGGGCCAGGCCCACGGCGGCAATCGCATGGTCGATGCGTGCGCGCCGTTCGGCGGCGGCAAGTTTTGGCTGGCGGGCGAAGTCCAGGCCGAAGGCGACGTTCTTCTCCAGGCTCAGCCAGGGCAACAGGCTCGGGTCCTGGAAGGCCACCGCCAGGCGTGGGTGCGGGCCCTGCAGCGGCTGGCCGTGCAGGGTCACGCTGCCACCGCGGGGCTGCTGCAGGCCGGCCAGTACCCGCAGCAGGCTGGACTTGCCGACCCCGCTGGGGCCGAGGATGGTCACCACTTCGCCAGGGGCCAGCTGCAGGTCGAACTGCGCCAGCACCGCCTGCCAGCCACCCTCGCGCGGGTAGCCCAGGCTGATGTCGCGGGCTTCGAGCAACACTTGGCTCATGCCGCGCCCGCCTGGCGTTGCAGTTCGGCGCGCAGTTGCACCAGGCTGGGCGTGACGATCGGCACGAAGGCCGACTCGCGCCAGCGGCGGGCAAAGCCTTCGCCGTACTCGCTGAGGTAGGCCTTGCCACCACTGGCCTGCAACTCCAGTTGCACGGCGTCGGCAGCGCTTTCGGCCAGGGTGATGCGCAGCTTGAACAAGGCTGCCGGCTGCTGCTGGAAGCGGCCATCGAGCAGGCCCTGCTTGAGCTCGCTCACGGTGTTTTCCAGGCGCTCGCCGAGCACCTGGCGTGCTTCGTCGAGGAACGAGGCACGGCCATGCAGGTGTGCCTGCACTTCCGCCAGCGCCCGCCGCGCCAGGCCAATGGCCATGCCGCACTGCAGCGCCAGGAACGCCGGGCGTACCCGGGGCAGGAACTCACGGGCATTTTCGTGCAGCAACCAGCCACGCTGCAATTGCACCTGGTGGAAGGCCAGTGCCGCGGTGTTGCTCGACTGCAGGCCCATCAGTTGCAGGTCGTCGGAGCGCTCCAGGCCCTGCGCGTCGGACGGAATGGCTAGCACGAACGGTGCACCACCGGCTTCGTCTTCGATAGCCGCAGCCACCACGAAGCCGCTTTTGCGCAGGTTGGTCACCCAGTGCAGGCGACCTTCCAGCTGCCAGCCATCGGCTTGCGGGCACCCGCGCACCTGCAACGCTTCGATGCCGGACAGGAACTTCATGGCGTTGGACAGCCCGGTGGCGCCGGCCAGTTCGCCAGTCAGCAGGCGCGGCAGCAGGCGCTCGCGCAGGGGCTGGTTGGGGCTGTGCAACAGGTATTCGATGAAGGCGCGCTGGCCCCAGCAGACGAACGCCGCTGCCAGCGAGCGGCTGGCGATTGCGGCAATGGCCTCGACCGCGTCGGTCACCTGCCCGCCCGTGCCGCCCAGGGCCGGGTCGACACCGACCCGCAGCAGCTGCGATTCGGCGATTTGCGCCAGCACCAGCTGCGGCTCGCACTGGCCGCGGTCAATGGCCTCGGCATTGGCATCCAGCCAGTGTCGAAATGCACAATCTTGCATGGTCTTGCTCCTTTGAAAACGCCGGGGCCGCTTGGCGGCCCATTCGCGGCACAAGGCCGCTCCTACAACGATCGCGGTACGACCGGTGTCACGCGCGGATCATGCAGAAGGTTGCCAGCGGTACTTGCCGAGCTCGTCATTGAGCGGCGTCTGGGCGAACACATTAGCAAAGTTGCACAGGGTTGCGAGGCTCACGCCCAGAATCACCTCCAGGGCGTTGCCTTCGCTGAAACCGGCTGCGCGGAAGGCCTGGTAAGTGGCCTCGCTGACATTGCCACGGGTGGCGATGACTTCGCGGGCGAACGCGGCCAGGGTTTCATACCGGGCATCGGGCAGCTCGCCACGGGCACGCAGGGCATCGACCACCTCCTGCGGCAGCTTGGCCTTGTTCAGGGCCACGGCCGTGTGGCCGGCCACGCAGAAGTCACAGCCATGCTGGGTGGCGGCAATCAGCTGCACCACTTCACGCTCGGCCAGGCTAAGTTCGGCTTTGCCGTTGAGTGCCGAAACGGTCACGTAGGTTTCCAGCGCCGCCGGGGCATTGGCCAGCACGCCCAGCAGGTTGGGGATGAAGCCGGAATTCTTCTGGGCGTTCTCGAGGAACGGACGGGCCGCTTCCGGGGCGCTCTGCAGCGTGTGTAAAGTAATGCGCGAGGACATGGAGTGGTCTCCTTTGATGGGTGTCACTACAGTCTGTTGGTTATAAGAACTACCCTCCATATTCATCAGTCGCCTTTCCTTGCTCTTGAGTCTTTGCATTAGATGATTTCGTCCAGCCACCTTGTCGATTGGTTATTAGAGGGCCTGGAGCTCGATGCCAGCCTGTTCCATGTGGGCCGCTACTGCGGCGGCTGGCACGCCAGCACCCAAGGCATGGGCCGGGCCAGTTTCCACCTGGTGGTGCAAGGGCATTGCTGGCTGCACATCGACGGCCAGCCCGAGGCTCTGCGCCTGGAGGCCGGCGATGCGGTGTTCCTGCTGCGCGACCTCGGCTATCGCCTGGCCAGCGACCAGGACCCGGCCAGTGCCTGCGCCCAGCCACGCCAGCACATGCAGGCCATGGACGCCGATGCGGTCGATGGCGTGGGGCTGGTATGTGGTTTCTTCCACTTCAGGCCGGGCTTGTCGGCGCTGATCGTCGACGGCCTGGCCGACTGGATATTGCTGCGCGCCGATGAACCGGCCGGGCATGCGGCGCGGGCATTGTTCGAGCTGATCCTGGAGGAATGCCGGCGCGCCACCGGGCCGTCACAGGCGTTGCTGGAGCGGCTGACGCACTTGTTATTCCTGTATGTGCTGCGCCAGCAGGTGCATGCCGGGCAATCGCTGGGCGGGCTGGTAGCCCTCGCCCGGCAACCGGCGTTTGCCGGGTTGCTGGAGCAGCTGATCGAGCAACCGGGGCAAGCGTGGACGCTGGAAAGCATGGCCGCCTGCACCGGGTTGTCGCGGTCAGCGTTTTTCAAGCGTTTCAATGAACTGGCGGGGCAGTCGCCGGGGCAAGTACTGCTGGCGTTGCGCATGCGCCATGCCAGCCAGTTGCTGCGGGCGGGGCATACCGTGGAGCAGGTCGGGGCACAGGTGGGGTATCAGTCGGTGGCGGCGTTTACCCGGGCGTTCGCCAAGGCGGTGGGGGTGCAGCCGGGGGCGTATCGGCGGCAGCATGAGGGGCGTTAGCCTACACTGGCCTCTTCGCGGGTGAACCCGCTCCCACAGGGATATCAAAATCTCTGGAACTTGTGGGGTACCTGTGGGAGCGGGTTTACCCGCGAAGAGGCCGGCACTGGCAGCAGATTCAGACCTGACTGACCGGAATATCCCCTGCCCCTTTACCCTCCCGCCGCTCACCCATCCAGGCATTGACCTTCTGCCCGAACTCGGCCGGCGCCTTGCGCCCGAACCGCCGCGCCAGATCAAGGATGGTCTGCTGCGCCAGGGCCTCTTCCATGCGCTTCTGCGCACCCAGCATCACCGCATGGATCGCGCAGGTGCCCTCGGTCGCCCAACCCGGCGGCGAACCCTCGAACAGGCTGCAACGCTCGCGAACTTCGCGGCAGTCGAAGATCTTCTTTGGCCCATCGATGGCATTGACGATATCCAGCACGGTGATTTCATCCGACGGCCGCGCCAGTCGGAAGCCGCCACGCACGCCCTCGGTGGCGGCCACCAGCCCGGCACGAGCCAGCTTGGTAAAGACCTTGGCCAGGTACTCCTGCGGTACACCCTGCAACTCCGCCAGGTCGCGCACGCTGGACTCGCGCGAGTCGCCCCGCTCGTCCACCAGGAACAGCAGGCAATGGATACCGTATTCGACGCCAGCACTGTAGAGCGACATATCTATCTCCGACCAATCTTGTCGCAAATAATACGCCGATAGCATCCGCACCGCAAAGCGCAAAGCTGCCACCGGTCGGCCTTGTTTTTCCCTTAAGCCCAGTAAATACAGCTATTCGAGCCGCGAAATGGTGATGCGGAGTGTCGGCATGTGGAAAAAAAGACTTGCACGCACAAACTACGATCAATACAGTCGTAGTTATTCGAGAGGCACACAACCCGCCCTCGAAGTCCCTTTCGAACCTTGCGGAGCACCTTCATGAAATCGAACATCCTCATCATCGGTGCCGGCTTTGCCGGTGTATGGAGCGCCCTGAGCGCTGCGCGCCTGCTCGATCAGGCCCAGCGTGCCGACATCAACATCAGCGTCCTCGCTCCGCAGCCTGAACTGCGCATCCGCCCGCGCTTCTACGAGGCCGACGTGCACGGCATGAAGGCCCCGCTGGGCGAGCTGTTCGAAGCCGTGGGCATTCACTTCATTCCGGGCAACGCCGACAGCATCGATACCGAAGAGCGCAGCGTCAGCTACACCGACGCCCAGGGGCACCGGCAACAGATCGCCTACGACCGCCTGATCCTTGCCGCCGGCAGCCAGGTCGCACGCCCGGCAGTGCCTGGCCTGGCCGAACATGCATTCGATGTCGACCAGATGGAATCGGCCATGCGCCTGGAACAGCACCTGGTCGGCCTGGCCGCCCAGCCCGCTTCGCCTGCACGCAACACCGTGGTGGTCTGCGGTGGTGGCTTCACGGGTATCGAAACCGCTACGGAAATGCCTGCCCGCCTGCGTGCCATCCTCGGTGCCAGTGCAGCGGTGCGGGTGGTGGTGGTCGACCGTGGTGCGCAAGTTGGTGCGGCGCTGGGCGCGGGTATCACGCCGTCGATCATCGCCGCCTGCGAACAGGCCGGGGTCGAGTGGAAGGCGGGGGCTTCGGTGGTGGCTGTCGATGCCGGTGGCGTTACCCTGGAAAACGGCGAGCATATCGCCAGCAACACCGTGATCTGGACCGTTGGCGTGAAGGCCAGCCCGCTGACCGCACAGGTTGCCGGCGAGCGCGACAACTTCGGCCGGCTGAAAGTGGACGGCCACCTGAAGGTGCTGGGCCAGGACCATGTGTACGCCACGGGCGACACCGCCTGGGCCGCTGTGGACGAGCTGGGCAACCACGCCCTGATGACCTGCCAGCACGCCATCCCCATGGGCCGTCACTCCGGCAACAACGCCGCGGCCGACCTGCTCGGCCTGCAGCCGGTGGTGTACCGCCAGCCCAAGTACGTCACCTGCCTGGACCTGGGCGAATGGGGCGCGACGTTCAGCGAGGGTTGGGAGCGCGAACTGAAGCTGCACGGCCAGGAAGGCAAAGACCTCAAGCGCCAGATCAACTCGGTGTGGATCTACCCGCCAGCGGCTGATCGCGCCTTGGCACTGGCCGCTGCCGACCCGCTGATCGCGATCGTCTGACCGCAGCAAACTGACAAAACCGCCACCTGTTGGCGGTTTTGTCTTTTGATGTCATGACATGAAATGACTGTCCGAAGATGATGGCCATATGGCATCATTCAAATCAAAAAGAATTCAAGAGGGTGAAGCACACAACTGAATCCGCAGCGCTCCCAGAGCCTGGCGCCACACCCGGTGACCCGGCCATCCGCCCAAGCTCCTGAGGGCCTGCACGCCACCGTCAAGGAGGATGTCATGCAATTAAGGAATTTGAAGATCGGCATTCGCGCTGCCTGCGTGTTCGCCCTGTTGGGTATCCTGGTCCTGTTCATGGGCCTTGCCGCACTTTATGAAACTCGGCAGATGGACAAGGCCACGGACGAAATCCGGGTCAACTGGATGCCCGCCGTGGTGGCCCTGAGCGAAATCAGCAGCAACCTTGGCCGTGCCCGCGCCCTCACCCTGCGTACCGCACTGGACGACAACCCCAGCGAACGCAGCCGCAACCTGCAGTTGCTCGACGACACCAATGCCGAGATGAAGGATGGCCTGAAGGCATACGAAGGTACCATCACCGCCGCCGATGACCGCGCCCTGTTCGACGCCTTCAATAGCGCGCACCAGCAATACCTCGAGCTGCAAGCACGCGTACTGCAGGACATTGTTGCTGGCCGCATGGAGGCCGCCAGGCAGCAGATCAACGGCCCCCTGACCCAACGCGCCGACAGCATGATGCAGGCCATGGCGGCGCTGATCGCCTACAACGGCAAAGGTGCCGAACAGGCCTCGCAGCTCAGCAGCGACGTGGCTGACGAAGCGTTCACCGCGATCATTGTCTCGCTGCTGGTGATCATGCTGGCCCTGGTCGCCATTGCCACCCTGCTCACTCGCAGTATCGTCGTGCCGCTGGCCGATGCGGTGAGCGTGGCCGAACGCGTGGCGACCGGCGACCTGACCCAGGACATCCGTGTAATCGGCCGCGACGAGCCAGCCTTGCTGCTGCGCGCCCTGGGCCGCATGCAGAGCAGCCTGCGCGACACCATCCGCAAGATCGCCGCCTCGTCCGACCAGTTGGCCTCGGCTTCGGAGGAACTGCACACCGTCACCGAAGACACCAGCCGCGGCCTGCACCAGCAAAGCGCGGAGATCGACCAGGCGGCCACCGCCGTCAACCAGATGACTGCGGCGGTCGAGGAAGTGGCGAACAATGCCGTCAGCACCGCCGACGCCTCGAAGGGCGCCGACCAGACCACCCGTGATGGCCGCGACCGGGTCAACCAGGCGCTGGCGTCCATCCAGCATCTGGTGGCTGACGTGACCGGTACCTCGACCGAGATCGAACAGCTGGCCAACAATGCCAACGAGATCAGCCGCGTGCTGGACGTGATTGGCGCGATTGCCGGGCAGACCAACCTGCTGGCGCTGAATGCCGCCATCGAAGCGGCCCGCGCCGGCGAGGCGGGCCGTGGCTTTGCCGTGGTGGCCGATGAGGTACGCGCCCTCGCCCACCGTACCCAGCAGTCGACCGCCGAGATCGAGCAGATGATTGCCGGGATCCAGAACGGTACCGAGCGGGCGGTGACGGCGATGCACAGCAGCCAGGGCCGCGCCAGCGGCACGCTGGAGGTGGCGCAAGGCGCCGGTCAGGCGCTGGAGGTGATTGCCGAGGCGATTGCCTCGATCAACCAGCGTAACCTGGTCATTGCCAGCGCCTCGGAGGAACAGGCGCAGGTGGCGCGGGAGGTGGACCGCAACCTGGTGAACATTCGCGACCTGGCGATGCAGACATCGGCGGGGGCAAACCAGACCAGTGCGGCGGCGCAGGATCTGTCGCGGTTGGCGGTGGACCTGAATGGCTTGGTGGCACAGTTCAAGGTTTGAGCTGAAATAGCCGGGGCCGCGTTGCGGCCCATTCGCAGCACAAGGCTGCTCCTACATGCAACGCGATTCCTTTGTAGGAGCAGCCTTGCGCTGCGAATGGGCTGCAAAGCAGCCCCTGTTACAGCAACAACGCTCTATCAGTCATTGACACTCACAACCCGCCCCGCCTTCTCGGCAGCCTTGCCCCGGGTCGCCAGGCAGTAATACAGCGGCACCGTCACCAGCAGGCCGAATAGCCACGACAGGTCAGCCCCTTCGACGATATTGGAATACGGCCCCACATACAGCGACGTATTGGCAAACGGCAGCTGCACCAGGATGCCGCAGGCATAGGCAATGATCGCGTGGTGGTTGAAGCGGCCATAGATGCCGCCGTCGGCACTGAAGATCGAGGCGATGTCGTACTGGCCCTTCTTGATCAGGTAGAAGTCGATCAGGTTGATCGACGCCCACGGCACCAGCACCAGCAGCAGTGCCAGGATCAGGCCGATGAACTGGCCGATGAAGTCCGCCGAGGCATTCAGCGCGACCATGCCGCAGCCCATCAGAATCACCGCAGCCAGCACCACCCGCACCTTGATGCTCGGCGTCCACTCGGCGATGAAGGTCTGGATCGCGGTCACGATCGACAGCACCGCGCCATACAGGTTGAGGGCGTTGTGGCTGATGATGTTGAGCAGGAACAGCACCATCAGGATCGGGCCCAGCCAGCCGGTGGCCTGCTTGACAGCGTCCATCGCATCGGTGCCTTCCGGCACGCACAGCACCGCCACCGCACCAAAGCTGAAGCACAGGATGGTGCCCAGGGTAGCGCCGAAGTAGGTGGCCCAGAACGGCTTGGCAATGCCCACTTCACGCGGCAGGTAGCGCGAGTAGTCGGAGGTATACGGCGAGAAGCTGATCTGCCAGATGGTGCCCAGCGACACGGTGGCGATGAAGCCCGACAGGTTGAACGCGCCACGGCTGAAGAAGTCGGCCGGCAGTTCCTGGGCGAACATCATGATGAAACCGGCCAGCAACGCCGAACCCATCACCCAGGTACCGATGCGGTTGAGGATGTGGATGAAGCGGTAGCCGATCACGCCAATGGCGGTGGCACTCAGCGCACCGATCACGATCGCGCCCGGCATCGGCACGCTCGGGGTGATGCCGTGGATGGTCTTGCCCGCCAGGACGATGTTGGAAATGAAGAAACCGACATAGATCAGCGCGGTGAAGAACACGATCAGCAAGGCGCCGTAGCGGCCGAACTGGCCACGGCTCTGCACCATTTGCGGAATGCCCAGCTGCGGTCCCTGCGCAGAAGCAAGGGCAATGACCACGCCCCCGACCAGATGGCCCAGCACGATGGCGACCAGGCCCCATAACAGGTTCAGGTGGAACACCTGGACCACCATGGCGCCGGTGACGATGGGCAGTGGCGCGATGTTGGTACTGAACCAGAGGGTGAACAGGTCGCGCGCCTTCCCGTGGCGCTCGGCAGGTGGAACGTAATCGACCGTGTGATTCTCGACAAACTGGTGTTGCGACGACGGTTGGGACATAGGATTCAGCTCGAAAGGTCGTTTTTATCTTTGTAAGGAAACCGCATCTAGGCGGCCTCTCAGCTGCGGACCATACTATGGTATTCCAAACTTTTGACAACACTGATCCGTAGGAAAAAACGCCCACTGATCCGCTCGCGCAACCCCTGCGGCAAACCGCCTCACCGCTCAAAGCCACGGTATACGAGGGCTTGAGCCGTTCATCGCGCAATACCCTCGCTTGAAAATTCCGCTTGCAAAATAGGTATTACGGTATACCATCAGACACATCAACGATAAAAACCGCGGACCACCGCAGCCCTATAGAGGTACACCAGATGATCGACGCAACCGTCTACAAGCATGTCCTGGGCTCCTTCCCGTCCGGCGTTACCGTCATCACCACCCTGGACGACGATGGCTCGGTCGTCGGCCTGACCGCCAGCGCCTTCTCCTCCCTGTCGATGGACCCGCCGCTGGTGCTGTTCTGCCCCAACTACACCTCCGACTCCTACCCCGTGCTGATCCGGCAGAAGCGCTTCGCCATTCATCTGTTGTCCGGTGAACAGCAGGCCGAAGCCTATGCGTTCGCCAAGAAGGGCAAGGACAAGGCCAGTGGCATCGAGTGGACCCTGAGTGAACTGGGCAACCCGATCCTGGCCGGTGCCACCGCGGTCATCGAATGCGAACTGTGGCGCGAATACGAAGGTGGCGACCACGCCATCATGGTCGGCAAGGTGCACAACCTGATCGTCCCTGAAGAGGCGCCACGGCCGATGGTGTACTGCCGCGGCAAGATGGCCAGCCTGCCGGCCTTTGCCTGAAGCCTATTCTGAATCGAGACCGCTGGTGCCAACCCTGCCAGGCGCCAGCCCCTTTCAAGCGTTGAGGAAAGCCCCATGAAATTTTCGTTGTTCGTGCACATGGAACGTTGGGATGAACAGGTCAGCCACCGCCAGCTGTTCGAAGACCTGACCGAACTGACCCTGATGGCCGAGAACGGCGGTTTCAGCACCGTGTGGATCGGCGAACACCACGCCATGGAATACACCATTTCGCCAAGCCCGATGCCGCTGCTGGCCTACCTGGCTGCGCGCACCGACAAGATCCGCCTGGGCGCCGGCACCATCATCGCGCCGTTCTGGAACCCGATCCGCGTGGCGGGCGAATGCGCCCTGCTCGACGTGATCAGCAATGGCCGCATGGAAGTGGGCCTGGCGCGTGGCGCCTACCAGTTCGAATTCGACCGCATGGCAGGCGGCATGCCGGCCACCGACGGCGGCAAGGCCCTGCGCGAAATGGTGCCGGTGGTGCGCAAGCTGTGGGAAGGCGACTACGCCCATGACGGCGAGGTCTACAAGTTCCCCACCTCCACCAGCGTGCCGAAGCCGTTCAACGCCACCCCACCGATGTGGATCGCCGCCCGCGACCCGGACTCGCACAACTTCGCCGTGGCCAATGGCTGCAACGTCATGGTCACCCCGCTGATGAAGGGTGACGAGGAAGTGCTGGACCTGAAGAACAAGTTCCAGGCTGCCCTGGACAACAACCCGGGCGTGCCGCGCCCGCAACTGATGGTGCTGCGCCACACCCACGTGCACAGCCCGGCCGAGCCGGAAGGCTGGAAGGTCGGCGCCCAGGCCATCTCGCGCTTCTACCGCACCTTCGATGCCTGGTTCGGCAACAAGACCACCCCGGTCAACGGCTTCCTCGAGCCGAGCCCGGAATCGAAGTTCGCCGAAGTGCCGGCGTTCGAGCTGGAGAACATCCGCAAAAACACCATGATCGGCACGCCGGAAGAGATCATCGCGCGTATCAAGTACTACCAGGAACTTGGCGTCGACGAGTTCAGCTTCTGGTGCGACAACAGCCTGCCCCACGCCGAGAAGAAGAAATCGCTGGAGCTGTTCATCAAGGAAGTGGTGCCGGCGTTCGCCTGATTTCCCATTACCTGAAACATTGCGGGACGCGCCCGCTCCCGTGGGCCCTGTGGCCCGCGTGAGCGGGCTTTTTTTTGGGGATTGATCCGTTGCCTGTACCGGCCTCTTCGCGGGTTCACCCGCGAAGAGGCCGGTACAGAACGCCACAAAAACCCCGATACACAGCGCCTTTCGTCCCCTCGCAAGAGAAATTTCCAGCCACCTCTTGCACAACAAATATTATGGTATACCATCAGACAACAAGAGCTGATAACCCTCACCAGGAGCCACCCATGAGTTTCGAAATCCGCAAGATCGTCACCTACTCCGAAGAGACCCGCATCGAAGGCGGCAAGGCCACCGACAAGCCGGTGACCATGGTCGGCCTGGCCGTCGTGATCAAGAACCCATGGGCCGGTCGCGGTTTCGTTGAAGATCTGAAGCCGGAAATCCGTGCCAACTGCTCGGACCTGGGTGCCCTGATGGTCGAGCGCCTGACTGCAGCCATCGGCGGCGCCGACAAGATCGAAGCCTACGGCAAGGCCGCAGTCGTCGGTGCCGACGGCGAAATCGAACACGCCTCGGCGGTGATCCACACCCTGCGCTTCGGCAACCACTACCGCGAAGCGGTACAGGCCAAGAGCTACCTGAGCTTCACCAACAAGCGCGGCGGCCCGGGCACCTCGATCCAGATCCCGATGATGCAGAAGGACGATGAAGGCCTGCGCTCGCACTACATCACCCTGGAAATGCAGATCGAAGATGCCCCGCGCGCCGATGAAATCGTCGTGGTCCTGGGCGCCTCCGACGGCGGCCGCCTGCACCCGCGCATCGGCAACCGCTACATCGACCTGGAAGAACTGGCTGCCGAAAAAGCCAACGCTCAATAACAACAACCAAGACGGGCCGGGGCGTGGCGTGCTTACCCGCCGCGCCCGACCTTCAAGGAGCGCCCTCCATGATTCAGCCTGTCGCTGAACGCACACCCGCCGGCACCAGCTACCTGTCCGTCGGCCAGGGCCAACCCGTGGTACTGATCCACGGCGTGGGCCTGAACAAGGAAATGTGGGGCGGTCAGTTCGTTGGCCTGGCCAACGACTACCGCGTCATCGCCTACGACATGCTCGGCCACGGCCAGAGCGCACTGCCAGCCGCGGACATCGGCCTGGAAGGCTATGCCGCCCAGCTCGCCGAACTGCTCGACCACCTGCAGATCGCGCAAGCCACCGTGATCGGCTTCTCCATGGGCGGCCTGGTCGCCCGGGCGTTCGCCCTCGGCTACCCGCAGCGCCTGGCTGCACTGGTAGTGCTCAACAGCGTGTTCAACCGCACCCCCGAGCAGAGTGCCGGCGTTATCGCCCGCGCCGCCCAGGCTGCGCAGCTGGGCCCCGACGCCAACGTCGACGCCGCGCTCGACCGCTGGTTCAGCCGTGAATACAAGGCTGCCAACCCGGCGCAGGTCGCCGCCATTCGCCAGGTGCTGGCGAGCAACGACCCGCAGGGCTACCACACCACTTATTCGCTGTTCGCCACCCAGGACATGTACCGCGCCGCCGACCTGGCCAGTATCCAGGTGCCGACGCTGATCGCCACCGGCGAACTCGACTCGGGCTCCACCCCGGCCATGACCCGCCAGCTTGCCGCCAGCATTCCTGGCGCGCACAGCGTGGTCCTCGCCGAGCAACGGCATATGATGCCGGTGGAAGCACCGCGTGAAGTCAACAAGATGCTGCTGGACTTCCTCGCGCAAGCCCGCACCCTCACCGAATCCGCCAAGGGGATTGTTGCATGACCCTCGTTCGTTTCCAGATGTGCATCGACGGCCAATGGCGCGATGCCCAGAGCGGCAAGACCTTCGACAGCCTCAACCCGGCCACCGCCCAGGCCTGGGCGCAACTGCCCGACGCCGGCGAGGCCGATGTGGAGCTGGCCGTGCAGGCCGCCCAGCGTGCCTTCGACAGCAAGGAGTGGCGCAGTATCACCGCCACCGCGCGCGGCAAGCTGCTGCGTCGCCTGGGTGACCTGATTGCCGAAAACAAGGAACACCTGGCCCAGCTGGAAAGCCGTGACAACGGCAAGCTGATCCGCGAAACCCGCGGCCAGGTCGGCTACCTGCCGGAGTTCTTCCACTACACCGCAGGCCTTGCCGACAAACTTGAAGGCGGCACCCTGCCGCTGGACAAGCCCGACCTGTTCGCCTACACCGTGCACGAGCCGATCGGCGTGGTGGCGGGGATCATCCCGTGGAACAGCCCGCTGTACCTCACCGCAATCAAGCTGGCCCCGGCCCTGGCCGCCGGCAACACCATCGTGCTCAAGCCGTCCGAGCACGCCTCGGCGACCATCCTCGAGCTGGCCCGCCTGGCCCTCGAGGCCGGCTTCCCGGCCGGTGTGGTCAACGTGGTCACCGGCTACGGCCCCAGCACCGGCGCGGCGCTGACCCGCCACCCGCTGGTGCGCAAGATCGCCTTCACCGGCGGCGCCGCCACCGCCCGCCACGTGGTACGCAGCAGCGCCGAGAACTTCGCCAAGCTGTCGCTGGAGCTGGGCGGCAAGTCGCCGAACATCATCTTCGCCGACGCCGACCTGGACAGCGCCATCAACGGCGCCGTGGCCGGCATCTATGCCGCCTCCGGGCAAAGCTGCGTGGCCGGCTCGCGCCTGCTGGTGCAGGACGAGATCTTCGACGAGTTCGTCGAACGCCTGATCGCTCGCGCCAAGCGCATCCGCATCGGCAACCCGCAGGACGATGCCAGCGAAATGGGCCCCATGGCCACCGCGCAACAGCTGGCCGTGGTCGAAGGCCTGGTGGCCGCGGCCAAGGCCGAAGGCGCCAAGCTGCACATGGGCGGCAAGCGTGCCGAGGTCGAGGGTGACGGCTGGTTCTACGAACCGACCCTGTTCGAGTGCGACAGCAACTCGATGACCATCATGCAGGAAGAGGTGTTCGGCCCGGTTGCCGCGGTAATCCGCTTCAAGACCGAGGAAGAGGCCCTGGCCATCGCCAACGACTCGCAGTTCGGCCTGGCCGCCGGCATCTGGACCCGCGACCTGGGCCGTGCCCACCGCCTGGCCCGCGACGTGCGTTCGGGGATCATCTGGGTCAACACCTACCGTGCCGTATCGGCCATGGCGCCGATCGGCGGGTTCAAGAACAGCGGCTACGGCCGTGAGAGCGGCATCGATTCGGTGCTGGCCTATACCGAGCTGAAGACCGTGTGGATCAACCTGTCCACCGCGCCGATGCCCGACCCGTTTGTGATGCGCTAAGAGGTAGCACAAGATGATCGAACCAGGCATCTACAAAGACGTGATGGGCTCCTTCCCGTCCGGCGTCACGGTGGTCACCACCCTCGACGCCGACGGTGGCATCGTCGGCATCACCGCCAGCGCGTTCAGCGCGCTGTCGATCGACCCGGCGCTGGTGCTGTTCTGCCCCAACTACGCCTCCGACACCTACCCCATCCTGCGTGACAGCAAGCAGTTCGCGATTCACCTGCTGTCCGCCGACCAGACCGCCGAGGCCTATGCCTTCGCCGGCAAGGGCAAGGACAAGGCCAAAGGCATCGACTGGCACCTGAGCGAGCTGGGCAACCCGCTGCTGGCCAAGGCCACGGCGATCATCGAGTGCGAACTGTGGCGCGAGTACGACGGCGGTGACCACGCGATCATCGTCGGCGCGGTGAAGAACCTGGTGCTGCCGGCCGAGCCGGTGACCCCGATGGTCTACCACAAGGGCAAGCTGGGCGCCCTGCCGCCCTTGGGTTGATAGACCGCGTTGGCTTCTTCGCGGGCTCGCCCGCTCCCACAGGTACAGCGCAGGTTTCAGCACCTGTGCAATCCCTGTGGGAGCGGGCAAGCCCGCGAAGAAGCCAACACCGATGACTCTGTTTTGATCCGGAGTACTGCACATGAGCAATGAAAAGTACGAAAAAGGCCTGCAGATCCGCACCCAGGTGCTGGGCGAGGACTACGTCAACCGCTCGATCCAGAACGCCGACGACTTCACCAAGCCGTTGCAGGAGCTGGTCACCGAATACTGCTGGGGCCACGTCTGGGGCCGCGAAGGCTTGTCGCTCAAAGAGCGCAGCATGATAAACTTGGCCATGATTTCCGCGCTCAACCGGCCCCACGAGCTCAAGCTGCACATTCGCGGCGCCTTGCGTAATGGCCTGAGCCGTGAACAGATTCGCGAGATCCTGCTCCAGGTCGGCATTTATTGCGGCGTGCCCGCGGCGGTGGACAGTTTCCGCCTGGCCCGCGAAGCGTTCGCTGAAGCCGATGCGGAGTCAACCCGTTAACACCGGGCTGTTCGAACCCACGCAAGGAGCACCCAAGGTTCGTGGTGCTGTTGCGGTTGCGGCCGGGCAGCCTCTTTAAGAGCGCACTTGATGAAACGCCAGCCACTCGACGACAGCTTCAAGGTCAACCGCAACCCCGTTACCCTGCGCGAAATCGTGCTCGACAAGCTGCGCGCCGCGATCATGAACTTCCACCTGCTGCCAGGCGACCGCCTGGTCGAGCGCGACCTCTGCGACCGCCTCGGCGTCAGCCGCACCTCGGTGCGTGAAGCCCTGCGCCACCTGGAATCCGAAGGCCTGGTGGAATTCGCCGACGCCAAGGGCCCGCGCGTGGCCATCATCACCCTGGAGGACGCCCGCGACATCTACGAGCTGCGCTGCGTGCTCGAAGGCCTGATCGTGCAGCTGTTCACCCTCAACGCCAAGGCCAAGGACATCCGCGCCCTGGAACGCGCGCTGGAGGTCAACCGCGAAGCCCTCGAGGAAGGCGAACTGCAACAGGTGCTGGACTCTGTACAAGGCTTCTACGATGTGCTGCTGGAAGGCTCCGGCAACCAGGTGGCGGCCCAGCAGCTGCGCCAGTTGCAGGCGCGCATCAGCTACCTGCGCGCCACCTCGGTGTCGCAGGAGAACCGCCGCGGCGCCAGCAACCGCGAAATGGAAAAGATCGTCGAGGCGATCAAGAGCGGCGACCCGCTGGTTGCCCACCAGGCCTCGGTCGACCACGTCCGCGCCGCCGCCAAGGTGGCCCTGGACTACCTGCGCCAGAAGCAGGATGACAACGTCAAGGTGCGCGAGATGGTCGAGCCCCTGGCCTTGAAGGACCCACGCATATAAGCCACCCACAGGCCACCGATCATGCCCAACGCCCCGCGCTACTGCCCGCACTGCACCACGGAACTGGCCCGGGGCGTTCCCACAGGCGACACCCACGAACGCCTGCACTGCACCGGCTGCGGCTACATCCACTACATCAACCCGAAGATCATCGCCGGCTGCATCATTGAGCGTGATGGCAAGTACCTGCTGTGCCAGCGCGCCATCCCGCCGCGCCCCGGCACCTGGACCTTGCCGGCCGGGTTCATGGAGGCCGGCGAAACCACCGAGCAGGCGGCCCTGCGCGAGGTCTGGGAAGAAAGCGGCGTACGTGCCGAAATCGTCTCGCCGTACTCGATCTTCAGCGTCCCGAAGATCAGCGAGGTCTACATCATCTTCCGCGCCATCGCCACCGAGGAAACCGGGCAGTACGGGGTGGAAACGCTGGAGTACAGGTTCTTCGAACCGGACGAGATCCCGTGGGACGAGATCTACTACCCGGCAATCCGGCAAATTCTCGAGCGCTATATCCTCGAGCGGCAGGCCGGGGTTTATGGCATCTACATGGGCAATGACGACACAGGCAAGGTGCATTTCATTCGCTAGCCTGTACCGGCCTCTTCGCGGGCCTGCCCGCTCCCACCTGTACGGCGCAAAGCTTGAGCAATGTGCTATCCCTGTAGGAGCGGGCAAGCCCGCGAAGAGGCCGGTACAGCCACCAAAAATTCTCGCCAAACGTCTATTCTGGATGCACCCTTAAGGCCTTACGCAAAAGGACCGGCAGAGCACATGGCAAAATGGCTAGACGGCGGCGGGCTGATGGCCGAGCGCATCCGCAACCACGATTGGGCCGCCACCACACTGGGCCCGCTGCAGCACTGGCCCGACCCGCTGAAAACCAGCCTGTCCCTGTGCCTGGCCTCGCGCTTCCCGCAAGCCGTGCTCTGGGGCCCTGACCTGCTCACCCTGCACAACGACGCCTTCTCGCAGATACTCGGGCAAAAGCCCTCGGCATTGGGCATCCCCTTCCGCGCCGTGTGGCAGGAAGCCTGGGCCGACATCGGCCACATGGCCAACCGCGCTCTGGCCGGCGAGGCGGTGTACATCGAAGACTTCCCGCTCGTCATCGACCGCAACGGCAGCCCCGAACGGGCCTATTTCACCTTCTGCTACAGCCCCATCCGCGACCATGACGGCAAGGTGCTGGGCATGCTCGATACAGTCACCGAAACCACCGCCAGCGTGCTCGCCAACCAGCGCCTGAAATTCCTCGACGACCTGGGCCGTGCCGTGGCCGACGCCACCGACCCGGACCAGATCCTTGCCACTACCACGCGCATGCTGGTCGAACACCTGCAACTGTCGAGTTGCGCCTATGCGGTGATGGAGCCCGACGAAGACGGTTTCACCATCTGCGGTGACGCCGTGGCGCCCGGCTCGCCGCATCTGTTGGGCCGCTATCGCTTGCAGGACTTCGGCAAGCTGGCGCTCGGCCGCCTGCGCAGTGGCCTGCCGTTGGTCATCCAGGACAACCTGAGCGAGCTGCCCCCCGAGGAAGCTGCCACCTTCCAGGCCATCGGCATTACCGCGACCATTTGCATGCCCCTGATCAAAGGCGGCCGGCTGACCGCGCTGATGGCCATCCACGACAAGGCGCCACGGGAGTGGACCCACTATGAACAGGCGCTGATCAGCGAAGTCACCGAGCGCTCCTGGGCGCATGTCCAGCGGGTGCAGGCCCACACCGAAGTGCGCGAGGCCATGGCGGCACTGGAGGCGCTGAATGCCACCCTCGAACAGCGCGTGGATGAACGCACCAGCCAGTTGCTGTACACAGAAGCCGTGCTGCGCCAGGCCCAGAAGCTCGAAGCCATCGGCCAGCTGACCGGCGGCGTGGCCCATGACTTCAACAACCTGCTGACCATCATTCGCTCGTCACTGCATTTTCTGCAGCGCCCCAACCTCGAAGCACAGCGCCGCGAGCGCTACCTCAAGACCATGTCCGACACCGTCGACCGCGGTACCAGGCTGACCGGCCAGTTGCTGGCCTTCGCCCGCCGCCAGGCCCTGAGCCCGCAAGTGTTCGAGGCCGGGCCACGGCTGGAGGCCATGGCCGACATGCTCGACACGGCCACCGGTGCGCGGATCCAGGTCGAGCTGCAGTTACCGCAGGCGCCTTGCCATATCCGCGCCGACCTCAACCAGCTGGAAACCGCGGTAATCAACCTGATGCTCAACGGCCGCGATGCCATGGCCGGCGAAGGCACCTTGCAGCTGCGCCTGCAGGCCGACCAGCGCCTGCCCGCCCTGCGCGGCCAGGCGCCACAGCCGGGCCAGTTCGCGGCGATTTCGGTGAGCGACAGCGGTGTCGGCATTGCCGCCGAACTGTTGGAGCGCATCTTCGACCCGTTCTTCACCACCAAGGCACCGGGTGAAGGCACCGGGCTCGGGCTGTCGCAGGTGTTCGGTTTTGCCAAGCAGTCCGGGGGCGATGTGCAGGTGAACAGTGTCCCGGGCCAGGGCACCACCTTTACCTTGTACTTGCCCCAGGAGCCGCCGCCTGAGGCCTAGCGGTCAACGCCGCCCTTCGGCCAGCATGCGCACGGCCAGGCCCGCCAGCACCGTCCCCATCAGCCAGCGCTGAACCTGCTGCCACAGCGGGCGACCGGCGAGGAATACGGCGATGGACCCTGCCATGATCGCGATCAGTGCATTGACCGAAACGCTGATGGCGATCTGCGTCGCCCCCAGCACCAGCGACTGCAGCAGCACGCTGCCATGCCCCGGCTCGATGAACTGCGGCATCAACGACAGGTACATGACGGCGATCTTGGGGTTTAGCAGGCTGGTGGCAAAGCCCATGGTGAACAGCCGCCGCGGGCTGTCGGCAGGCAGGTCGCGAACCTGGAACGGCGAGCGGCCACCAGGGCGCAGGGCCTGCCAGGCCAGGTACAACAGGTACAACGCGCCACCGATGCGCAGCGCGTCGTAGGCAAAAGGCACGGCCATCACCAGGGCGGTGATGCCCAGCGCGGCGCAGAACATGTAGATGACGAAGCCCAGGGCCACACCACCCAACGAAATCAGCCCGGCCTTGCGGCCCTGGCAGATCGAGCGGGAGATCAGGTAGATCATGTTCGGCCCTGGGGTCAGGACCATGCCGAGGCAGATCAGGGCGAAGGTGAGCAGTTGCGTGGTTTCGGGCATGGGGCACTTCCTGGTTGTGCGTTGAAGTGCTGCGAGTTTATCCGAGGCCATGCATGTCGTCTTTACCCTTGGCTCTCGCCTGCCAGGTTAACGCGGCAACCTGTAGGAGCGGCCTTGTGTCGCGATAGGGCTGCAAAGCAGCCCCGGCGATTTGTGCACCTGCGCTGAAATCCTGGGGCTGCTTTGCAGCCCTATCGCGACACAAGGCCGCTCCTACAAGGGCCAGCGCAGGCCAGTGAGTCAGCTGATCTGGCCCGCTATCAAGCCCAGGGCCACCGTGATCATCGCCACCCCCGACACCCGCCCGACCAGCTTCGCCGCCCCCGGCCGGGTGCTCAGCACGGCTTTGGCGCCATAACCGACCAGCGAGTAGATCACCAGCGAGCTGCACAGGTGCACCAGGCCCAGCAGCAGGATCTGCAACGGCACCGGCCAGCTCGACTGCGGGTCGGTGAACTGCGGCAACAACGCCAGGAACAGCAGGAACACTTTCGGGTTCAGGCCACTGACGCAAAACCCTTTCAATGCCCAGCGGGACCCCGACTCCCCCGCACCATCCTGCCCGGCCGCCGGCAATGCCGGGCTCAGCAGCAGGTTGCCACCCAGCCACAGCAGGTAGCTACACCCCGCCAGGGTCAGCAAGGTCAGCGCCATCGGGTGCCCGGCCAGCAGGCTGCCGACCCCGGCCGCCACCACCAGGGTCGCAAGGAAATGCCCCGACAACATCCCCGCCACCGCGGGCATCACCCAGCGCCCGCGCATGCCGGCCGAAATGGCATAGGCCCAGTCCGCGCCCGGGGTAATCACGAACAGCATCGACACGGCCCAGAACGCCGTCAGAACACTGAGAGCCACCTGAATCTTCCTTTTTCCACTGCTTTGGGATGACGAAAGATTACGGATTCCGTCGAGGGATTTTCTTTCGTATATTCCCCAACAGACCTCAATTACTGGAAGATCCTTCTCGATGGACAGGACTGATCGAAAAATCCTTGCCGAACTGCAAAAAGACGGTCGGCTATCGGTGACCGAGTTGGCAGACCGTGTGGGGCTCAGCCTGTCGCCCTGCCATCGGCGCTTGAAGGCGCTGGAGGAATCAGGGGCGATTCTCGGCTATCACGCCCGCTTGGCGCCGAGCGCCCTGGGGCTGAACTTTGCCGCGCTGGTGTTCGTGACCCTGCGCGAAGTCACCCGCCAGCCGGTAGCGGACTTTGAAGCGGCGCTGGCCGAAATCCCGCAGATCGTCGAGGCGCAGCGGCTGTTTGGCGACCCGGATTACCTGCTGCATGTGGTGGCCAAGGATTTGCCGGCGTTCCAGAAGCTGTATGACGAGCAGCTGACCAGCATTCCCAATGTGAAGCGGTTGAGTTCGACCCTGGTGATGAAAGAGGTGATACAGGATCGGTTGTTGCCGATGTAGCGTTGTTGCCTGTGCCGGCCCTTTCGCGGGCTCGCCCGCTCCCACAGGTGCACCACAGAACCTGTGGGAGCGGGCAAGCCCGCGAAAGGGCCGGCACAGGCAACCATTCAACTGCCCTGAAAATGCGCACACCGCACCACCACCGCCCACCACAAACTCCCTGCCACCCCGCCAGCCCCTCTAGCCCAAGCCCTCCCGCCCCCTGGCACCCTCCTTGCTACCGCCCCCCGCTTAACCTTTTGTCAGCCTTAGGTTTTTTAAGGTTTATGGGCACATATTTACTAATTTCTCGTTATCCCCGCGCCCCGCATCATCGCTCCAACAAGAACGCGTCGCCCTTCGCCGGCACGCCCCCGGGCAGCTCCCGATGCCCTACCTTGCCTTGGAGTCAGTCATGACCAGTGCAGCCAATTCGGCACCCCTCATAGAAAAACACACGATCGGCTACGTGCCCCCGCAAGACCGCCATGGAAAGGTAAGGGATCTGTTCACACTGTGGTTCGGCGGCAACATCGCGCCGCTGCCCATCGTCACCGGCGCCCTGGGCGTGCAACTGTTCCACCTGAACCTGGTCTGGGGCATCGTCGCCATCCTGGTCGGCCACCTGGTCGGTGGCGTACTGATGGCGCTGCACTCGGCCCAGGGTCCGCAGATGGGCATCCCGCAGATGATCCAGAGCCGCGCCCAGTTCGGCTCGCTCGGCGCGCTGCTGGTGGTGGTGATCGCCGGGGTCATGTACATCGGCTTCTTCGCCTCCAACATCGTCCTCGCCGGCAAGTCGCTGCACGGCGTGGTCGATGCCGTGCCGGTACCGGTGGGCATCGTCATCGGTGCGCTGGGCTCGGGCATCATCGGCATCATCGGCTACCGCTTCATCCACGTGCTCAACCGCATCGGCACCTGGGTGCTGGGTATCGGCATCGTGATAGGCTTCGGCTACATCTTCAGCCACGTACAGAGCGACGACTTCCTCACCCGCGGCGGCTTCAACCTGGCCGGCTGGCTGGCCACCGTGTCGCTGGCGGCACTGTGGCAGATCGCCTTTGCACCCTACGTGTCGGACTACTCGCGCTACCTGCCGGCGGACGTGAAGGTCAGCTCGACGTTCTGGACAACCTACCTGGGCTCGGCCCTGGGTTCGAGCCTGTCGTTCATCTTCGGCGCCGTGGCGGTGCTGGCGATCCCGGCCGGCATGGACACCATGGACGCGGTCAAGCTGGCCACCGGTACCCTCGGCCCGATCATGCTGGTGCTGTTCCTGCTCAGCGTGATCAGCCACAACGCCCTCAACCTGTATGGCGCAGTGCTGTCGATCATCACCCTGGTGCAAACCTTCGCCCACCGCTGGATCCCCACCGCCAAGAGCCGCGCCGTGCTGTCGCTGGTAGTACTGACGGCCTGCTGCGTGGTGGCGGTGTTCGCCTCGGCGGACTTCATCGGCCACTTCGTCGACATGGTGCTGGTGCTGCTGGTGGTACTGGTACCGTGGACAGCGATCAACCTGATCGACTTCTATGCCATCCACAAGGGTGACTACGATATCCAGTCGATCTTCCAGGTCGATGGCGGCATCTACGGGCGCTACAACCCGCAGGCGCTGATTGCCTATGCCGTGGGCATCGTGGTGCAGATCCCGTTCATGAACACGCCACTATATGTCGGGCCGATTTCCGAGCATATCAACGGAGCGGACCTGTCGTGGCTGGTGGGGCTGGCGGTTACTTCGCCGCTGTACTGGTGGCTGGCCAGCCGTGACAGCGCCTACCGTCGCCGGCAGATGAGTGCCAAGGTGGCCATGGGGCACTGATTCAACCAGTGCCGGCCTCTTCGCGGGCTTGCCCGCTCCCACAGGATGTCACCGGCCTCGAAGGCTGTGGTGTCCCGGTGGGAGCGAGCAAGCCCGCGAAGAGGCCGGTACAGGCAACACATCAATCAGAGGTTGTAGGCCCGCTCATTGTGCTCCGCCAGGTCCAGCCCCTGTTCTTCCTCTTCCCGGCTGGCCCGCAGCCCGATGGTCAGCTTGATCGCCCCCAGAATCGCCCAGCCCACCCACAGCAACCCGGCGCCCACCAGGGTGAAACCGAGGTTGTGCGGCGGCATGGCCACCTGCGGGTAGCCCTTGCGCTTGCCCAGCATCAACGCCGCAGCCAGCGCTGCCACACCGGAGTTGATATGCACGGCGGTACGCGCCTTGTCCAGCCCGCCGATGAAGCTGTTGATGGTCAACTGCCCCTCGACCATGCCGGTGGTGTCTACCACCAGGCTGTAGCCGAACAGCACCCAGAGAATGCCGATCACCCCGGCAACGGCGAACAGCTGGGTGAATACCGAGAGGAAGTTCTTGGCCCGCACCATGCCACCGTAGAACAGTGCCAGGCCCGGGATGCACATCATCAGCACGAACATCGCGGCGCAGATCATCCAGGCGGTGTTGCCGGTGTCCAGGGTGGGGTCGGCGGCGTGGGCCCGGGTGGTCAGGGCTAACAACATTACAGCGAGGGTGAGGTGCTTCATGGAGTCACTCCTGTGTGAATGGTGGGGGTGCCCTGGGGCTGCCTTGCAGCCCATCGCGACACAAGGCCGCTCCTACAGTGGGGCGATACGCGGTCCCCTGTAGGAGCGGCCTTGTGTCGCGAAAGGGCCGCAAAGCGGCCCCAATTACCAATTACTCAGTACTGCGCCTGCCCCGGCACCCAGGCGGTCCCCGCCAACGGCACTCGCGCCATCGCCGCAGCCTCCACGGTCAATGCCACCAGATCCTCCGGGTCGAGGTTGTGCAAGTGCGACTTGCCACACGCCCGCGCCATGGTCTGCGCCTCCAGCACAAGCACCCGCAGGTAGTTGGCCAGACGGCGCCCGGCCTCCTCCGGGTTCAGGCGCCTGGCCAGTTCCGGGTCCTGGGTGGTAATGCCGGCCGGGTCGCGGCCGTTCTGCCAGTCGTCATAGAAACCGGCCGCCGAGCCGATCTTCTTCAGTTCGGCATCCAGCCGCGGGTGGTTGTCACCCAGCGCGATCAGCGCCGCAGTGCCAATGGCCACCGCATCAGCCCCGAGGGCCATGGCCTTGGCCACGTCGGCACCGTTGCGAATACCACCGGAAACGATCAGCTGCACCTTGCGGTGCATGCCCATTTCCTGCAGCGCCTGCACTGCCTGCGGGATGGCCGGCAGGATCGGGATGCCGACGTGTTCGATGAACACTTCCTGAGTCGCGGCGGTACCGCCCTGCATGCCGTCGAGCACGATCACATCGGCACCGGCCTTCACCGCCAGCTTTACGTCGTAGTACGGGCGGCTGGCGCCGATCTTCACGTAGATGGGTTTTTCCCAGTCGGTGATCTCGCGGATCTCGGCAATCTTGATCGCCAGGTCATCCGGGCCGGTCCAGTCCGGGTGGCGGCAGGCGCTGCGCTGGTCGACGCCGATCGGCAAGGTGCGCATGCCGGCCACGCGCTCGGTCACCTTCATGCCCAGCAGCATGCCGCCACCGCCCGGCTTGGCACCCTGGCCGAGGACGATCTCGATGGCATCGGCCTTGCGCAGGTCGTCGGGGTTCATGCCGTAGCGCGACGGCAGGTACTGGTACACCAGGTGTTGCGACTGGCCGCGTTCTTCCGGGGTCATGCCGCCGTCGCCCGTGGTGGTGCTGGTGCCGGCGATGGTCGCACCACGGCCCAGCGCCTCTTTGGCGTTGGCCGACAACGCGCCGAAACTCATGCCGGCGATGGTCACCGGAATTTTCAGGTGGATCGGCTTCTTGGCGAAGCGGGTGCCCAGCAGCACATCGGTGCCGCATTTTTCGCGGTAGCCTTCCAGCGGGTAGCGCGACACGCTGGCACCCAGCAGCAGCAGGTCGTCGAAGTGCGGCACGCGGCGCTTGGTGCCGCCGCCGCGGATGTCGTAGATGCCGGTTTCGGCGGCACGCTGGATTTCCTGGATGGTCAGGCGGTCGAAGGTGGCCGACTCACGCAGTACCGGGGGGAATTGCTCGTTCATGGGAATGCTCCTGGATCAGTACGCGCTGGCGTTGTCGACTTTGAAGTTGTACAGCTGGCGAGCCGAGCCGTAGCGTTTGAAATCGGCAGCCTTGTGCTCCAGGCCGGCCTTGTTCAGCAGTTCCTGCAGCTCTTGCAGGTGCTCGGCGCGCATCTCTTTCTCGATGCAGTCCGAGCCCAGCGACTGCACCGAACCCTTGACGTAGATGCGCACCTCGTACAGCGAATCGCCCAGCGCATCGCCGGCATCGCCACACACCACCAAACGCCCGGCCTGGCCCATGAAGCCGCTCATGTGGCCGATGCTGCCGCCGACGACGATATCCACGCCCTTCATGGAAATACCGCAACGCGCGCCAGCGTCGCCCTCGATCACCAGCAGCCCGCCATGGGCAGTGGCGCCGGCGGCCTGGGAGGCGCTGCCCTTGACCCGCACCAAGCCGGACATCATGTTCTCGGCCACGCCGACACCGACGTTGCCATGCACGGTGACACTGGCCTGCTGGTTCATGCCGGCGCAGTAGTAGCCGGCGTGGCCTTCGATATCCACGGCCACGGCGGCGTTGATGCCCACGGCCAGGTTGTGCTTGCCGTCGGGGTGGGTCACCCGCCATTCGTGGTCCTGCACCTCACCGTGCAAGGACTGGTTGAGGACACGCACCGAGGTGCTGGAAAGGTCGATCGTCTTCATGTGGTTCTCCAGTGGTTCGGTGGCAGGTCAGGCGCTTTCGCGTTCCCAGACGTACAGGGTGGCCGGGGCCGGTTCCCAGACCTTGGCGTTCTCGATGCCCGGCAGGCTGGCCAGCGCCTGATACTCCGAGGCCATGGCCACGTAGTCGTCGGTCTCGGCCAGCACGGCGGGCTTGCAGGCGATCGGGTCGCGGATCACGGCAAAGCCGTTGCGGGTGCCGATGGCGAAGGTGAAGAAGCCGTCCAGGTCTTCCAGGGCGCCATCCAGGGCCTGGGCCAGGCTGTCGCCCTGCTGCAGGCGCCAGGTCAGGTAGCCGGCGGCCACTTCGGTGTCGTTGTCGGTCTCGAAACTGATGCCTTCGCGCTTGAGCTCCTGGCGCAGGCGGAAGTGGTTGGACAGCGAGCCGTTGTGCACCAGGCACAGGTCGGCGCCGGTGGAGAACGGGTGGCTGCCTTCCATGGTCACGGCGCTTTCGGTGGCCATGCGGGTATGGCCGATGATGTGGCTGCCTTTCATGCCGGCCAGGCCGAAGCGGCTGGAGATTTCCGCCGGCAGGCCCATGCCCTTGAGGATCTCGATGCTCTGCCCGGCGCTCATGATGCGCACGTCAGGGGCCAGTTCGCTCAAAGCCTGGCGGGCCGATGCCTCGTTGGTGTGCACCTTGAGCACGGCGGCGCTGGCGTTCTGGAACCAGTCCAGCGAGCAGCCCAGGCGCCCTTCCAGCTGGCCCATCAGCGCCGCCCAGGGGTAGTTGATGTCAGTGGCCTGCAGGGTCAGCTTGACCCAGCCATCGGCCACTTCGTCGCCGTAGATGGCAAAGCCGGCGCTGTCCGGGCCACGGTCGGTCATGGCTTCGAGCATGGGTTCGAAGAGCTTGCCGAGCTGGGCTTCCAGCTCGGGTTTTTTCAGGTACAGACCTACGATTCCACACATGGTGATGCTCCTTACTAGGCAGTGGGCGACCGCGTTCGTGCTGGCCGCCCAAGGGATTGGGGGCGGTCAGAAGAATTCGGTGTAACGCTGGATTTCCCAGTCGGAGACGTGGCGGCAGTACTCCACCCACTCCATGCGCTTGAGCTTGATGAACTCGTCGACGATCTCGGCGCCCAGCACTTCGCGGAACAGCGGGTCGGCCTCCAGGGCGTCGGCGGCTTCCTTCAACGACTGCGGCAAGGTCTTGATGCCGCGTGCGGCGATCTCTTCCAGGCTCAGGTTGTAGAGGTTCTCGTTGCACATCTCGCCCGGCTCCAGCTGACGGTCGATGCCATCGAGGCCGGCAGCGATGATCGCGGCGGTGACCAAGTATGGGTTGCAGCCAGCGTCCGGCAGGCGGAACTCCAGGCGGCCATAGGGGATGCGCACCATCGCCGAGCGGTTGTTGGCGCCGTAGGCGACAAACGCCGGGGCCCAGGTGGCGCCGGAAAGCGAGCGGCCGACCACCAGGCGCTTGTACGAGTTGACCGTGGGCGCGGCGAAGGCGCACAGCGCCGGGCCATGGGCCAACAGGCCTGCGGCAAAGTGGTAGGCCAGCTTCGACAGGCCCATGCCGCTGCTGTCGGACGGGTCATGGAACAGGTTCTTGTTGGTGCTGCTGGCCAGCGACAGGTGGAAGTGCATGCCATTGCCGGCGCGCTTGGGGTCGGGCTTGGGCATGAACGAGCAGATCATGCCCAGGTCGTTGGCGATCTCGCCGGCGGCCATGCGGAAGAAGGTGAAGCGGTCGGCCGACTCCATGGCGTCGCTGTAGGTGTAGTTGATCTCGAACTGGCCGTTGGCGTCCTCGTGGTCGATCTGGTAGATGTCGAAACCCACCGGCTGCAACGCCTCGGTCAGGCGCTCGAGGAACAGCCGCGAGCGCGACAGGCCCTTGTAGTCGTAGCACGGCTTGTCGAGGTTGTCGGAAGCGTCCACCAGTTGCAGCTTGCCATCCTCGTCGCGGCGGAACAGGCTGAACTCGGGCTCAAGGCCGGTGTTCAGGGTCCAGCCTTTGTCGGCCAGGCGCTGCACCTGCTGCTGCAACACGTAGCGGCTGTCGTAGGGCCAGGGTTGGCCGTTTACGTGGCCTACACACACCACCCGGCCGTAACCCGGCTGCCACGGTACCGGGATCAAGGTGGAAAGGTCGCCGCGGGCCATGAAGTCGGGGCCGTGCGGTTCCATGCCCATGCCGCAGATGGCGAACCCGGCAAAGCCGGCGCCCTCCTCGGCCACCATCTTCAGGCCCGAGACCGGCACCGATTTGGTCTTCGCCGAGCCATGGATATCGACGAACTGCGCCAGCACGTACTTGATGCCGTGCTGATCGAGGGTGCGCTGGGTTTCTGCTGGCAACATGGGTTGAACACTCCTGGGAAAGGGGCAATGATTCCACACGGGAAATTTACTTTCCTCACAGGAATGCAATGCGCTTGCCAACTTTGTTCAGGATGCAACCTTGTGTTGCCTGTTCGGGCCTCTTCGCGGGCCTGTGGGAGCGGGCGTGCCCGCGAAGAGGCCGGTACGGCCAGCACAAAACCCAAGCAGATTTCCATGCTCCATTTATGGGAAACTTGTTTTCACCCGAGGAAAGATGCAGCCACCGCAGCTGCACTTCGCACTTTCCCAGTGCGAAAACTTTATTCTTGAACTGAAACCGTGCAGGACATTCGATGCCAACCGAAACCGAACCGCGCCTTCGCCTGGAGCAGTACCTGGGCCTGCAGATCAAGCGCCAGCGCCAGGCCCAGTCCCTCAAGCTCGCCGACGTGGCGCGCATCGCCGGCATCAGCCAAGGCATGCTGAGCAAGATCGAGAACGCCCAGGTGTCCACCAGCCTCGACACCCTCAGCCGCCTGTGCGATGTGCTGGGCATGCCGATGGCCAAGCTGTTCAGCCAATATGACCAGCCCGACGGCAATGCCTTGTTGGTGAAAGCCGGTGAAGGGCTGGAGGTGGTGCGCCGCGGTACCGAGAAAGGCCACACCTACCATTTGCTCAATCACGCCAGGGGGCCGAAGAAGAACTTCGAGGCGTACATGGTGACCATGGACGACGCCAGCGAAGAGTTCCCGACCTTCGCCCACCCCGGCACCGAGTTCCTCCACTTGCTGGAGGGTGAACTGGTGTACCGCCACGGCAACCAGCTCTATCACATGCGGGCCGGCGACAGCCTGACCTTCGACGGCGAGACCCCGCACGGCCCCGAGCAGCTGGTGCAGGTGCCCATCCGCCTGTTGTCGATCATGAACTACGGCGACGAGTGACGCGGCGCAGCAAGGCAACAACCGATGTCGCGATCAGACAAGCACACGTCGCCCGCGATCGGCTTCAGAACTGTGTCTACAAAAATAATACACACATCGACCAGCCCCGCGCCGTGGGCTGATCGGTGCGGTATTCGCGAGTAAAACAGCCTCGCTTCACAATTCCAACGCTGTGGCGCCTTTTTGCACCGGGCAGTTCGTCCGGGCTCATAACGATAAAACTCCCAGTATCAGAGACCCGCGCCGCGCCAGCCGGGAGTGTTTGCGCGCGCCACATTGTGAAGACTTGACTGCCATGATCGCGACTTCAATCCCCGTAGCCGGTGCTGCCACCGGCCACCGTAACGCCCTGTGCGTTGCCCATATCGCCGCTGTGCTGTTCGGCCTGACCGGTATCCTCGGTCACCTGATCGAGGCCGACGCCAGCATCATCACATTCGGCCGCGCCACCTTCGCCTTCATCGCCCTGGGCTTCGTCGCCGGGCTCAAGGGCACGCGCCTGCTCGACGCCCTCACCCTGCGCAACCTGCCGGTGCTGGGCCTGACCGGCGCCCTGCTGGCTGCCCACTGGGTAACCTTCTTCATCGCCGTGAAGGTTGGCGGCGTGGCCGTGGCCACCCTGGGCTTCGCCAGCTTCCCGGCGTTCATCGCCATGATCGAGCGCGGCGTGTTCGGCCAGCGTATCGGTGCCGTGCAAGGTTTGCTGCTGATGATGGTCACGGCCGGTCTGGTGTTGGTGGTACCGACCTTCGACCTGCTCGACAAAGGCACCGTCGGCCTGCTCTGGGGCCTGGGTTCGGGCCTGGCGTTCGCCCTGCTGACCGTGGCCAACCGCCGCAACGGCTCGAGCATGAACGCGATGCAGGTGGCGTTCTGGCAGAACGTGGTGGTGGCTGCGCTGGTGGCGCCGTTTGCCTTCACTCACCTGGGCAACACCAGCCTGGCTGGCAGTGACTGGGTCAACCTGGCGCTGTTGGGCGTGTTCTGCACCGGGCTGTCGCAGTTCCTGTTCGTCAAGAGCCTGGAAGGCCTGGAAGCGCGCACGGCCGGCATGATCATCGCGCTGGAGCCGGTGTACGCGATCATCGGCGCCTGGTGGTTGTTCGGTGAGCAGCCAAGCCTGCGCATGGCCGCTGGCGCTGCGCTGATCGTGCTGGCGACCATCCTGGCGGCGGCGCGCAAGGCACCAGCGGAACAAGGCGATACCAGCCGCTGCGCGCATTGATGAATGTGCTTGCCTGAACGGGCCTCATCGCCGGCAAGCCGGCTCCCACAGGGTAATCACAGGGCTCGAGCCTGATGCTTTACCTGGGAGCAACTGTCTTGCTCAAATTCTGAAAGTTGGCGCAATCCCTGTGGGAGCGGCCTTGTGTCGCGAAAGGGCTGCAAAGCAGCCCCAGCAATTTCAACTGTTGCGCATCAATCCCGGGGCCGCGTTGCGGCCCTTTCGCGACACAAGGCCGCTCC
>NZ_JBIGLU010000041.1:0-35273 GCF_043658375.1 Pseudomonas sp. PsB | reverse complement strand
TCGCAGCACAAGGCTGCTCCTACAAAGGACGCGTCAGACGAGCGATATTTGTTCTCTGCGCGACAGCGCAGCCCAAAGGGCTGGGTAATCTCCCACAGGGGAATGCGCCCGTTTCTGGAGAGTTGGGCACACCGTTATACCACTGAGGCAGCACATGCATTGAAGGCTACACCACCTTCTGTGGGAGCAGGTGATGCCATGGATGGCACCGGCTACGCCGGTGTTCGCGGGTGAACCCGCTCCCACAGAGGGATCGCGCCGGTTTCCGGAGAACTGGCACAGCGTTATCAGACGCCTATGCCAATTGCTGCGAACCCGCTCGGGAAAAGCGTTTGCGCATCGCCAAGGCAGGCTTCTCTACCAACCCCCACGACACATACCCCGCCAACCAGGACGCCGGCACGGCAGCCAACATCAGCCAGTAAGGCCCGGCCCATGGCATCGCCCATGCCAACACTTGCTGGATCGGAAATGCATACAGGTAGATACCGTACGAGTAATCCTCCACAAACGAAGGAAGCTTCAACTGCGGGCAATAAGCTACATACAACGTGCCGTACATCGTCAGAACGGCAAACGCAAAAACCTCAAGGCGCCCACCCTTGGCCAACACGAACAACGCAACAAAGGCAAACAACAGCCAGCCGGTATACGGGATCACCGCCCGGTGCGAATAGAACACCGCCCCTGCCAGGAAGCACACCACCAGCTTGAACGGGTACTCCGCAAAGGCTGGATGCAGGGTATGCAACCCCAGGGCAACCACCAACGCGGCAAGCGTCAACCCTGTCATCGGCCACCGGCAAACCTTGGCCACCAGCACCAATAGCCACAGCACCACGTACATGCGCATTTCCAATGGGATGGTCCACAGGCTGCCATTGACCGAAGCCCCATAGGGGCGCGGGGTAAAGCTCACCCCAGGCAAGAGGAACTGGGCATCCTTGAAAACCAGCAATGGGCTATAGACGTACCTGTAAACCTGACGCTGGGAAAGATACTCACCAAGCGGCAGCGAGGTAATGACAGGCCCTAGCACAAAGGCCATGAGCAGCAGGCACACGAGCAAGCCAGGCAAGATCCGCAATGCGCGGGCCAGGTAGAAATCCCGGGTGCTATTTTTTTCACCACTGGCCGCGATCAGGAAACCACTGACCATGAAGAATACTTCCACGCCCAGGCTATGTACGGGCACCGGCATGCCCAGCAGCAGCCCCGGGTCGGTGCAACTCAGGCACTCCAGGTAGGAGAGCGCAAAGGAATGCCCCACCACGACGGCAGTTGCCGCCAGCAGCCTGATGATCAGGAAATTGTTATCGCGCCCGCGACCTTCCATGACGTCGCCAAACATCAACATCGCACAATCCCCCGACATGGCCTTCTTTCAGCATAAAAAAAAGGCGACCCGAAGGTCGCCTTTTTTTACCGATCAAACAGAACTCAGTTCTGCTTGGCCATTGCTTCGCGCAGCAGCGCAGCCATGGTGGTGTCGGCAGCCGCTTCCGGAGCGTTTTTCAGGCTCTGGATGGCTTCGCGCTCTTCAGCATCGTCCTTCGACTTGATGGACAGGCTGATAACGCGGGACTTGCGGTCAACGCTGATGATCTTGGCTTCGATCTCTTCGCCTTCCTTCAGGACGTTACGCGCGTCTTCAACGCGGTCACGGCTGATTTCGGAAGCTTTCAGAGTAGCTTCGATGTCGTCGGCCAGAGTGACGATGGCGCCTTTGGCGTCAACTTCTTTCACGATGCCCTTGACGATAGCGCCCTTGTCATTGACAGCAACGAAGTTGGAGAACGGATCGTCTTCCAGCTGCTTGATGCCCAGGGAGATGCGCTCGCGCTCTGGGTCGACCGACAGGATAACGGTTTCCAGCTCGTCGCCCTTCTTGAAACGACGCACGGCCTCTTCGCCGGTTTCGTTCCAGGAGATGTCGGACAGGTGAACCAGACCGTCGATGCCGCCGTCCAGGCCGATGAAGATACCGAAGTCGGTGATCGACTTGATGGTACCGGTGATCTTGTCACCCTTGTTGAACTGGCCGGAGAAGTCTTCCCATGGGTTGGACTTGCACTGCTTGATGCCCAGGGAGATACGACGACGCTCTTCGTCGATGTCCAGAACCATGACTTCCACTTCGTCGCCAACCTGAACGACTTTCGACGGGTGGATGTTCTTGTTGGTCCAGTCCATTTCGGAAACGTGTACCAGACCTTCAACGCCTTCTTCCAGCTCAGCGAAGCAGCCGTAGTCGGTCAGGTTGGTAACGCGAGCCTGTACGCGAGTACCTTCTGGGTAACGGGCAGTGATAGCTACCCACGGATCTTCGCCCATCTGCTTCAGACCCAGCGAAACGCGGTTGCGCTCACGGTCGAACTTCAGAACGCGTACGTCGACTTCGTCGCCAACGTTAACGATTTCCGATGGGTGCTTGATGCGCTTCCAAGCCATGTCGGTGATGTGCAGCAGGCCGTCGATACCGCCCAGGTCCACGAAGGCGCCGTAGTCGGTGAGGTTCTTGACGATACCCTTGACCTGTTGGCCTTCCTGCAGGGTTTCCAGCAGGGCTTCGCGCTCGGCGCTGTTCTCGGCTTCCAGCACGCTGCGACGGGAAACGACAACGTTGTTGCGCTTCTGGTCCAGCTTGATGACCTTGAATTCCAGCTCTTTGCCTTCCAGGTGGGTGGTGTCGCGCACAGGGCGGACATCAACCAGGGAGCCCGGCAGGAACGCACGGATGCCGTTAACGTCGACAGTGAAGCCGCCCTTAACCTTACCGTTGATAACGCCCTTGACCACTTCTTCGGCGGCGAAAGCTGCTTCCAGAACAATCCAGCACTCGGCGCGCTTGGCTTTTTCACGGGACAGTTTGGTTTCGCCAAAGCCGTCTTCGACCGCGTCCAGCGCAACGTGAACTTCGTCACCGACCTTGATGGTCAGCTCGCCAGCTTCGTTGTAGAACTGCTCGAGCGGGATGACGCCCTCGGACTTCAGGCCAGCGTGTACGGTAACCCAGTCGCCGTCGATGTCGACAACGATACCGGTGATGATGGCACCCGGCTGAAGATTGAGGGTTTTCAGGCTTTCTTCAAAGAGTTCTGCAAAGCTTTCGCTCATTTTAATTCCTGTAGATTCGGGCGAAACAGACGCCCATAGCCACATTCCAGACAATGTGGGTTTGTTTTAAGTAAAGGAAAGCCGGCAGGACGTTGACTGGTGCCCCTGCCTGCTTTCCTGGCTATCAGAGAAGGTCGCGCAGTGCGATCTCGCTCCTGATACGTTGCAACACCTGCTCGATGGACAACTCGGTAGAGTCCAACTGAATGGCATCGACCGCTGGCTTCAGCGGGGCCACTGCACGTTGGGTGTCACGCTCATCACGCGCACGAATCTCATCCAGCAGACTCGACAGACTAACATCTTCACCCTTGCCCTTCAACTGCAGGTAGCGGCGACGCGCCCGCTCCTCCGCGCTGGCGGTGAGGAAGACTTTCAACGGCGCGTCCGGGAACACCACGGTGCCCATGTCGCGGCCGTCGGCAATCAGGCCCGGCGCCTCGCGGAATTCGCGCTGGCGCACCAGCAGCGCATCACGCACGGCCGGCAGCGAAGCAACCATCGAGGCACCGGCACCGACGGTTTCGGTGCGGATGACGTTGCTGACGTCCTCGCCCTCGAGGATGATCTGTTGCAGCTTACCGGGCTCGGCAGCGATGAACTGCACATCCAGATGGGCGGCAAGCTTGGTCAGCAACTCTTCGTTGGTCAGGTCGACGCCGTGGTTGCTGGCGTTGAACGCCAGCAGACGGTACAGCGCGCCAGAGTCCAGCAACCTCCAGCCCAGCTCGCGGGCCAGCAGCCCGGCGACCGTACCCTTGCCCGAACCGCTTGGCCCGTCGATGGTGATGACCGGCGCCAGGGCACTCACGACTTGCCCTCTTCCGCCACGCGGATGCCCACTTCGGCGCACAGCGCCAGGAAGTTGGGGAACGAGGTGGCGACGTTGGCGCAATCGTGGATGCGGATCGGTGCGCTGGCGCGCAGCGAGGCAACGCTGAAGGCCATGGCGATACGGTGGTCACCGTGGCCATGCACTTCGCCGCCGCCCAACTGGCCGCCATCGATGATGATGCCGTCCGGGGTCGGCTCGCACTTGATGCCCAGGGTGATCAGGCCGTCGGCCATGACCTGGATACGGTCGGATTCCTTCACCCGCAACTCTTCGGCACCACGCAGCACGGTACGCCCTTCGGCGCAGGCAGCGGCGACGAACAACACCGGGAACTCGTCGATGGCCAGTGGCACCAGCTCTTCAGGGATGTCGATACCCTTCAGCTTGGCACCGCGCACACGCAGGTCGGCCACCGGCTCGCCGCCGACTTCACGCTGGTTTTCCAGGGTAATGTCACCGCCCATCAGGCGCAGGATGTCGATCACGCCGGTACGGGTCGGGTTGATGCCAACGTGCTCCAGCACCAGTTCGGAGCCTTCGGCGATGGACGCCGCCACCAGGAAGAACGCCGCCGAGGAAATGTCGGCCGGCACTTCGATACGGGTGGCAGTGAGCTTGCCGCCGGACTGCAGCGAGGCCACCGGCCCGTTGCTGTCGACGCTGTAGCCGAAGCCGCGCAGCATGCGTTCGGTGTGGTCACGGGTTGGCGCAGGCTCGGTGACGGTGGTCTTGCCTTCGGCGTACAGGCCGGCCAGCAGCAGGCAGGATTTGACCTGGGCACTGGCCATCGGCAGCGTGTAGGTCAGCGCCTTGAGCTTGTGGCCACCGCGGATGGTCAGCGGCGGGCGGCCTTCAGGGCCGGTCTCGACCACGGCACCCATTTCGCGCAGCGGGTTGGCCACACGGTTCATCGGGCGCTTGGACAGCGATGCGTCGCCGGTCATGGTCACGTCGAACGGCTGGCCGGCCAGCAGGCCCGACAGCAGGCGCATCGAGGTACCCGAGTTGCCCACGTAAAGCGGCCCGGGTGGCGGCTTGAGGCCGTGCAGGCCGACGCCGTGAATGGTCACGCGACCGTGGTTGGGGCCTTCGATGACCACACCCATGTCACGGAATGCCTGCAGGGTCGCCAGCGCGTCCTCACCCTCGAGGAAGCCTTCGACCTCGGTGGTGCCTTCGGCCAGCGAGCCGAGCATGATCGAGCGGTGGGAAATCGACTTGTCGCCCGGTACGCGGATTCGCCCGGACAGGCGGCCACCCGGTTGGGTCAGGAAAATCAGATCGTTGGCGTTCATAGCGTCCACATAGGCCCGGCGGGCCAGGATTTTACTGAAATGCTCGCGGGCAACGCGTGCGCGGGTGAATACACCCAGCAGCTGGTGCCCGTCCCCTTCAGCGATCGCGTCGCGCAAGGCGTCGAGATCGCTGCGATATGTATCAAGCGTGCGCAGGACAGCGTCGCGGTTGGCGAGAAAGATGTCGTGCCACATGGTCGGGTCGCTGCCGGCGATTCTCGTGAAATCGCGGAAGCCTCCCGCAGCGTACCGGAAGATTTCGAGGTTTTCATTGCGCTTGGCCAGTGAATCGACCAGGCCGAAGGCCAGCAGATGCGGCAGGTGGCTGGTGGCGGCAAGCACTTCGTCGTGGCGTTCGACCGACATGTGCTCCACATCGGCGCCCAGCTCGCGCCACAGGCGGTCGACCAGGGCCAGGGCGGCCGGGTCGGTTTCGGCCAGCGGCGTGAGGATGACCTTGTGCCGACGGAACAGGGTGGCGTTGGAGGCCTCTACCCCGCTCTGCTCGGAGCCTGCGATGGGGTGGCCGGGGACGAAGCGCGGCAGGCGTTCCCCAAAGACGGCACGCGCCTCACGCACGACATTGCCCTTGGCGCTGCCGACGTCGGTGATGACGGCATCGCCAAGGTCAAGCTTGGCCAAGCGGGCCAGTACCTTTTCCATGGCCAGGATCGGCACGGCCAGCTGGATGACATCGGCACCGACACAGGCGGCAGCGAGGTCTTCTTCGCAGCGGTCGACCACGCCCAGGGCCACGGCCTGCTTGCGCGAGGGCGCGTCCAGGTCGACACCGACCACTTCGCGGCACAGGCCGCTTTCACGCAGGCCCTTGGCGAACGAGCCACCGATCAGGCCGAGGCCGACCACGACCAGGCGGTTGATGATTGGTGCGGGTTTGGTTTTTGCTGCATTTACCACTGGTGCGAACCCTGTTCAGAAATCTAGACAGCCTGTGAGGGCCATTGGGGCTGCCTTGCAGCCCATCGCGACACAAGGCCGCTCCTACAGGGGCCAGTACAGTTTCGAGGCCTGCACAATACCTGTAGGAGCGGCCTTGTGTCGCGACGGGGCGCGAAGCGGCCCCAACCATCTCAAATCAAAGCACCGCCTTCGGATACGAACCCAGCACCTTCAGCGCCACAGCCTCCTGGCTGATCTGCTCGAGCACCGCCTTGATCAGCGGGTCGCGGTGGTGGCCGACGAAGTCGATGAAGAACACGTAGGTCCACTTGCCGCTGCGCGATGGGCGGGTCTCGATGCGAGTCAGGTCGATGCCGTTCTGGTGGAACGGTACCAGCAGCTCGTGCAAGGCACCCGGCTTGTTGCTCATCGAAACGATGATCGAGGTCTTGTCGTCACCGGTCGGCGGCACTTCCTGGTTGCCGATCATCAGGAAGCGCGTGGAGTTGTCCGGGCGGTCTTCGATCTTTTCGGCCAGGCGAGTCAAACCGTACAGGTTGGCCGCCATGTCGCCGGCGATCGCCGCCGAGTTCCACTCGCCCTTGACCCGCTTGGCCGCCTCGGCATTGCTCGACACGGCCACGCGCTCCACGTTCGGGTAGTGCGCGTCCAGCCACTTGCGGCACTGGGCCAGCGACTGGGCGTGGGAGTAGATGCGGGTGATGCTGTCGGTCTTGGTGTTCTCGCCCACCAGCAGGTGGTGGTGGATGCGCAGCTCGACCTCGCCGCAAATCACCATGTCGTGCTCGAGGAAGCTGTCCAGGGTGTGGCTGACCGCGCCTTCGGTGGAGTTTTCCACCGGCACCACGCCGAAGTTGACGGCACCGGCCGCCACTTCGCGGAACACTTCGTCGATGGCCGCCATCGGCCGGCTGATCACCGCGTGGCCGAAGTGCTTCATGGCCGCGGCCTGGGTGAAGGTGCCTTCAGGGCCGAGGTAGGCGATTTTCAGCGGCTCTTCCAGGGCCAGGCACGACGACATGATTTCGCGGAACAGCCGCGCCATCTCTTCGTTGTCCAGCGGGCCCTTGTTGCGCTCCATCACGCGCTTGAGCACGGCGGCTTCACGCTCGGGGCGGTAGAACACCGGCTTTTCGCCTTCCGCCAGCGAGGCGGTCTTGACCTTGGCCACTTCCTGGGCGCAACGGGCGCGCTCGCTGATCAGCTCGAGGATCTTCTCGTCGAGGCTGTCGATGCGAACGCGCAGCGCCTTCAGTTCGTGCTCGGACATCAGCCGTGCTCCTTCTCGAATTCGGTCATGTAGGCCACCAGGGCTTCGACTGCTTCAAGGCCCAGGGCGTTGTAGATGGAGGCACGCATGCCACCTACCGAACGGTGGCCCTTGAGGTTGAGCAGGCCACGGGCATCGGCGCCGGCGAGGAAGGCCTTGTCCAGGCGCTCGTCAGCCAGGCGGAACGGCACGTTCATCCACGAACGGGCGTTGTGGCTGATCGGGTTGGTGTAGAACTCGCTGCTGTCGATGAAACCGTACAGGCGGTCTTTCTTGGCGCGGTTGCGCTGTTCCATTGCATCGACGCCACCCTGCTCTTTCAGCCATTCGAACACCAGGCCCGAGAGGTACCAGGAGTAGGTGGCCGGGGTGTTGTACATCGAGCCGTTGTCGGCCGAGACCTTGTAGTCGAGCATGGTCGGGCAGCTGCTGCGGGCGCGGCCCAGCAGGTCTTCGCGCACGATCACCACTACCAGGCCGCTCGGGCCGATGTTCTTCTGCGCGCCAGCGTAGATCAGGCCGTACTGCGACACGTCGATCGGGCGCGAGAGGATGTCGGACGACATGTCGACCACCAGGGGTACGTCACCGGTTTCCGGCACCCAGTCGAACTGCAGGCCACCGATGGTCTCGTTGGACGCATAGTGCACGTAGGCAGCGTTCTTGGTCAGCTTCCACTCGTTCTGGCCCGGGATGGCCAGGTAATCGTAGGGCTTGGCGCTGGCGGCGACGTTGACGTTGCCGAAGCGGCGCCCTTCCTCGATGGCCTTTTTCGACCAGATGCCGGTTTCGATGTAGTCGGCGGTGCCGTTTTCCGGCAGCAGGTTCAGCGGGATTTCAGCGAACTGCTGGCTGGCGCCGCCCTGCAGGAACAGCACCTTGTAGTTGGAGGGGACGGACAGCAGGTCACGCAGGTCCTGCTCGGCCTTTTCGGCGATGGCCACGTAATCGTCGCTGCGATGGCTCATTTCCATCACCGACAAGCCCTTGCCACGCCAATCCAGCATCTCGGCCTGGGCGCGCTGCAGAACAGCGTCAGGAAGCGCGGCAGGGCCTGCGCAGAAGTTAAAGGCTCGTTTGCTCACATCCACTCTCGCTCTGCCAAATGGTACAAAATCGTTTCTTGCAGGCCACTCACCGCTCTTTGTAGGAGCGGCCTTGTGTCGCGATAGGGCCGCAAAGCGGCCCCCAGCTTTTTGCAGCGCCGCTGAAATCCTGGGGCTGCTGTGCAGCCCTTTCGCGACACAAGGCCGCTCCTACAAAAAGCTCGCCCCACCAAAGGGAGGCTCAGCATTGCCTGCTGTAATCAGTCAAACGGGGCGACCTTGGTCGCCCCGTTCGGGTTTTACGCTTGCTTACTCCTGCGGGGCCTCTTCGGCACCAGCAGCTTCTTCGTTGTCTGGCGCTTCAGCCTCGACGCCCTCTTCGTCCGTCTCGATCACATCATCGAGCTCGTCCTCGGAAGGCTCCTGGATACGCTCCAGGCCCACCAGCGTCTCGTCGGTAGCCAGCTTGATCAAGGTCACGCCCTGGGTGTTACGGCCCAGGCTGGACACTTCGCCAACGCGGGTACGCACCAGCGTGCCCTGGTCGGAGATCAGCATGATCTCTTCGCCTTCCTGCACCTGGATGGCGCCGATCAGCAGGCCATTGCGCCCCTTGGTACCCATGGCGATCACGCCCTGGCCACCACGGCCGCGACGCGGGAACTTGGACAGCGGTGTGCGCTTGCCGAAGCCACGCTCGGAGGCGGTGAGGATCTGCGCGCCGGATTCCGGGATCAGCATGGAGATGATCTGCTGGCCCTTGCCCAGCTTCATGCCGCGCACGCCACGGGCGTTACGGCCCATCTCGCGCACCACGCTTTCAGCGAAGCGGATCACCTTGCCGGCGTCGGAGAACATCATGACTTCCTTGGCACCGTCGGTGATGGCCGCGGCGATCAGGGTGTCACCTTCCTTCAGCTTCAGGGCGATCAGGCCGTTGGAGCGCGGACGGGCGAACTGCACCAGCGGGGTCTTCTTCACGGTACCCGAAGCGGTGGCCATGAAGATGTAGGCACCGGTCGGCTCGGCCACCCACTCAGGGGTGTCGCCGTCTTCCTCGTCCGCTTCCTCGGCCTCGACCACTTCGCCTTCGAGCACGGTGTCTTCCGCGTCCTCCAGCTCTTCGTCGGCGTCAGCGTTCTGCTGCAGGGCCTCGAGGTCGATCTGCAGCATGGCGGTGATGCGCTCACCTTCCTCCAGCGGCAACAGGTTGACCAGCGGGCGGCCGCGGGCGGCGCGGGACGCTTCAGGGATGTCGTAGGTCTTCAGCCAGTACACCTTGCCCTTGCTGGAGAACAGCAGCAAGGTGGCATGGCTGTTGGCAACCAGCAGGTGCTCGACGTAGTCCTCGTCCTTCACCCCGGTAGCCGACTTGCCTTTGCCGCCACGGCGCTGGGCCTGGTAGGCGGACAGCGGCTGGGTCTTGGCGTAGCCGCCGTGGGAGATGGTCACCACGCGCTCTTCTTCCGGGATCATGTCGCCGTAGTTGAGGTCGTGGCGCGCATCGAGGATTTCGGTACGGCGGGCATCGCCATATTCGGCGCGGATGGCTTCCAGCTCTTCGCGGATCACTTCCATCAGGCGCTCGGCGCTGCTGAGGATGCGGATCAGCTCGCCGATCTGCTCGAGGATTTCCTGGTACTCGGCCAGCAGCTTCTCGTGCTCCAGGCCGGTCAGGCGGTGCAGGCGCAGGTCGAGAATGGCCTGGGCCTGTTCCGGCGACAGGTAGTACTTGCCTTCACGCAGGCCGTACTGCTCCGGCAGGTCCTCGGGGCGGCAGGAGTCGGCGCCGGCGCGCTCGACCATGACCTGCACGGCACTGGATTCCCAGGCAGTGGAGACCAGGGCCTCCTTGGCTTCGGACGGGGTCGGCGAGGCCTTGATCAGGGCGATGACCGGGTCGATGTTGGACAGCGCGACCGCCTGGCCTTCGAGGATATGGCCGCGTTCGCGGGCCTTGCGCAGCTCGAACACGGTACGGCGGGTCACCACTTCACGGCGGTGACGCACGAACGCTTCGAGCAGGTCCTTGAGGTTGAGCAGGCGCGGACGGCCGTCGACCAGGGCCACCACGTTGATGCCGAATACGCTCTGCAGCTGGGTTTGCTGGTAGAGGTTGTTGAGCACCACCTCCGGCACCTCGCCGCGACGCAGCTCGATGACGATGCGCATGCCGTCCTTGTCGGATTCGTCGCGCAGCTCGGTGATGCCTTCGATCTTCTTCTCTTTGACCAGCTCGGCGATCTTCTCGATCAGGCGAGCCTTGTTCAGCTGGTACGGCAGCTCGGTAACCACGATCTGCTGGCGGCCACCGACCTTGTCGATGTCTTCGATCTCGGAGCGGGCACGCATGTAGATGCGACCACGGCCGGTACGATAGGCCTCGATGATGCCCTGGCGGCCGTTGATCAGGCCGGCAGTCGGGAAGTCCGGGCCAGGGATGTGCTGCATCAGCTCATCGATGGTGACTTCGGGGTTGTCGATGAGTGCCAGGCAGCCATCGATGACCTCGCCGAGGTTGTGCGGCGGGATGTTGGTCGCCATGCCCACGGCAATACCGCTGGAGCCGTTGACCAGCAGGTTGGGAATACGGGTCGGCATGACTGCCGGGATCTGCTCGGTGCCGTCGTAGTTGGGCACCCAGTCGACGGTCTCCTTGTGCAGGTCGGCCAGCAGCTCGTGGGCCAGCTTGGCCATGCGCACTTCGGTGTATCGCATGGCTGCGGCGTTGTCGCCGTCCACCGAACCGAAGTTGCCCTGGCCGTCGACCAGCAGGTAGCGCAGCGAGAACGGCTGGGCCATACGCACGATGGTGTCGTAGACCGCGGTGTCGCCGTGCGGGTGGTACTTACCGATCACGTCACCGACCACACGGGCGGATTTCTTGTACGGCTTGTTCCAGTCGTTGCCCAGTTCGCTCATCGCATAGAGAACGCGACGATGCACGGGCTTCAAGCCGTCACGCGCATCGGGCAGCGCTCGCCCGACAATCACGCTCATCGCGTAGTCGAGGTAAGACTGTCTCAGTTCGTCTTCGATATTGACCGGGAGGATTTCTTTGGCCAGTTCGCCCATGAGAAGCCTGATTCCTTTTTCTGGTGAAACTTCGCAGCTCCATCAAGGGCCGAACGAAGCTCGCCGCCGCAACGCATAAGGGTGCGACGACTTACGACAAATCAATGAGTTGTGCCATGGATCTGCGCAATGAAGGCCGCCGTGGTAGGCGGTCTTGGAAACTGCCGGATGTTATCACAAAGGCAGGGGCGGTGGGGAGATGTGGCAGGTGGCCTCACACGAGGTTGAATCTTCGGATTTTCACTGGCTTCTTCGCGGGCACGCCCGCTCCCACAGGGATATCGCAACACTCGAGAGTGGTGGTGTCCCTGTGGGAGCGGGCGCGCCCGCGAAGAGGCCAGCGAGCTTTCCGATCAGTGCAGGCGCTTGCGGCAGATCAATTGTGCCAGCTTGGCGGCATCCGGCCGCTCGACGATGCCGCGCTCGGTCACGATCACGTCGATCAAGTCGGCCGGGGTCACGTCGAACACCGGGTTGAACACCTCGACATCCGGCGCCACGCGGGTGCCGCCAATGTCCAGCAACTCGTCGGCAGCGCGCTCTTCCAGCGGGATGTCCTCGCCCGTGGCCAGGTTCAGGTCGATGCTGGTGCTCGGCGCCACCACCATGAAACGTACGCCGTGGTGCATGGCGCTGACCGCCAGCTGGTAGGTGCCGATCTTGCTGGCAACGTCGCCGTTGGCGGCGATGCAGTCCGCGCCCACCACCACCCAGGTGATGCCCTTGCTCTTCATCAGGTGGGCCAGCGCCGAGTCGGCGCACAGGGTCACCGGGATGCCTTCGTTGGCCAGTTCCCAGGCAGTCAGGCGCGAACCATGCAGCCAGGGGCGGGTCTCGCCGGCATACACCCGCTCGACCATGCCCTCCAGGTAACCGGCGCGGATCACCCCCAGCGCGGTACCGAAACCACCGCAGGCCAGGGCGCCGGCGTTGCCGTAGGTGAGCAGGGTCTGGGCGTTGCCCTGGTGGCGGCGGATCAGCTCGATACCGTGCTGGGCCATGGTCAGGTTGGCTTCGCGGTCGCTTTCGTGGATGGCCACCGCTTCGGCCTCCAGCGCCGCCAGCACGCCTTCGTCCGGACGCAGGCGCTGCAGGCGCTCACGCATGCGGTTCAGCGCCCAGAACAGGTTGGCGGCGGTAGGGCGCGCTTCAGCCAGGACAAGGAAGTCTTCTTCCAGGTCCATTTCCCAGTCGCCACCCTCGGCCAGCCGCTCTTCCAGGGCCAGCACCAGGCCATAGGCCGCGGCAATGCCGATGGCCGAGGCGCCGCGCACGGCCATGTCGCGGATCGCCGCTGCCACCTGCGCGACATTGTCGCAGGCCAGCCAGCGCTCTTCCGACGGCAGCAGGCGCTGGTCGAGCAGGTGCAAGACGCCGCCCTGCCAGCGGATCCCGGTCACCTTCTCCGCCGCCAAAAGTCGCTCGCGCATCGCCTCTCCCCGTCGTTCGGATATCAAAAGCCGGCGATTATAGCGACCCTCGGGGCCGAGCGCTCGGGTATACTCCGGCGCAATTTTGCGAAGTTTCAGAGGACTGTTCTAATGAGCAACGTCGACCGCGCCGAAATCGCCAAGTTCGAAGCGCTGGCCCACCGCTGGTGGGACCGCGAAAGCGAGTTCAAGCCGCTGCACGAAATCAACCCGCTGCGCGTCAACTGGATCGACGAGCGCGCCAGCCTCGCCGGCAAGAAAGTGCTGGACGTGGGTTGCGGCGGCGGCATCCTCAGTGAGGCGATGGCCCTGCGCGGCGCCACGGTCACCGGCATCGACATGGGCGAAGCGCCACTGGCCGTGGCCCAACTGCACCAGCTGGAGTCGGGCGTGCAGGTGGAATACCGGCAGATCACCGCCGAAGCCCTGGCCGAGGAAATGCCTGAACAGTTCGACGTGGTCACCTGCCTGGAAATGCTCGAGCACGTGCCCGACCCGTCTTCGGTCATCCGCGCCTGCTACCGCATGGTCAAGCCTGGCGGCCAGGTGTTTTTCTCCACCATCAACCGCAACCCCAAGGCCTACCTGCTGGCCATCGTCGGCGCCGAGTACATCCTGAAGATGCTGCCGCGCGGCACCCACGACTTCAAGAAGTTCATCCGCCCGTCCGAGCTGGGCGCCTGGAGCCGCGTTGCCGGCCTGCAGGTGAAGGACATCATCGGCCTGACCTACAACCCGCTGACCAAGCATTACAAGCTCAGCAGCGACGTCGACGTCAACTACATGATCCAGACCCTGCGCGAGGAATAAGCATGCGTTTGCAAGCAGTACTCTTCGACATGGACGGCACCTTGCTCGACACGGCGCCGGACTTCATCGCCATCTGCCAGGCCATGCTCGCCGAGCGCGGCCTGCCGGCCGTCGATGACAAGCTGATCCGCGACGTGATCTCCGGCGGCGCACGGGCGATGGTCGCCGCGACCTTCGCCATGAGCCCGGAGGCCGAAGGCTTCGAGGCCCTGCGCCTGGAGTTCCTCGAGCGCTACCAGCGCGACTGCGCGGTGCACAGCAAGCTGTTCGACGGCATGGCCGAGCTGCTGGCCGACATCGAGAAAGGCAACCTGCTGTGGGGCGTGGTCACCAACAAGCCGGTGCGCTTCGCCGAGCCGATCATGCAGCAACTGGGCCTGGCCGAGCGTTCGGCGCTGCTGATCTGCCCGGACCATGTCAAGAACAGCAAGCCCGACCCCGAGCCGCTGATCCTCGCCTGCAAGACCCTCGGCCTGGACCCGGCCAGCGTGCTGTTCGTCGGCGACGACCTGCGCGACATCGAGTCTGGCCGCGACGCCGGCACCCGCACGGCGGCGGTGCGCTACGGCTATATTCATCCAGAGGACAACCCCAACAACTGGGGCGCCGATGTGGTGGTGGACCACCCGCTGGAACTGCGCAAAGTGATCGACAGCGCGCTGTGCGGCTGCTGAGTTGCAACGGCTGACGACGGACCCTGTGGGAGCGGGCACGCCCGCGAAGCAGGCACTGAGGTGGATGGCACCGGCTTTGCCGGTGTTCGCGGGCACGCCCGCTCCCACAAGGGTATGTGTCGCGGCATAAATAGGGAATACAAAATGTTCGACTACACCGCCCGCCCCGACCTGCTGCAAGGCCGGGTCATCCTGGTTACCGGTGCCGGCCGCGGCATCGGCGCCGCTGCCGCCAAGGCCTACGCTGCGCTGGGCGCCACTGTGCTGCTGCTGGGCAAGACCGAGGCCAACCTGAACGAGGTCTACGACCAGATCGAAGCCGCCGGGCACCCGCAACCGGTGGTGATCCCGTTCAACCTGGAAACCGCCCTGCCCCACCAGTACGACGAACTGGCGGTGATGATCGAAGACCAGTTCGGCCGCCTCGACGGCCTGCTGAACAACGCTTCGATCATCGGCCCGCGCACGCCGCTGGAGCAGCTGTCGGGCGACAACTTCATGCGCGTGATGCACATCAACGTCGATGCCACCTTCATGCTCACCAGCACCCTGCTGCCGCTGCTGAAGCTGTCGGAAGACGCTTCGGTGGTGTTCACCAGCAGCAGCGTCGGGCGCAAGGGCCGGGCCTACTGGGGCGCCTATGGCGTGTCCAAGTTCGCCACCGAGGGCCTGATGCAAACCCTGGCCGATGAACTGGAAGGCGTGGCACCGGTGCGCTCCAACAGCATCAACCCGGGTGCCACGCGCACGGCGATGCGGGCGCAGGCCTACCCTAGCGAAAACCCGCAGAACAACCCGCTGCCGGAAGAGATCATGCCGGTGTACCTGTACCTGATGGGGCCGGACAGCAAAGGGGTGAATGGGCAGGCGTTCAACGCCCAGTAAGGCTTGGAATAGCCGGGGCTGCTTTGCAGCCCATCGCGACACAAGGCCGCTCCTACAGGGGATCGCATACCCATGTAGGAGCGGCCTTGTGTCGCGATGGGCCGCATGGCGGCCCCCGGCCCTACCCCGCTGCCAACACCGGGCGCATGCGCCCCTGCTGGCGCCCTTCCAGCTGCATGCACCGTTCCAGGAACAGGTACATGCAGTCATAACTCTTGCAAATCGCCTTGCGCAGTTCATTGCGCAGCCCCTGGGTCGGGTTCTCGCCGGCCAGGGTGCAGATGATCTCCAGCGCCTCCCACGGGTGCGCGTCGTCATACTGGGCATGCATCTTCAGCCACTTCATCGCCCGCTTGCGCTGATCCTCCGGGAAGCCCAGCGCATAGGTGTCGGTGGAGCACACCACCGCCGACCATTCACCGGTCGCACCTTCGATGGCGTAGTTGGTCGCCGCCATGGAAATGGCCAGGTTCTCGGTGGCGCACACGCGCCAGCACCAGTCATTCAGGCCGTTCAGCTCTGGCGGCACTTCCTGGGCCTGCAGCTCGTGCAGGTGCACGCCATGCGCCTGGCACCAGTTCACCCAGTAGTCGGCGTGGTTGAGCTCGACACGGATGTTGCGCATCAGCCAGCGCCGCGCCATGTCTTCGCCCTGATGACGGCCATAGCGGGTCTTGGTCAGGTTGTGAGCCATGTACAGCGAAAACTGCTCCACCACCGGCCAGCCACCGATCAGGTACTGGCGAATGGTCGATTGCTTCAACTGGCCATCGCGCAGGCGCGCGTAGAACTCATGCTCGACTACCCGGCGCTTGCTCTCGCGGCAGTCTTCAATCATTTGCTGGGCCCATTGGGGGTAGCTGGCGGGATCCATCAAAGGCCCGATACGAACGAATGCGTCAATCACTTTCAGCTCCTTGATCCTTGTGATTTCTAGCTAGCGAAACGTGCCAGGTGCCCGCTGCAACAGAGGCCGGGCGGCGATCCGTTGGCGCTGCAGACTGTCACAGGTGAACACCTGAGGGCGTTCGATGAGATAGCCCTGGGCGTAATCCACGCCAATTTCCTGCAAGGCCTGCTCGATCAAGGGTGTTTCGACGAATTCGGCAATGGTGCGCTTACCCATTACGTGACCGATGTGGTTGATGACCTCGACCATGGCCCGGTTGACCGGGTCGTCGAGCATGTCCTTGACGAAACTCCCGTCGATCTTCAGGTAATCCACGGGCAAATGCTTGAGATAGGCGAACGACGACATGCCGGCGCAGAAATCATCGAGCGAGAAGCGACAACCCAGCCCCTTCAACTCGTTGATGAAGCGAATGGCGCTGCCAAGGTTGGCTATGGCGCTGGTTTCGGTGATTTCGAAACAAATCATCCGCGGCGGAATGGCGTATTCGACGAACAGGCGTTGCAGGTATTCGAGGAACTTGTCATCGCCAATGCTCGACCCCGACAGGTTGATCGCACAGATCGACAGCGGCCCCTCGCGCCCTTCGTCCAGGCACTGGCGGATGACCAGGAACACATTGCGCACAACCCAGCGGTCCAGCGCGGTCATCAGGCCGTAGCGCTCGGCCGCCGGGATGAAGCTGCTGGGCAGGATGGTACGTCCGCTTTCGTCGTGCAGGCGTAGCAGGATCTCGATATGGCCGGGGCCTTCGAAGGTTTTCAGCGGGGCGATTTCCTGGGCGTACAGGCAGAAGCGGTTTTCTTCCAGGGCCACGTGCAAGCGCTGGATCCAGGCCATTTCGCCAAAGCGCATGGACAGCTCGCTGTCGTCGGCATGGTACACCTGCACGCGGTTGCGGCCTTTTTCCTTGGCCATGTAGCAGGCCATGTCGGCGGCGCGCAGCGAGGTTTCGAGGGTGCCGGGGGACTGGGCCATGTGCACCAGGCCGACACTGACGGTAGTGACGAACGGCCGCCCTTTCCACACGAAATGCAGGCTCTGCACCAGCTGGCGCAGCTGCTCGGCAATGCGCTCGGCCTGATCGGGCGGGCAGTTTTCCAGCAGCACGCCGAATTCGTCCCCCCCCCAGCCGGGCCAGGGTGTCGCCTTCGCGCAGGCCGGACTGCAGCACGGCGCAGATGTGCCGCAGCAGCTCGTCGCCAGCGGCATGCCCGCAGGTATCGTTGACCAGCTTGAACTGGTCGAGGTCGAGGAACATCAGCGAATGCCGCCCGGCCTGGCGCGCCAGGTCATTGAGCGCCTGCTCCAGGCGGTATTCGAACTCGCGGCGGTTGGCCAGGCCGGTCAGGGCGTCGTGGGTCGCCTGCCAGGACAGGTTGGCGATGTACTGGCGCTCCTGGGTCATGTCGTGCAGCACCAGCACGATGCCGCTGACCTGGCCGTCATTGACGATCGGCGAACCGACCAGGTTGACCGACACGGTGCTACCGTCCAGGCGCTGGATCAGCCGGGCATGTTCGGCGCCACCCTTGAGGCTGCCGCTGAGCACCTGTTCGACCAGGCTGCGGCCCTCTTCCTCGGCCTGCTCGTCCACCAGGCTGAACAGCGCCGACAGCGGCAGGCCTTGGGCATGGCCGGCCTGCCAGTGGGTCAGTTGCTCGGCGGCGGGGTTCATGTAGCCGATACTGCCTTCCACGTCAGCGGTAATCACCGCATCACCAATGGCCTGCAAGGTGATCTGCGCCCGCTCCTTTTCTTCCTGCAGGGCGCTGGCAAAGGCCTGGCGCTGGGCCAGCAGCTTGCTGGAGCGGCGCCAGGCAATGGCAATCAGGAACATCGCGGTCAGCAGGTTGGTGATCAGCAGCACCCGCTGCAGCATGCGCGAGCCCTCGCCCAAGGCATCGCTGAACGCCTTGGCGGCCGGGGTTACCCCTTCGTTGATGGTGACAATGCGCGCCTTCCAGTCGCTGACCGTGCGGGCGTCGACCGGGCCAGCGGCGAAGCTGCTGCGCATTTCCATGGCCAGCATGTCCAGCTTGCCCAGGTAGTCGTCGCCGATGTCCCAGTAGTCGATGGCCGTCTGCATGTAGCTGACGTTGCGAAAGTTGCGGTAGAACCAGATGATCCGCTCGACATCGTCGGGGTGGTTGCCGCCTTGCAGCACGGCCTGGCGCGCGGCGTCCAGGTCGGGGCTGGGCTGGTCCAGCACTTCGCGCAGCTGGTGGTCGCCCTGGGGCACGGTGATGGCCTGGCGATAGCGATGGTAGGTGCCGTCGTCGCGGGTTTCGGCGTACAGGTTGAGGTAGTAGATGGCGTCTTTCTGCGCCTTGGACCAAAGGCTTTCGCCCGCGACATAGGCACGCACGGCCGAGAGCGTATAAAGGCTGAGGCTGCCCAAGGCTACCTGGAAGACCACAACGGCGATGAAGGGCCAGGTGATGCCGAGCAGCTTTGGCGCTTCTAGAGTGCGATGTCCCTTCATGGAGTCCCTGTCACAGAGCAGATAAGGCGCAAATCAACCCAGACAAAGCACAGCGTAGGCCATTTGCCATCCCGGCGGTTGGGTTTTTTATGCCAGGAAAGGGGGTGATTTACATATGGCCTGTACTGGCACTGTGGGAGCGGGCGTGCCCGCGAACACCGGCGAAGCCGGTGCCATACACCGCGTCGTCTGCTTCGCGGGCACGCCCGCTCCCACAAGGGAAGGCGACACACTCTCGAACATTGTTCCCTGTGCGACAGCGCAGCCCAAAGGGCTGGACAATCTCCCACAGGGGCCCGCACAGGCTGCCAAAAATTCAGCTCTGCTGCAGGTGCCCATACAACTTGGCATACAACCCACCCTCGGCAATCAGCTGCTGATGGTCGCCATCCTCGGCCACGTGCCCGCCGTCGAACACCAGCACCCGGTCGGCCTGTTTCACCGCCGACAGGCGGTGGGCAATGATCAGTGTGGTGCGGCCGCTGAGGAAGCGCGCCAGGGCCTGGTGCAGGTTGTATTCGGTGGCGGCATCCAGGGCCGAGGTGGCTTCGTCGAGGATCACCACCTTGGGTTCGGCCAGCACCATGCGGGCAATGGCCAGGCGCTGGCGCTGGCCACCGGACAAGCGCACGCCGGAGCGCCCCACCACACTGTCCAGGCCCTGCGGCAGGGCGGCGATGGTGGCATCCAGCTGGGCAATGCGCAGCGCCTGCCAGCAGGCCTCGTCGCTGCAGTCACGGCCCATGGTCAGGTTGGCGCGCACGGTGTCGTTGAACAACGACGGGTGCTGCAATACCACCGCGACGTTTTCACGCAGGGTTTCCAGGCCGATTTCCTGCAGGCTGGCACCGCCAAAGCGGATGGTGCCGGCCTGGGCGCTGTAGAGGCCCAGCAACAGCTGCACCAAGGTGCTCTTGCCACCACCGCTGGCGCCGACGATCGCCACCTTCTCGCCCGGGGCGATGGACAGGGCGAGGTGCTCGAGCACCGGCTCGTCGGCATAGGCAAAGCGCAGGTCGCGCACTTCGATACCCACCGTCTCGCGGCCGGCGAACGGGTCGCTGGCAGCCGGGTACTGCGGTTCGTCGTCGCGGGCCAGCAGTTCGTTGAGGCGGCTCAGCGCACCACCGGCGGCGTAGTAGGCGTATTGCAGGTTGAGCAGCTGCTCCACCGGGCCGATCATGAACCACAGGTAGCTGAACACCGCCAGCATCTGGCCGATCGACAGGTCGGAGAACAGCACGGTGAGCATGGCCGCGGCGCGGAAGATATCGATGCCGAACTGGAACAGCAGGCCACTGGCGCGGCCGCTGGCATCGCTCTTCCACTGCGAGTCCACGGCGTAGTCACGCACTTCGCGGGCGCGCAGGCCAAGGCGACCGAGGAAGTAGCCCTGGCGGTTGCCGGCGCGGATTTCCTGAATGGCGTCGAGGGTTTCCGCCAGCGCCTGGGTAAACCGTGCGGTGCTGTCGTTCTCGAGCTTTTTCAGGTGCTTGACGCGCTTGCCCAGCTGCACGGTGAAGTAGATCACCAGCGGGTTGAACAGCAGGATCAGCAAGGCCAGCTGCCAGTGCATCCAGATCAGGATGGCCGCCGTGCCGGTCAGGGTCAGCATGGCCACCAGGAAGCGGCTCAGGGTTTCGCCGACGAACTTGTCGAGGGTGTCCAGGTCGGTGACCAGGTGGGTGGTCACCGTGCCGCTGCCCAGGCTTTCGTATTCCTTCAGCGAGATGCGCTTGAGCCGGTCGATCAGCCGAATGCGCAGGCGGTAGACGATGTCCTTGGCCAGGCCGGCGAACAGCTTGGCCTGGATCACGTTGAACGCCAGGGCGGCCAGGCGCAGGCACAGGGTCAGCAGCAACATCAGGCCGATGTAGCCCGCCGCCACCTGCCAGCTGGACGGCAGCAGGTGGTTCATCCACTTCAGCGCGGCATCGCCATGGCCCAGCAGCACTTCGTCCACCAGCAGCGGCAGCAGCAGCGGGATAGGCACGCTGCAGCAGGCAGCCAATACGGCGATGAGGTTGGCGGACCAGAGGTTTTTCTTGTGATGCAGGGCCAGGCGGCGGATTTCCGCCCAGCTCAATCGATCGGCCACAGTGTGAGGTTTGCCCGGTACCGGGTCGGGTGACCCAGGCACATCAAGCACAGGCGGCCTGCTGCAGCCAGCGGCCGAGCAAGGGTTGCAGGCGATCCAGCGGCTGGTAGCCGTTGGTCAGCAGGGCCAGTTGGCCATTGCGTTCGGCAAGCAAGGTCGGGAAACCGGCGATGCCCAGGTCCTGGGCCCAGCTGAAATCGGCTGCAGTGGCGGAGCGGGTATCGGCGCGGGCGAAGGCCTCGGCGAACACGGCACGGTCGAAGCCTGCCTGTTCGGCCAGGTCGACCAGATGCGGCGCAACGGTCACGTCCACGCCCTGTTCGTAGAACGAACGCTGGATCAGCGCCAGCAGCGGCCAGACGCGCTCGGCGTCCAGTTCGCGGGCGGTGACCAAGGCACGGCAGGCCGGCTCGGTATCGTAGACGAAGCCGTCGGGCATGGCCCCCTCGAAGCGGAACGGTTGGCCGGTGGCATCGGCCACCGCCTGCCAGTGTTCGAGGATGTACTTGCGGGTAGAGCTGTCCAGGGCACTGCCGCCGGTACGCAGCCCGCCCGGCACAAGGCGGGTGGGCACGCCTGCGTCACGCGCCTGGGCGATCAGGGCCGCGGCCACGGGTGCGAAACCCCAGCACCAGGAGCACATCGGGTCCATCACATAGATCAGGCGTGCAGACATGCATCAAGCCTCGGCTTTGTAGTTGTAACCGATCGGGTGCGGCAGGTTGCGGGCCTTGGCCAGCTCGATCTGCTTCTGCCGGTCGATGGCGCTACGCCGGGTCTTCTCGCTCAGGGTGTCCCAGCAATGCGGGCAGCTGACCCCTGGCGAATAGTGCTCGGACGCGCGCTCCTCTGCATTGATCGGGTGGCGGCAGGCGTGGCACTGGTCGTACTCGCCTTCGCTCAGGTCATGGCGCACCGTGACGCGGTTGTCGAAGACGAAGCAGTCGCCGTCCCACAGGCTTTCTTCCTGAGGCACTTCCTCGAAGTATTTCAGGATGCCGCCCTTAAGATGATAGACCGCCTCGAAGCCTTCACCGAGCATGTAGCTGGAGGCTTTTTCGCAACGGATACCGCCGGTGCAGAACATGGCAACCTTCTTGTGCTTGCTGGGGTCGAAGTTGGCCTTGATGTAGTCGGGGAACTCGCGGAAGGTTTCGGTCTTCGGGTCGATGGCGCCCTTGAAGGTACCGATGGCCACTTCGTAGTCGTTGCGGGTGTCGATCAGCAGCACTTCCGGGTCGCTGATCAGCGCGTTCCAGTCCTTGGGCTCGACGTAGGTGCCGACCGCCTGGTTCGGGTCCACGCCCGGTACGCCGAGGGTTACGATCTCTTTCTTGAGCTTGACCTTGGTGCGGTAGAACGGCTGTTCGTCGCAGTACGACTCCTTGTGGTCGACATCGGCAAGGCGTGGGTCGTTGCGCAGCCAGGCCAGCAGGCCGTCGATGCCTTCGCGGGTGGCCGACACGGTGCCGTTGATGCCCTCGTGGGCCAGCAGCAGGGTGCCCTTGACGTTGTTGTCGAGCATGGTCTTGAGCAGCGGCTCGCGCAGCTCGACGTAGTCTTCCAGGGTGACGAACTTGTACAGCGCCGCGACGACGATGGGTTGGGACATGAAGCAGGATCTCCAGTGGTTGCCCTCGTAAGGGGCGGACCGGGTTTGACAGTGTGACAAAAAAGCAGGGGGCGCTTTGCGCCCCATTCGCGGCACAAGGCCGCTCCTACAGGGGAATGCACCAGCCGACGGGCTGCGCTATCCCTGTAGGAGCGGCCTTGTGCCGCGAATGGGCCGCAAAGCGGCCCCCGGAATGTTGCGGATTCTACCAGAACAACAGCAAGGTTTCAGTGCCCGCCGCCCGCGCACACAGGCGAGGCGGGTGCAACGCCGACCTTGGCCCACTCTTCGGCGGTGTAGGTGTGGATGGCCAGGGCATGGATCTCGCCCATCAGCTCACCCATGGTGGCGTACACCTTCTGGTGGCGCTTGACGCTGTTCAACCCGGCAAACTGCTCGCTGACGATCACTGCCTTGTAGTGGGTCTCCTGACCACGACTGTGCATGTGGCTTTCGTTGAGCACTTGCAGGTGTTGCGGCGCCAGGGCGGCCAGCTGCTGTTCGATACGCTGTTGCATGGTCATCGCGGCGTACTCACTTCTTCGCCGGGGCGGCGGCCTTGCCAGCGTTCGGGTCCAGTTCCTTGGTCATGTCGTCCAGCAGCTTGTTCACCACCGGTACCGCTGGCTCCAGGCTCTGCTGGGTCAGCTGGGCCGACTGCTGGGTGACCTTGGGCATTTCGCGCAGCACTTTCTTGCCCAGCGGCGATTCGTAGAACTTGACCAGGTCCTTGAGCTCCTGCTCGGTGAAGGTCTGGGTGTACAGGTCGACCATCTTCGGCTTCAGCTTGTTCCAGCCGATGGCGTTGTCCAGCGCGGCGTTGGCCTTGGCCTGGTAGCTTTCCAGCACCGCCTGCTTGGTGGTCGGGGCCTTGGTCTGGGCGAAACGCTGGGCGAACATCTGCTGGACCTGCATGTACACCGGGGTGCCCAGCTTGTCGGCGTTGGCCAGGGTCAGGAATTTCTCGGCAGCAGCGTTGTGGCTGGCGGTGGCAGCGAGTACCTGGCCGCTGGCGCAAGCCAGGGCAACGGCGGCACAAAGGACACGGAGACGGGTCATTGCATTTCCTTCAGAAGAGAGGGAGGCGGGTACCTCAGAGTAGAGCATTCTGCGCCGTGGTGGCGATGTGCTCAAGTGGCACGACGAGCGACGGAACCGCTCGGTCGAATCAGGGCCTAAACTGCGATTTCGAACTACACAGGAGTGAGTACAGAATGAGCCGTATCGAGACAGACAGCCTGGGCCCGGTCGAAGTTCCTGAGGACGCCTACTGGGGTGCGCAGACCCAGCGTTCGCTGATCAACTTCGCCATTGGCAAGGAACGCATGCCCATCGCGGTGCTGCACGCCCTGGCGCTGATCAAGAAGGCCGCGGCCCGCGTCAACGACCGTAACGGCGACTTGCCGGCCGACATCGCCCGGCTGATCGAACAGGCCGCCGACGAAGTGCTGGGCGGCCAGCATGACGACCAGTTCCCGCTGGTGGTCTGGCAGACCGGCAGCGGCACCCAGAGCAACATGAACGTCAACGAAGTGATCGCCGGGCGGGCCAACGAACTGGCCGGCAAGGGCCGTGGCGGCAAGGCCCCCGTGCACCCCAACGACCACGTCAACCGCTCGCAGAGTTCCAACGACTGCTTCCCCACCGCCATGCACATCGCTGCGGCGCGGGCGGTGCACGAGAAGCTGCTGCCGGCCATCGCAGAGCTGTCCTCGGGGCTGGCCGAGCTGTCGGCACGCCACCACAAGCTGGTGAAGACCGGCCGCACGCACATGATGGACGCCACGCCGATCACCTTCGGCCAGGAGGTGTCGGCCTTCGTCGCCCAGCTCGACTATGCCCAGCGCGCCATCCGCGCCACCCTGCCGGCGGTGTGCGAACTGGCCCAGGGCGGCACTGCCGTGGGTACCGGGCTCAACGCCCCGCATGGTTTTGCCGAAGCCATCGCCGCCGAGCTGGCGGCGTTGTCCGGCCTGCCGTTCGTCACTGCGCCGAACAAGTTCGCTGCCCTCGCCGGCCACGAGCCGCTGACCAGCCTGGCCGGCGCCCTGAAGACCCTGGCCGTGGCCCTGATGAAAATCGCCAACGACCTGCGCCTGCTGGGTTCCGGCCCGCGCGCCGGGCTGGCCGAGGTACGCCTGCCGGCCAACGAGCCGGGCAGCTCGATCATGCCAGGCAAGGTCAACCCGACCCAGTGCGAAGCGCTGTCGATGCTGGCCTGCCAGGTGCTGGGCAACGACGCGGCGATCGGCTTTGCCGCCAGCCAGGGGCATTTGCAGCTGAACGTGTTCAAGCCGGTGATCATCCACAACCTGCTGCAGTCGATCGAATTGCTGGCTGACGGCTGCCGCAACTTCCAGCAGCACTGCGTGGCGGGCATCGAGCCGGATGCCGAGCAGATGGCGGCGCACCTGGAGCGGGGGCTGATGCTGGTGACGGCGTTGAACCCGCATATTGGCTATGACAAGGCAGCGGAAATTGCCAAGAAGGCCTATGGCGAAGGCAAGACCTTGCGCGAGGCGGCACTGGAGCTGAAGTACCTGACCAATGAGCAGTTCGACCAGTGGGTGAGGCCGGAGAACATGCTGGCTCCGGGGGGCAAGGGCTGACAGCTCAGAGACCGCGCTCCCCTGTAGGAGCGGCCTTGTGTCGCGATGGGCTGCGCAGCAGCCCCCAAAAATCTATGTCGCTGCCGAGATTTCTGGGGCTGCTGCGCAGCCCATCGCGACACAAGGCCGCTCCTACACAGAGCGCGCAACCCTCTTGAACTTGCGGGCGCGCCACCCGGCCACCAGCGAAGGCCCCAGCGCCACCAGCGCCGAACCCAGCACCACCGTCACCGCCCCCACATAACCCAGGGCATTGATGTCCTCGGCGTGCACATACTCAGGCCACACCAACGCCGCCAGCGCCACCGCGACAAAGGTCACCAGCGGGGTCAGCGCCAGCGTGGCACTCACCCGCGACGCCTCCCAGTGCGCCAGCGCCTCGGCGAACGCGCCATAGGCCACCAGGGTATTCAGGCAACAGGCCAGCAACAGCCAGCCTTGCACCGGGGTCAGCTGCAACGCCTCCAACGGGTGGACCCAGGGCGTCAGCAGCGCGGCGCAGCTGAGGTAGATCACCATCATTACCTGCTGCGAATGCCACACAGTCAGCAGCTGCTTCTGGCTAAGCGCATAGAACACCCAGATGCTGGTGGCCAGCAGGATGGTCAGCACGCCGGTGGTATAGGTGCCGAGCGAGGTCAGCAGCTCTTCCAAACGCTGGTTGAAAAACAGCCCGAACCCCGCCAGCAGGATCAGCAGGCCCACGCCCTGCCCCAGGCTGAAACGCTCGCGGAACACGAACACACTAGCCACCAGCAACAGCACCGGGCCGATCTGCACGACCAGTTGCGCGGTGCCCGGGCTGAGCAGGTTGAGGCCGATCAGGTACAGCACGTAGTTGCCCATCAGGCCAAGCACGGCCACTACCACAAGGCCTTTGCCCTTGGGCGCCAGTTTGCGCAAGGAGGGCAACCTGCGCTTGGCGGCCAGCCAGGCAAACAGCAGGCCACCGGAAACCAGCAGGCGGTACCAGGTGACGGTGACCGGGTCGACCACTTGCAGCACCTGCTTGAGCTTGATCGGCAGGACGCCCCAGAGCAATGCAGTCAGAAGTGCCAGGAACAGGCCATAGCCCCAGCGGCCGGTAATGGTGTGCATAAAATCCTCGATCAAGCCCGTGGTGGGGGTAGTTGAATTCTACGGGCTTGGAGGGCGGGGACGGTGGCAAGTGCCGGGAAAAGAATTCATCAGGTCATTCTTCTGCGGCATGGCTTGGCAGGTGTGCTGCCTGTTCTGACCCTTTCGCGGGCACGCCCGCTCCCACAGGAATACCACAGGGCTGAATTTTGTGGGGGTCCCTGTGGGAGCGGGCGTGCCCGCGAAGAGGCCAGAACAGGCAACCAACAAGCTTGGCTATTTCTTGTCCCTGGCAAACGCCGCCTCAAGCGCCTGGTTGATGGTGCGCAACACCTTCACCCGCGCCCAGCGCTTGTCGTTGGCCTCCACCAGCGTCCACGGCGCGATCTCGGTGCTGGTGCGGTCGACCATGTCACCCACCGCCTGAACATAGTCGTCCCACTTGTCGCGATTGCGCCAGTCGTCCTCGGTGATCTTGTAGCGCTTGAACGGGATCTGCTCGCGCTCTTCAAAGCGCTCCAGCTGGGTCTGCTGGTCGATCGCCAGCCAGAACTTGACCACCACCGTGCCGGCATTCACCAGCTGTTCCTCGAAATCGTTGATCTCGCTGTAGGCACGCATCCAGTCGGCCGGGCTGCAGAAGCCTTCCACCCGCTCCACCAGCACCCGGCCATACCAGGAACGGTCGAAGATGGTGAACTTGCCACGCGCCGGAATGTGCCGCCAGAACCGCCACAGGTAAGGCTGCGCGCGTTCTTCTTCAGTGGGCGCGGCAATCGGCACGATGCGGTACTGGCGCGGGTCCAGCGCGGCGGCCACGCGGCGGATGGCGCCGCCCTTGCCGGCAGCGTCGTTGCCTTCGAACACCGCCACCAAGGCATGCCGGCGCATGTGCTTGTGGCGCAGCAGGCCGGCCAGGCGTGCCTGCTCGGTGACCAGTTGCTCCTGGTAGTCGGACTTGTCCAGGCGCAGGGTCATGTCCAGCGCGCCGAGCAGGCTGCGCTGGTCGATGCTGCGGCCCAGCGGAGCAACGTTGCCCCGGTGCTTGCCTTTGGGGTTGTTGTCCAGTGCCGCCTGCAGGCTTTCCAGCAGGATGCGACCTACCGCCAGGCTGCGGTAGTTCGGGTCGACGCCCTCGATGACATGCCACGGCGCATAGTCACGGCTGGTGCGGCGCAGCACGCGCTCACCAAAGCGCACGAAACGGTCGTAGGTCTCCGACTGCTGCCAGTCCAGCGGGCTGATCTTCCAGCTGTGCAGCGGGTCATCCTTGAGCGATTTCAGCCGCGCCTTCATCTGTTTCTTGGACAGGTGGAACCAGAACTTGATGATCAGCGCACCTTCGTCGCACAGCATTTCCTCCAGCCGCTCGGCGCCGGTGATGGCCTGGTCGAGCACGGCGTCCTTGAACACCCCGTGCACCCGCCCCTGCAGCATCTGGCTGTACCAGTTGCCGAAGAACACGCCCATCCGCCCCTTCGGTGGCAGGGCCCGCCAGTAGCGCCAGGCCGGCGGGCGCGCCAGCTCTTCGTCGGTCTGCTGGTCGAAGGTGAGCACATCGATCATGCGCGGGTCCATCCACTCGTTGAGCAGTTTGACCGTCTCGCCCTTGCCGGCGCCTTCGATACCGTTGATCAGCACGATTACCGGGAAGCGCGCCTGCTGCTTGAGTTCGTACTGGGCTTCGAGCAGGGCCTCGCGCAAAGCGGGTACCTCGGCGTCGTAAGCCTCCTTGTCGATGCTGTGGCCGATTTCGGCGGATTCGAACATGCACTGGCTCCTTCAATGGATAAGCAAGACTAGCGGATTTGAAGGCTTGTGCAGTACCTGCGGGAGCGGGCGTGCCCGCGAAGAGGCCGGCACAGCCTGCGCAAACCTCCCGGATGGCATAAAATCCGCCCATCCGCTGCAACCGAGCCAACCATGTCCACCCTCCTCCAGCACGCCCAGATCGACTGGGACGACCAGGGCCGCCCCCATTCGCGGCAATACGACGACGTCTATTTCGCAGTCAACGAAGGCATCGAAGAAACCAAGCACGTGTTTCTTGGGCAAACCCGCCTGGCCGAGCGCTTTGCCGACCTCGCCCCGCACGCCTGCCTGGTGATCGGCGAAACCGGGTTCGGCACCGGCATGAACTTCTACTGCGCCTGGCAACTGTTCGAGCAACACGCCCACGCCGAGGCTCGCCTGCATTTCGTCAGCGTCGAAAAGTACCCCCTCGATCGCGACGACTTGGCCCGCGCCATATGCCTGTGGCCTGAACTTGCCGCCTATGCCGAGCCCCTGCTGGAGCAGTACGTGGCAGTGCACCCTGGCTTCCAACAGTTCACCTTCGACAACGGCCGGGTCACCCTCACCCTGTTGATAGGCGACGTACTGGAACAGCTGCCACAACTCGATGCGCAGATCGACGTGTGGTTCCTCGACGGCTTCGCCCCGGCCAAGAACCCCGACATGTGGACCCCGGAGCTGTTCGCGCAGCTGGCACGGCTGTCACACCCGGGCACGGTGCTAGGCACCTTCACCACCACCGGTTGGGTACGCCGCAGCCTGGTCGAGGCCGGCTTCGCCATGAAGAAGGTGCCGGGCATCGGCAAGAAATGGGAAGTGATGAGCGGCGCCTATGTCGGCCCTGTGCCCAGCCCCGGCGCGCCATGGTACGCGCGCCCGGCTGCCGTAGCGGGGCCGCGTGAAGCGCTGGTGATAGGCGCCGGGCTCGCCGGTAGCACGACCGCCGCCAGCCTGGCACGGCGTGGCTGGCAAGTTACCGTGCTGGAACGCCACGACACCCCGGCACAGGAAGCTTCGGGTAACCCGCAAGGGGTGCTGTACCTGAAGCTGTCCGCCCACGGCACGGCGTTGTCGCAGATGATCCTGGCCGGTTTCGGTTACACCCGGCGCCAGCTGCAGCGCCTGCAACGTGGCCACGACTGGGATGCCTGCGGCGTGCTGCAACTGGCCTTCGACAGCAAGGAAGCCGAACGCCAGGGCAAACTGGCTGGCGCCTTCGAACCTGGCCTGTTGCACTCGCTGGAACGTGCAGAGGCCGAAGCCATCGCCGGGGTGGCCTTGCCGGCTGGTGGGCTGTTCTATCCCGAAGGTGGCTGGGTGCACCCGCCGGCGCTGTGCCAGCAGCAGTTGCAGCACCCGGGTATTCGCCTGCTGACGCACCAGGAGGTGCTCGAACTGCGCAAGGTCGACGGGCAGTGGCAAGCCTGGGCTGGCGAACGTTTGCTGGCCAGCGCGCCGGTGGTGGTCCTGGCCGGTGCCGCCGACGTACTGCGCTTCGAGCCATGCGCGCACCTTCCGCTCAAGCGCATCCGCGGGCAGATCACCCGCCTGCCGGCCACGGCCAGCAGCCGCGCGCTGCGCACCGTGGTGTGTGCGGAAGGCTATGTAGCGCCGCCGCGCGGGGGTGAACACACCTTGGGCGCGAGCTTCGACTTCCACAGCACAGACCTGGCACCGACGGTGGCCGAGCACCAGGGCAACCTGGCATTGCTGGACGAGATTTCGGTCGACCTGGCCCAGCGCCTGGGTACCGCCGAGCTGGACCCTGGGCAATTGCAGGGGCGTGCGGCGTTCCGTTGCACCAGCCCGGATTACCTGCCGATCGTCGGGCCGGTGGCGGATGCGCAGGCGTTCGCCCAGGCCTATGCAGTGCTGGGCCGGGATGCACGGCAGGTGCCGGATGTGGCCTGCCCCTGGCTGGATGGGTTGTATGTGAACAGCGGGCATGGCTCGCGCGGATTGATCACGGCGCCGTTGAGCGGCGAACTGGTGGCGGCGTGGGTATGCGGGGAACCGCTGCCGTTGCCACGGGCGGTGGCGGAGGCGTGCCACCCGAACCGGTTTGCCTTGCGCAGGTTGATTCGCGGGAAATAGGGGAATGGGGCTGCTGCGCAGCCCATCGCGACACAAGGCCGCTCCTACAGGAGATCGTATTCTCTTGTAGGAGCGGCCTTGTGTCGCGAAAGGGGCGCAACGCGCCCCCATAGCTTTGCGCCATATAACAGATCGATCTAAAACTCTCACAAACCACATGGGTCAGTTCCTTAAGGTGCCCTAATCCGGGGCACCCCCTCCCCAACGGAAAAACCGGTAAGGACCTATGTGCGGATTAGCAGGAGAGTTGCGTTTCACCCCCATCGACCAAGCCCCTCGCCCAGCCGACCTGGCTGCGGTAGAGCGCATAACCCACCACCTGGCGCCCCGCGGCCCGGATGCCTGGGGCTTCCATAGCCAAGGCCCGATCGCCCTCGGCCACCGGCGCCTGAAAATCATGGACCTGTCCGACGGCTCTGCCCAGCCGATGGTCGACAACACCCTGGGCCTGTCGCTGGCTTTCAACGGCGCCATCTACAACTTCCCCGAACTGCGCCAGGAGCTGCAGGCCCTGGGCTACAGCTTCTGGTCCGACGGCGACACCGAGGTGCTGCTCAAGGGCTACCACGCCTGGGGCGCGGCCTTGCTGCCCAAGCTCAATGGCATGTTCGCCCTGGCCATCTGGGAGCGCGACAACCAGCGCCTGTTCCTCGCCCGCGACCGCCTGGGCGTCAAACCCTTGTACCTGTCGCGCAACGGCGAGCGCCTGCGCTTCGCCTCGACCCTGCCGGCGCTGCTCAAGGGTGGTGACATCGACCCGATGCTCGACCCGGTGGCACTCAACCACTACCTGAATTTCCACGCCGTGGTGCCGGCGCCACGCACCCTGCTGGCCAACGTGCAAAAGCTGGAACCCGGTACCTGGATGCGCATCGACCGCCATGGCGAAGTGGAACGCCAGACCTGGTGGCAGCTGCACTACGGCGCCAACCCCGACGAACGTGAGCTGGACCTGGAAGGCTGGACCACCCGCGTACTCGATGCCACCCGCGACGCCGTGGCCATTCGCCAACGGGCAGCGGTGGACGTGGGTGTGCTGCTGTCCGGTGGGGTCGATTCCAGCCTGCTGGTCGGCCTGCTGCGCGAAGTGGGCGTGGACGACCTGTCGACCTTCTCCATCGGTTTCGAGGATGCCGGCGGCGAACGCGGCGACGAGTTCCAGTATTCCGACCTGATCGCCAAGCACTACGGCACCCGTCACCACCAGCTGCGCATCGCCGAGCACGAGATCATCGAGCAATTGCCGGCCGCCTTCCGCGCCATGAGCGAGCCGATGGTCAGCCACGACTGCATCGCCTTTTACCTGCTGTCGCGGGAAGTGGCCCGGCACTGCAAGGGCGTGCAAAGCGGCCAGGGCGCCGACGAGCTGTTCGCCGGCTACCACTGGTACCCGCAGGTGGACGGCGCCGAAGATGCCTTTACCGCCTACCGCGAGGCCTTCTTCGATCGCAGCCACGCCGAGTACCGCGACACCGTGCAGGCACCCTGGCTTCTGGAAACCGACGCGGCCGGCGACTTCGTCCGTGAACACTTCGCCCGCCCCGGTGCCCCCGATGCAGTAGACAAGGCGCTGCGCCTGGACAGCACGGTGATGCTGGTCGACGACCCGGTCAAACGGGTCGACAACATGACCATGGCCTGGGGCCTGGAGGCGCGCACGCCGTTCCTCGACTACCGGCTGGTGGAGCTTTCGGCACGCATTCCGGCACGCTTCAAGCTGCCCGACGGCGGCAAGCAGGTGCTCAAGCAGGCGGCGCGGCGGGTGATCCCGCACGAGGTGATCGACCGCAAGAAGGGCTACTTCCCGGTACCGGGCCTGAAGCACCTGGAAGGCGCCACCCTCGGCTGGGTACGTGAATTGCTGACCGACCCCAGCCAGGACCGCGGGCTGTTCAACCCGGCCATGCTCGACCGCCTGCTGAGCAACCCGCACGGCCAACTGACGCCGCTACGTGGCTCCAAGCTGTGGCAGCTGGCGGCGCTGAACCTGTGGCTGAGCGAACAAGGAATCTGACCGATGAAAGCCCACGAAATCGCTTACGGTCAGCGCCTGCTGCGCGGCCAGGCGCCGTCCTACGAGCGCCTGCAGGCGCGCCTGGCCGGCGACGGCAGCCAGCCCCACGACCAGCCGCGCGCCGTGCATTGCGGCTGGGGCCGGCTGCTGATCGGCCACACCTACCCCAACCCGGCCGACCTGGCCGCCGACCTGCTGGAAGAACGCCCCGGCGAGCGCGACATCGCCCTGTACGTGGCCGCGCCCCAGCAACTGCTGGCCCAGGCCCCGCAGCAACTGTTCCTCGACCCGTCCGACACCCTGCGCCTGTGGTTCACCGACTACCGCCCGGCGCAGCGGGTGTTCCGCGGCTTCCGCGTGCGCCGGGCGCAGAACCCGGGCGACTGGCAGGCGATCAACACCCTGTACCAGGCGCGCGGCATGCTGCCGGTCGACGCCGAGTTGCTCACCCCTCTGCACCTGGGCGGCCCGGTGTACTGGCTGGCCGAGGACGAAGACAGTGGCGCGGTGATCGGCAGCGTCATGGGCCTGAACCACGCCAAGGCATTCGACGACCCCGAGCACGGCAGCAGCCTGTGGTGCCTGGCGGTAGACCCGCACTGCACCCGCCCCGGCGTGGGTGAAGTGCTGGTGCGCCACCTGATCGAGCACTTCATGAGCCGTGGGCTGGCCTACCTGGACCTGTCGGTGCTGCACGACAACCGCCAGGCCAAGCGCCTGTATCAGAAGCTGGGTTTTCGCAACCTGCCGACCTTCGCGGTCAAGCGCAAGAACGGCATCAACGAGCAGCTGTTTCTGGGGCCGGGGCCTCAAGCCGACCTCAACCCGTACGCACGCATCATCGTCGACGAGGCACTGCGCCGGGGCATCGAGGTACAAGTGGACGATGCCGCCGGTGGCCTGTTCACCCTCAGCCTGGGTGGGCGCCGCATTCGCTGCCGTGAGTCGCTCAGCGACCTGACCAGCGCCGTGACCATGACCCTGTGCCAGGACAAGCGCCTGACCCAGCATGCCCTGCACAATGCCGGGCTGCAGGTGCCGGCGCAGCAACTGGCCGGCAATGCCGATGACAACCTGGCGTTTCTCGACGAGCATGGCGCGGTGGTGGTCAAGCCGGTCGATGGCGAGCAAGGCCAGGGCGTGGCGGTGAACCTCACCTGCATCGACGACATCACCCACGCCGTGGCGCAGGCCCGCCAGTTCGACAGCCGCGTGTTGCTGGAAAGCTTCCATGCCGGGCATGACCTGCGCATCGTGGTGATCGGCTATGAAGTGGTGGCGGCAGCCATCCGTCACCCGGCGCAGGTGCTGGGCGATGGCAAGCACAGCATCCGCCAGCTGATCGATGCCCAGAGCCGCCGACGCCAGGCCGCAACCGGTGGCGAAAGCCGCATTCCGCTGGACGACGAAACCGAGCGCACCCTGCGCGCGGCGGGCTTTGGCTACGACGACGTGTTGCCCGCCGGCCAGCGCCTGGCCGTACGACGCACCGCCAACCTGCACACCGGCGGCACCCTGGAAGACGTTACCGAACGCCTGCACCCGGTGCTGGCCGACGCCGCCGTGCGCGCTGCACGGGCGCTGGAGATCCCGGTGGTGGGGCTGGACTTCATGGTGCGTGATGCCGGGCAACCGGAATACGTGATCATCGAGGCCAACGAGCGTGCCGGGTTGGCCAACCATGAACCGCAACCGACCGCCGAGCGTTTTATCGACCTGCTGTTTCCGCATAGCCGGCCTTTGGCGTAACCGCTGCTGGCCTCTTCGCGGGTAAACCCGCTCCCACAGGGACCCCACAAGTATCGAGGGCTGTGGTGGACCTGTGGGAGCGGGTTTACCCGCGAAGAGGCCGGCACAGGAGTAAAGGAGTTCCCAACCATGTCCGACCGACATCCCGAACCCGATCTCGACTACCTCAAGCGCGTGCTGCTGGAAATGCTCGCCATCCCCAGCCCCACCGGTTTCACCGACACCATCGTGCGCTACGTGGCCGAACGCCTGGACGAACTGGGCATCCCCTTCGAGCTGACCCGCCGCGGCACCATCCGCGCCACCCTCAAGGGCCGCCAGACCTCACCTGACCGCGCCGTGTCCGCTCACCTGGACACCATCGGCGCCAGCGTGCGCCAGTTGCAGGACAACGGCCGCCTGGCCCTGGCGCCGGTCGGTTGCTGGTCCAGCCGCTTCGCCGAAGGCAGCCGGGTCAGCGTGTTCACCGATACCGGCGTATACCGGGGCAGCGTGCTGCCGCTGATGGCCAGCGGGCATGCCTTCAACACCGCCATCGACCAGATGCCGATCAGCTGGGAGCACGTTGAGGTGCGCCTGGACGCCTACTGCGCCACCCGCGCCGACTGCGAGGCGCTGGGTGTAAGCATCGGTGATTTCGTTGCCTTCGACCCGCTGCCCGAATTCACCGAAAGCGGCCACATCAGCGCCCGCCACCTGGACGACAAGGCCGGCGTGGCAGCACTACTGGCGGCGCTGAAAGCCGTGGTGGAAAGCGGCCGCCAACCGTTGATCGACTGCCACCCGCTGTTCACCATCACCGAAGAGACCGGCTCGGGAGCGGCTGGCGCCCTGCCCTGGGATGTCAGCGAGTTCGTCGGCATCGACATTGCCCCGGTGGCGCCCGGGCAGGCCTCCAGCGAGCATGCGGTGAGCGTGGCCATGCAGGACTCGTCGGGGCCTTACGATTACCACCTGTCCCGGCACCTGCTGAAACTGGCCGGCGACCACGACCTGCCGGTGCGGCGCGATCTGTTCCGCTATTACTTCAGCGATGCCCATTCGGCAGTGACGGCGGGGCACGATATTCGTACCGCGCTGGTGGCCTTTGGCTGCGATGCCACCCATGGCTACGAGCGAACACACATCGACAGCCTGGCGGCGTTGAGCCGCTTGTTGTCGGCGTACCTGCTGAGCCCGCCGGTGTTTGCCAGTGATTCGCAGCCGGCCAATGCGTCGTTGGAGCGCTTCAGCCATCAGTTGGAACATGATGCGCAGATGGAAAGCGATACGCGGGTGCCGGCGGTGGATAGCCTGGTTGGCAACAAGGGCTGAGGGCCCTGGGGGCTGCTTTGCAGCCCATCGCGAAACAAGGCCGCTCCTACAGACGATACGCGTTCCCCTGTAGGAGCGGCCTTGAACTGGCCTAATGATCCCGGACACCTCTTAAGGGCGATATGATTCGCCCAATCAGGAGGTTCCATGCAAGAACGA
>NZ_JBIGLU010000104.1:0-565 GCF_043658375.1 Pseudomonas sp. PsB | reverse complement strand
TCACTGTTACAGCCTGTTAAAAGCCTGCAATCATCTTATAAGCGCATGTACACAAATAGCCTGAGAAACAACAATTCCTATGAAAGTAATGTTAAAGTATAGCATGTGTTTGATGGCTGAGACACCATTATCCGCCACTCAGATGGTGAGAGGAACTGTCAGTGGTGTCACAGCATCTTTAAATGGGCTTTCTGCTGGCTGTTTCCTCGCTTACGGCCACACCACCCTGAACACGCCCGATCTCGTCTGATCTCGGAAGCTAAGCAGGGTCGGGCCTGGTTAGTACTTGGATGGGAGACCGCCTGGGAATACCAGGTGCTGTAAGCTTTTTCCTCTCAGCTGTCACCAGAGGAGGGCGCTGTTGCTCCATCACCGCACACAGGGCGTTGAGAAACAAAGCTGCAATCATTCCAGCTGTGTGTGTATGCAGGGCAGAGAGGTGGCAATGAGACGCCTCACTTTCCAAGTAGTTTTGAGGGTTCCTGTGTTCACTGTTACAGCCTGTTAAAAGCCTGCAATCATCTTATAAGCGCATGTACACAAATAGCCTGAGAAACAACAATTC